>NZ_JAVHZD010000015.1:0-194654 GCF_031119615.1 Paraburkholderia sp. SARCC-3016 | reverse complement strand
CGGCCGACCGTGCACAGTGCGGTATTGCCGGCCGTCACGCCCGACAGCGCGACCGATTTCTTCGGTTTGAATGCGCCCGCTCCCGATGGACTGGACGTGCTGGACGTGTCTGCTTCGCTCATCTTCGCTTCCTCATCGTTTATTCAGGGTGGCTGAATATTGACTCGCTCACCTGCTGCCCGAAAACAGTTCGTCGAGCTTCTGCTCGTACGCGTAGTAGCCGATGCTTTCGTACAGTTCGGCGCGCGTTTGCATCGTGTCGACGACGGCCTGCTGCGTGCCGTCGCGACGGATCGTGCGATAGACGTTTTCCGCGGCCCTGTTCATCGCGCGGAACGCCGACAGCGGATACAGCACGAGCGAGACGTCCGCGCCGCGCAACTCGTCGACGGTGAACAGCGGCGTCGCGCCGAACTCGGTGATGTTCGCGAGCACCGGCACCTTCACGGCCTTCACGAACTGGCGATACATGTCGAGTTCGGTCATCGCTTCGGGGAAGATCATGTCGGCGCCCGCTTCGACGCAGGCCGCCGCGCGATCGATCGCGGCCTGCAGGCCATCGACGGCGAGCGCATCGGTACGCGCCATGATCACGAAGCCGGGGTCCGTGCGCGCGTCGACGGCGGCCTTGATGCGATCGACCATCTCGTCCTGCGAGACGATTGCCTTGCCGGGGCGGTGGCCGCAACGCTTGGCGCCGACCTGGTCTTCGATATGCATGGCGCCCGCGCCCGCTTTCGTGAGCGCTTTCACGGTGCGCGCGATATTGAACGCGGAAGGACCGAAGCCGGTGTCGACATCGACGAGCAGCGGCAGATCGCAGACGTCGGTGATGCGGCGTACGTCGGTCAGCACGTCGTCGAGTGTCGAGATGCCGAGATCGGGCAGGCCGAGCGAGCCGGCCGCGACGCCGCCGCCGGACACGTAGATTGCCTTGAAGCCCGCGTGCTGCGCGAGCAGTGCGTGATTCGCGTTGATCGCGCCGACGACCTGCAGCGGCTTTTCGGCGGCGACTGCGGCGCGGAAGCGCGCGCCGGCGCTTGTCTGAGCGTGTGCGGCGGTGTTAGTGGATGGCTCGGTGGTGGGCGTCATGATAGTGGGCTCCGGTAACGGGTCGGTGTAGCGCAAAGAATGGGCCAATTGGACGACGGTGCGCAAGTCATTGATTTCGATCGATTTTGCGCGGATGGGAAAGCTGCGCCGAGTTTCAATAGTGAAATCCGATTTTTCATAACTGAATTCGGGCGCATAATTGCAGTTCTTCCGCCTCGAGCGGACCGTTCAACCAGGCAACCGCCCACACCCCAATGATCCGGTCTTCCGATCCGCTCGAGCGTCCGCGCATCTGGGCCGTCGGCATCAGTAAATTGCGCGACCTGTTTCGCGACATCGCCGACGAATACGACAGTCGCGCCGACTTGCACCTGGTATCGCTTGGCTATGAAGACGCCGTGCACGCGATCGAAGCGGCCGCCGGTTCGCAGCGGCCCGACGTGGTCGTCGCCGCCGGTTCGAACGGCACATATCTGAAATCGCGCGTCGACGTGCCGGTGGTGCTCGTCAATCCGACCGGCTTCGATGTGATGCACGCACTCGCGCGCGCGCGGCGCGACGCGGCGTCGGTCGCGCTTGTTACGTACGGCGAGACGCCGCCCGAGGTGCGCCGCTTTGCAGCGGCTTACGGCCTCGATCTGCTGTTTGCGTCGTACCGGTCCGCGCAGGACGCGGAAAGCTGTGTGCTCGATCTGCGCGATCGCGGCGTGGAGGCGCTCGTCGGACCCGGCCTCGTCACCGATCTGGCCGCACGCGCCGGCATGGAGGCGGTGTTTCTGTACTCTCGCGCGTCGGTGCGCGCCGCGTTCGACACGGCGCTCGACGTCGCGCACGCAACGTGGACCGAGATCGCGCGCCGTCAAAGGCTCGATAACGTGCTGCAGCATCTGCGCGACGGCGTCGCGGCGCTCGACGCGCAAGGGCGCGTCGAAGCGATCAATCAGCGTCTCGCGGCGGCGCTCGGCATCGACCCCGTCGCGGCGGTCGGCGTGCCGCTTGCCGATCTCGCACCGGAGCTCGCCCGGAGCACGCCCGATGCCGAAGGCGAAACGCTCGAAACCGTGCGCGGCGTCAGCTATCTCGTGCATCGCGGGCCGCTCGTCGAGCGCGGCGCGACGACTGGCATGGTGCTGACGTTTCAGGAATCGCGGGCGGTCGAACGGCTCGATCGCACCTTGCGTTCGCGGCAGCGCGCGCAGCAATTCGTCGCGCGTTACAGGCTCGACGATCTGATCGGCGAATGCGCCGCGATCGAGCGCGTGCGCAAGCTCGTGCGCCGCTACGCGAAGTCCGACGCGACCGTGCTGATTCGCGGCGAGAGCGGCACGGGCAAGGAGATGATCGCGCAGAGCCTGCATCAGTTGAGCGCACGGCGCGATTTTCCGTTCGTGGCGATCAACTGCGGCGCGTTTCCGGAGGCACTGCTCGAAAGCGAACTGTTCGGCTACGAGGAGGGCGCGTTCACGGGTGCGCGCCGCGGCGGCAAAGCCGGATTGATCGAAGCCGCGCATCGCGGCACGCTGTTTCTCGACGAAATCGGCGAAATGCCGTTGCCGCTGCAAAGCCGGCTGTTGCGCGTGTTGCAGGAGCGCGAGGTCGTGCGCCTCGGTTCGACGGAACCGACGCGCATCGATGTGCGCGTCGTCGCGGCAACACATCGCGCGCTGACCGACGCAGTCGACGCGGGGGAATTTCGCGCCGATCTTTTCTATCGGCTCAACATCCTGAATGTCGCATTGCCGCCGTTGCGCGAGCGGCAAACGGACATCGCGCCGCTTGCCGCCGAGCTGCTCTATCAGGCGGCACGGCGCGAGCCGCGTCTCGCGGCGCATATCAGCAGCGCCGCGCAGGCGGCGCGCGCATTGGCTGCCGTGCGCGAGCCGCTTGCGCGGCATGCGTGGCCCGGCAATGTGCGCGAGTTGCAGAACGTGATCGAGCGCATCGCAGTAGAACTGGTTGAAAGCGATGAAATCGATGAAAGCGCGGGAAGCGATAAGCGTAGCGCGAGCGCCGAACGCAGTCGCGCACTGTCGCTGACCGTCGACGATTTGCGCTCGATCGCGCCCGAGGTCTTCGACGGTACGACGCAAGCTTCGCGCGCATTGACGCTGCGCCAGCGTAGCCGCCGCGTGGAAGCGGACGAAATTCGCGCGGCGCTCGACGCATGCGGCGGCGATCGCGACCGCGCATGCGAGCTGCTCGGTATCAGCAAGACGACGCTATGGCGCAAGCTGAGTGCGGCGAATTAGCGTTGCCGCATCGACAGCATCGAGGACATCCCGCAAAGTCTCACCTTTGGTCGAAGCGAAACCGCGATAGAAAGCATTGCCAGGTAATGCAAGGCGGGACCGGAGCTAACCTCGAGGTGGGCGAGGGCCGGTGCGATCGGAAAACAGTGCTGCTCACAAGGGTGAATTGTTGCGGCGCCATGCAGCCTTTCGTGAAGCGTCGCCTCGCTGGTCGATCGAGATGCGCGATTCACGACATCGCAGATCGACGCATGCTGCTTTGCCCCAAGGTGAGGGAGTTCGGGACGCGACGCGCATAAAACGGTCTTTTGACCAGTTATAGGCCTATCTGGCGCAACACTTGCGCAACGCGCCCGTGCTCGTGCAGCACGTCCGGACTCGCCTGTAAAAGTTGCCGGTAATGCGACAGAAATGCACTGCCAGGCTGTTCCTGTGTGAACAGCGCAACCACGCCTTGCGCCGCGCCGATGCGCTCTTCCGGCGTCGCGTCATCGGCGTCGAGCATCTCGTCGACGTTCGCAATGACTGTCGACAAGGCGCCGAGCCACCGGAAGCCGGGGTGGTTGATCAGCGCCTGCAAAAACGCCGCCGGCGTGACGGCGCCGACTTCCTTTTCATACCCGGCGCGCTCGTGCTCGAGGATCGTCTTGTGCAGCGCGAGCAGCGGCTTGCGCACGTCGGCGAGAAATTGCCTGGCTTGTTGATCGTTCATGGTGCGGTTCCGGTAGTTCGATGGTTCGGCGTTAGTGGCCGGTCGCCGTGCGCCTTTCGTTACGTGCAAACCTGGTCTTCAAAGTCAGCGTGAAAAGATAACTCGCGGTACTTCGCGAAGGCGAGTCCACCGCCGGAGACATGAATGCGAGTGGTTTTGCTCAGGCGATCCGCTCGGGCGATCCGCTCAGGCGCCACTCGCGTCAAGAACCGCTTTCGCGCGAATCGCAAAACGTCGCTCATTCCCAACGATACACAAGCCGGATGCGGTCCGCATCGATGTTTGCTTTTTTATGAGCATCGAACGATGCTATGCTGGCGACGCCGTTGCGCGGCACCTGAATTCCGTGCAATGCCGCGTCAATCCGGCGTCCGCCGGTACCGGTGCAGTCAATGAAACGTGAAGAAATTTCCGGACATGCGAGACGAACACACGGCCACTTTGCTCGACTATCACGCAAGTCATCAGGCTTCAAGGCAGTGGCGTGGTTTTCTGACCGCGCTGGCTCAGGAATTCGAAACCCAGCTTGATACCGCACACTTGCGCGAGCTGATGGCACGCATCGGTGTCAGATTTGCCGATGCACATCCGGCCGGCGCATGCGCCACGCTCGACGAACTCGCCGCATTTTTCAACACCACCTGGTCTTCGCTCGATTGGGGTTTCGTGAATCTCGTCGAGCAGGACGAATACCTCGCGATCGAACATTTCTGCGCGCCGCTTGCGGCGTTCGGCAACACGGCCGCGACCTGGACGCCGGCGTTTCTCGAGGGCGCCTATCAGCGATGGCTCAGTGAACTGGGCGCGGCTGGGCTGGCCTTGCGTCAGGTTGAGGCCAGCCAGCATCGCGCATTCGAATTCAGGCTATCGAAGACCGCATGAGGAACCGGCGCGAGTGAAGCGAGAGCGACACGTGCATCGATGTCGCGTGGAACATCAACGATCATCGATGGCAATTCGTTGCAAAGGCGCCGCGCAGGCACGGCGACAAGCAGGCGACAAGCAGGCGACAAGCAGGCAACAAGCAGGCAACAAGCAAGAACGAAAGGAGCGGGCCCATCTGGTCCCGGGGGTAGCAGACATGAGCGTTTCGGATGACATCGATAATCTCTTCCAGCGATTCGGCGGTAATCCCGACCGCTATCAGGAAGTCGCGCGCGACGACGATGCGAAGCATGCGGCTGCGCGCTGGCCTTTGCTGTCCGCGCTCGATATCGCACAACCGGAGCGGGTCCCTGGAGCAGGACGCCCGGCGTCGACAAAGTCGGCGGCGCCGGCGCAGGACGTAAAAGCCGCAACGGCGGCGCCGGCCGCGAACGCAACCGCGGCTGCCATGGCGGCAGAAGACGACGATGTGACGCGTGACCCGGTCACATCCGCCTCGCCACGGTTACCGCTGTTCGCGCGCAGTCACCGGCACGCGATGATGCCGCCGCCGGTCGACGCCGCGCGGCAAGCTGCATCGCGATTCAGTTCTCCGCCTCGCGCGGCGGCTACGTCAAGCGATGCGCAAAGCGCGTCGGGTCGACATGCACAGGCGGCCGCAGGCATGGCCGCGGCCGTCGCGCCGGCGGACCCGAGCACGTTGCGCGCATCCACGGAGCCGGCTGCGCCGGCCCCCGATCTGCGTGCGACGAGCGACGCGACACGAGAAACATCGCGCGAGCCTGATGCAAGCTTCTTTGCAAATCGAAAGCAAACGTTTGCTCGCACCCCGATAACGAGCGATACAACGGACGTGCGCATGCCGGCACGAGCCCAGGAAGCCGAGCCGAGGTTGCAAACGCCGGCGCAGTCGCCATTGCAATCGCCATTTCAGTCGCAACCGCAACCGCAACCGCACCCTGCATCGCCCGCACCACGCTCGATTCTCTCAGGCCTGTTTTCGGCACCGCCGGCGCAAGCGCCAGCGCCAGCGACACAACGCGACACACGCGATCTCGCGACGATGTTCGCGAGACTGGCCGCGGCCCCGCGCCGCGACCGCCAGAAGCCGGGCGGCCAACGTTCATGAAAGTCATCGCGGTCGTGTCCGCCAAAGGCGGCGTGGGCAAGACGACGCTTGCCGCGAATCTCGCGTCGGTGCTCGGCTCGAATGGACGTCGCGTGATCGCGGTCGATTTCGATCCGCAAAACGCATTGCGTTTGCACTTCGGCATACCGGTCGATCATTTCGATGGCGTCTCGCGCGCGACGGTCAGCGGCGACCCGTGGCGCAGCGTGATGTTCGACGGCATCGATGGCGTGACGGTGCTGCCGCATGGCGCGCTCAACGAAGACGATCGCCGCGCATTCGAAGCGCGGCTCGACAGCGACCCGCATCTCGTGCGCGCCGCGCTCGGGTCGCTTGACCTCGAGCCCGCCGACATCGTGCTGATCGACACGCCGCCGGGCGCGACCGTCTATACGCGTGCGGCGCTGCTCGCGGCCCGTTTCGTGCTCAACGTCGTGATCGCGGATGCCGCGTCGTACGCAGCCATACCGCAGATGGAGCGGCTGATCCAGACCTACGCGGTGCCGCGCGCGGACTTTATCGGTTATGGCTACGTGATCAACCAGGTCGACATCGGACGCAATCTGACGAAGGACGTGCTCAAGGTGCTGCGCGCCTCGCTCGAGCCGCACCTGTTTCCAGGCGTCGTGCATCTCGATCAGGGCGTGAGCGAATCGCTTGCGTACGACACGACGGTGATTCACTACGACCCGTTGAGCCAGGCGGCCGCCGACCTGCGCATGTGCGGCGACTGGCTCGACGAACGGCTGAACGGACAGGCGTCGTTGCAGGGAAGCGTCGCATGAGCGCCACGCCCGAGGACATTCTCGCCGCCGCGGACATGGAACCGCCGCGCCGCTCGCCCTTCGACCGGTTCGCGTCGCGGCTTATCGACGGGCGCATTCTCGGCAGCAAGCCGGTCAGCATCGCGCTCGTGATCTTCGCGGTCGTCGTGCTGTATTTCGTGTTCACGGTACCGCTCGCGTTCGGCGAGCAGTTGACGTTCGCGCTCAGCTGCTTCGTCTGCGCGCTGCTGTTTCGCCGCGCCAACGGACATTTCGCGACGCTCGTGATGATCATGCTCTCGGTGATCGCGACGGGCCGCTATATGTACTGGCGCCTCACCGAAACGACGCACTGGGAACATCCGCTCGATGCGATCTGGGGTTTGCTGCTCGTCGCGGCCGAAGTGTATGCGGCGCTCGTGCTGCTGCTCGGCTACTTTCAGACCGCGTGGCCATTGAAGCGCAAGCCGATGCCGCTGCCCGCCGAGCGCAGCCGGTGGCCGACCGTCGATATCTTCATCCCGACGTACAACGAGCCGCTGTCGGTCGTGAAACCGACCATCTATGCGGCGATCGCGCTCGACTATCCGAAAGACAAACTGTCGATCCACGTGCTCGACGACGGCCGCCGCGCCGACTTCAAGGCGTTCTGCGAAGAAGTCGGCGTGGCATGGACGATCCGCACGCACAACCGCCATGCGAAGGCCGGCAATATCAACGAGGCGTTGAAGATTACCGACGGCGAGTACTTCGCGATCTTCGACTGCGACCACATTCCGACGCGCTCGTTCTTGCAGATCGGTCTCGGCTGGTTTCTGCGCGACAAGCGGCTGTCGATGCTGCAGACGCCGCACCATTTTTTTTCGGCCGATCCGTTCGAAAAGAACCTCGGCACGTTCCGCAAGGTGCCGAACGAAGGCGAACTATTCTACGGGCTCGTGCAGGACGGCAACGACCTGTGGAACGCCACGTTTTTCTGCGGCTCGTGCGCGCTGCTGCGCCGCTCGATGGTCGAAGAGGTCGGCGGCATTGCCGTGGAGACGGTGACCGAAGACGCGCACACGGCGTTGAAGCTGCACCGTCGCGGCTACACGACCGCGTATCTCGCGATTCCGCAAGCGGCGGGGCTCGCGACCGAGAGCCTCGGTGGGCACATCGGCCAGCGCATCCGCTGGGCGCGCGGCATGACGCAGATTTTCCGCATCGACAATCCGCTCTTCGGCCGCGGACTGTCGCTCGGGCAGCGGCTTTGCTATCTGAACGCGATGCTGCATTTCTTCTACGGCATTCCGCGTCTCGTGTTTCTGACGGCGCCGCTGTCGTATCTGTTCTTCAATGCGCACATCATCCAGGCCGCGGCCGGCACGATCGCGATTTTCGCGCTGCCGCACATGTTCCACGCAAACATCACGAACTCGCGGATGCAGCGGCAATTCCGCCATTCGTTCTGGTCCGAGGTGTATGAATCGGTGCTGGCGTCGTATATCACGGCGCCGACGCTGCTCGCGCTGATCAACCCGAAGCTCGGCAAATTCAACGTCACGGCGAAGGGCGGGCGCATCGAAGAGCAGTACTTCGACTGGAGCATTTCGCGGCCGTACCTGATTCTGCTGCTGCTGAATCTGCTCGGCTTCATCGCGGGCGGCGTGCATATCGGCTTGAACCGGCATTCGCCGAGCGAAGTGCAAACGACGCTCCTCAACCTCGCGTGGACCGGCTACAACATGCTGATTCTCGGCGCGAGCGTCGCTGCCGCGCGCGAGCAGCGCCAGGTGCGCAGCACGCACCGCGTGGCGATGCGCTTTCCGGCGTCGCTGCGCTTCACGACCGGCCGCACGCTCGCATGCGAGACCGTCGACTATGGGGAGGGCGGGGTTGCGCTGAAGCTGCCCGGCGCGACGCATGTGCCGCTGCACGAGAGTGTCGTGGTGTCGCTGTTTCGCGGCAACGACGAATTCGTGTTTCCGGCCGACGTCACGTATTCCGTGCCCGGCCGCGTCGGCTTGCGTTTCGCGCCGATGACGCGTGAACAGGAGCTCGACTTCGTGCAAAGCACATTCGCGCGCGCCGACGCGTGGACCGGCTGGGCCGAAGGACGCGAAGCCGATACGCCGCTGCGCAGCCTCGGCCACGTAATGAGCGTCGGCTTGAGCGGCATCTCGGGACTCTTCGAACATCTTTATGCCGATCTGCGCGCATTCGGACGCAAGCGCAAGGCGGCCGCCAACAACACCAACGATTCCAAAGACGGAAAATAAACTCATGGGGAACATGCGACGTGACGACGACGCGCGCAGTGACTCGTTTGAATCGGACCCGCGTGACTTGCGCGATGGCGCTGCGCTTCGACCCATGGTGTGCCGTCGCGCAGGCGGTTCGACGACATGTAGGAGCCGGCCAACGACGGGCCGTATGCATCGCCTGCGCGGTGCATTGAGCCTGCTGCTAGCCGGCGTGGCAGTGCTCGGTCTGGGGAGTGCGATACCCGCGGCAATACCCGCGGCAAAAGCGGCGGGACCTGCGGCGACCGACGCGGAACAGGCGGCGCCATTGCCGCAGCGGCCGGCCACTGCGCAAGGCGGCGCGCCGCTCGCCCCGGCCGACCCCGGAATGTCCATGGGCGCCGCGCCCGGACCGGCACGCCTGCTCGATGCGCGCGCCGCTGCGCAGCCCGCGCTCGCCGACCCTGTCGCGCCGGCCTTCGCCGCCGTGCATGCGGGCCGCAACACGATGCCGACCACGGCCGATGCGGGCACGCTCATTTCGGGCGGCCGGCGTCAGGTGTTCACATTCGAGCAGCTCGGTGCGCTCGATCCGCTGCAGCTGCGCGGCGTCGACAGCCAGAACGGCGTGCCGTTCTCGGTGCGCGCCGACGAAGTGGCGACGGGCGCAACGCTGCATCTGATCTACAGCTATTCGCCGTCGCTGCTCGCGAACCTGTCGCATCTGAAAGTGCTCGTGAACGGTGAAGTCGCGGCCACGCTGCCGCTGCCGCGCGAGCAGGCGGGCGTGCTCGTGGCGCGCGACATTGCGCTCGAGCCGCGGCTCATCACCGAGTTCAATAACCTGAACGTGCAGCTGATCGGCCACTACACGCAGGGCTGCGAGGATCCGGCGAGCAGCGCGTTGTGGGCGACGGTCAGCAATGCGAGCACGCTCGATCTGACGTTCGGCTCGCTCGCGACGAAGCCCGATCTCGGCGTGCTGCCGCTGCCTTTCTTCGACCGCCGCGATATCCGCCGCCTCGAGCTGCCGTTCGTGTTCGCCGAAAAGCCGGATGCGCAGACGCTCGAAGCGGCCGGCATCGTCGCATCGTGGTTCGGCGCGTTCGCGCGCTATCGCGGCGCGCTGTTTCCGGCCCAGCTCGATAATCCGCCGCTGTCAGGCAATGCCGTTGTGTTCGCAACCAGCGACGAACACCCGGCCGGCGTGAAGCTGCCCCGAATCGACGGTCCGATGCTGGCCGTGGTGGACCGCGAAGCGCCGGCGCGCGGCAAGCTGCTGCTCGTGCTGGGCCGCGATACGCGCGAGCTGAAGATCGCCGCCGATGCGTTGACGCTCGGCGTCGCCCCGCTTGCGGGCTCCGTCCAGACCATCACGCATGTCGACGCGCTGCGCGCCCGCGAGCCCTACGACGCGCCGCGCTGGCTGCCGACCGACCGCCCGGTGCGCTTCGGCGAACTGACGCCGGCCAATGAGTTATCGGTGTCCGGTTACAACTCCGACGTGGTTCGCGTGAATCTGCGCGCCGCCCCCGACCTGTTCACGTGGCGTTCGAAAGGCGTGCCGATCGATCTGCGTTACCGCTTCACCGCGCGGCCCGCGCCTGACCGCTCGACGCTCAATATCAGCGTCGGCAACACGTTCGTGCGGTCGCTGCGCATTCCCGCGCAGTCGGCCTCGGCGCTCGACCTCGGCCGCTATCTGAACCGCCTGCGGCCCGATCACACGGGGCCCGCACAGCGCGAAATCTACATTCCGCCGCATCTGCTCGCATCGCAGGCGCAGCTGCGCTTCCACTTCTACTACGACATGCCGAAGACCGGCGAATGCCGGGGCCAGGTGCTCGACAATGTGCGCGGCGCAATCGACCCAGACTCGACGATCGACCTCTCGTCGTTCCCGCACTACATGGCGTTGCCGGACCTCGCCGCATTCGCGAACAGCGGCTTCCCGTTCACGCGAATGGCCGATCTGTCGCAGACCGCGGTGATCCTGCCGGCGCAGCCGAATCCCGGCGACTACAGTCTCTATCTGATGGCGATGGGGCGCATGGGCGCATCGACCGGCTACCCGGTGACCGGCGTAACGGTCGGCGCGCCTGGCGATATCGCGCGTTATGCCGATATGGATCTGCTCGTGCTCGGCGCGCCGGGCCAGCAGCCGTTGCTGACGACGTGGGAAAAGTCGATGCCGTTTTCCTCCAACGACGACGCGCGCCGCTGGCAGATGTCGAACACCTCGTTCCGCCTCTCGACGTGGTGGTACGGCGACCGCGGCGGCGTGCGGACCGCGGGCCGCGCGGACCTGTCGCTCGTCGGCGCGTCGGGCGACGCGCTGCTGACCGGTTTCCAGTCGCCGTTGCGCAAGGGGCGCAGCGTGGTAGCGCTGATCGGCGCCGCGGGTCAGTCCGATAACGACCTGATCACGGCGATGCTCGATCCCGATCTCGTGAGCCAGATCCAGGGGGCGCTGACCGTCGTGCGCGGGCGCACGCTCGAAGTCGTGTCGAATGGAGACGTCTATTACGTCGGGCATCTGTCGCCGATCCAGTACATGCACTGGGTGCTGTCGGTGCACCCGTTGCTGCTGCTCGCCGGTGGCCTGATCGCGGCGCTCATTATCGCGGCGTTCTTCTACCGGCTGCTGCGCGCGATTGCGGCGCGCCGGCTGCAGGATTGATATGCGGACACTTCTTCATCGTTCGCATCGGATCGGCTCGGCGCTGAGGTCCGCGTTTGGCGTGAAGCGTGGGGCCATGTGGAGTGCTGCGGATGCTGGGAGCGCGCTGGCAGTCGTGCTGACGCTTGCGCTTACCGCGCCGGCCGCCGACGCGCGTGCGGCTCAACCCGCGAATTGCGGCGACTGGACCGCCTACCGCCAGTTCCTCGCGCGCTTCGTGCAGCAGGACGGCCGCGTCGTCGACTATTCGACGGCGGTGCAGCAGACCACGTCGGAAGGGCAGTCGTACGCGATGTTTTTCGCCCTGGTCGCGAACGATCGCACGACATTCGACCGGCTGCTGGGCTGGACGCGTTCGAATCTTTCGGCAGGGCGCTTCGATAGCGCCGACGTGCAGTTGCCGGCCTGGCAGTGGGGCCGCAAGCCCGACGGTTCGTATGGGGTGCTCGATCCGAACTCCGCGTCCGACTCGGACCTCTGGATTGCTTATGATCTGTTCGAAGCCGCGCGGCTGTGGCACGAGCCTTCGTACTCGAAGCTCGCCTGGGCGCTCGTGACGCAGATCGAGAAGCAGGAAGTCGCCACGCTCGCCGGCCTCGGGCCGATGCTGCTGCCGGGCCCGCACGGTTTTCAGACGGGCGGCACGACGCGGCTCAATCCGAGTTACCTGCCGCTGCCGCTGCTGCGCGCACTGGCAGCGCAAGCGCCGTCGGGACCATGGGCAAGCATTGCGGCCAATGCGTACACGCTCGTGAAAACCACGGCGCCGCGCGGCTTCGCACCCGATTGGGCCGCCTGGCGCGACGGCCGCTTTGTTGTCGATCCGAAAAACGGCGACATCGGCAGTTACGACGCGATTCGCGTGTACCTGTGGGCGGGCCTGACCGACGCGTCCGATCCGCTCGCGAAAGCGTGGCTCGATGCGCTCGGCGGGATGCGCGAGCAGATCGCGAAAACCGGCGTGCCGCCGGAACGCGTGATGACGACGAGCGGCGTCGCGCAAGGCGAAGCGCCGCTCGGCTTCTGGGGCGCGCTGCTGCCCTATCTGCGCGCGTTCAACGACGCACGCGCGGCGAATCTCGCGCAAGCGCATCTGGCCGCGCTCGGAGCGTCGGCGGCCAGCACCGCGCCGAGCGACGCAACGTCGTCCGACGCGTTCGTGCGTGGCGGCAACCAGCCTGTCTACTACGACGAGGTTCTGATGCTGTTCGGCACCGGCGCCGCCGACGGCCGCTATCGCTTCGATGCAACCGGCCGGCTGCAGCCGCGTTGGGAGACCTTATGCTCACCCGCCCACGCGCGCTCGTAATCGGCGTTCTGCTCGTGTTCGGGGCCGGCGCAGCGGCGCCGATGGCCGCGCTGGCACAAACCGGAACGCAAACGCCGGCAAACGATCCGCTCAAGGTGCTGATCGATCAGGGCAAGTACTGGCAGGCGCACAAGCGTGGCGATCTCGCCGAACAGGCGTGGCAGAAAGTCCTGCGTATCGACCCGAAACAGCCCGACGCGCTATACGGCATGGGTATCGTGCTCGCCGACCGCAAGGATGGCAGCGGCGCACAGCAGTACCTTGCGCGCCTGCGCGCGGCGGCGCCGGATTACCCGGCGCTCGGCGAGCTCGCGCGGCGTCTTGGCGAAGCGAGCCCGACCGATCAGGCCGTCAACGATGCGAGGCGTCTTGCGCAAAGCGGCCAGGCCGCGTCGGCCGCGCAGCAGTACCGGCAGGCGCTCGGCGCGAAACCGTCCGATCCGCAGCTTGCGCTCGAGTACTACCAGACGCTCGGCGGTACGCCGCAGGGCTGGGAAGAGGCGCGGCGCGGCCTCGAGCAACTGGCGCGCGAACATCCGGAAGACCCGCGCTTCGCGCTCGCCTACGCGCAGCAATTGACTTACCGTGAAGCGAACCGGCGCGACGGCATCGCGCGGCTCGCGCAACTCGCGAACGATCCGACCTTCGGCGCGCAGGCGAAAGCGAGCTGGCGCCAGGCATTGCTATGGCTTGGCGTGCGCGCCTCCGACGCGCCGCTCTTCCAGGCTTATCTGAACGTCGTGCCGGACGACGTCCCGGTCAAGGCGCGCGCGGACTCGATCGCCGATCAGGACCGCCGGGCGCGCGAGCGCGCGCAGCAGGACGCCACGGTCGACGCGCGCGCCCGCACGATCGCCGACGGCTTCGCCGCGCTCGACCGTGGCGATCTCGTGGTCGCGAAGGCACGCTTTTCGTCGGTGCTCGCGACATCGCCCAACGATGCCGATGCGTTGGGCGGCATGGGTGTCGCGTATCTGAAGCAGGAGCAGTTCAAGCAGGCGCACGACTACCTGCAGCGCGCGTCGCAGGCGGGCGGCGCCGCGCACTGGCGCGAAGCGCTCAATAGCGCGACCTACTGGATGTACACGAGCGAGGGCCTCGGCGAACAGAGCAACGGCAACTTCACGCAGGCGCGCGCCTCGTTCGAGCGCGCGATCACCGTGAGCCCCGGCGACGTGACCGCGCAGACCGCGCTTGGCGACCTGCTGCTGCAAACGGGCGACCCGCGCGGCGCCGAAGCGGCGTTCCGCATGGCGCTACGGCGCCAGGCGGACAATCCCGACGCGATTCGCGGACTGGTCGGCGCGCTCGCCGCGCAAGGACGCGGCGACGAAGCGCTCGCGTTCGCGAATCAGTTGACCGACGAACAGCGCGAGAAGGTTGGCGGCACGGACAAACTGCGCGGCGCCGCCCAGGCCGCGCAGGCGCGCGCGGCGGAAGCGCGCGGCGACCTTGGCAGCGCGCGCACGCTGTTCGAGGACGCATTGCAGAGCAATCCTGACGATCCGTGGCTGCGCCTCGACCTCGCACGCATCTACGCGAAGCAGGGCGCGTATGCAAACGCGAAGAGCATGATGGACGGCCTCGTCGCGCTGCATCCGGACATGCCGGACGCGCTCTATGCAAGCGCGCTGCTCGCGGCCGACATGCAGGACTGGCGTTATGGATTGAGCCAGCTCGACCGGATTCCGGCCGACAAGCGCACGCAGCCGATGACGGTGCTGCAGCACCGGCTATGGGTTCATCAGCAGGCCGACGAAGCGATCGCGCTCGCGCGCAGCGGCCGCGCGGCGCAAGGGCACGCGCTATTGCAGGCGGCCGAGCCGTTCGCCGGACAGGACCCCGAACTGATCGGCGTGATCGCGAACGGCTACGCGAACACCGGCGACCCGGGCCGCGCGCTGATGATCGTGCGCAACGCGCTCGCGCGTGCGCCGGGCGATGCGAACCTGCTGCTGACGGACGCCGGCATTCTGCTCAACGCAGGCCAGGACGCCGAACTTGGCGAAGCGATGCGCCGTCTTTCGTCGATGCCGCTCACGGCGCAGCAGCGGCGCGACTTCGAGCGGATCGACGTTGCGATCGTCGTGCGGCGTACCGACGCGTTGCGGCAGTCGAACGATCTGGCGAGCGCCTATGACGTGCTTGGACCGTGGCTCGCCGCACGTCCGAACGATCCCGAGCTTCTTGCGGCCCTCGCGCGGCTTTACACCGCGGCAAAGGACAATTCGAACGCGCTCGCGACGTACCGGCTTGCGCTCGCGCAGCGGCCAGGCGACGTCGGTTTGCTAACCGCGGCGGCGGGGGCCGCGACGTCGGCGCGCGACTTCGATTTTGCCGAGTCGGCCATCAAGCAGGCGCTTGCCGCGGCGCCGAACAATTTCGACGTGCTCGCTGCCGCGGGGCGTATGTATCGCGCGCAAGGCAAGGACACGCTCGCCGCGCAGTACCTGCGGCGCGCATTGCTTGCGCAGAGCGGCGCGTCGGCGGCCCCGGGCGAGCAAGGCGCGCAAAGCGGGTGGAATACGCCGCTGCGGCCGTCGGGGCCGATTCCGCCGCCTGGCATCAATCCGTTTTCGAACAAGGTGACGGGCGAAGCGGGCGATGTGCCGACGTCGCCGCTTGCGGCTTCGTTCGCTGAGCCGTCCGGCGCAGCGAACGGCGCATCGGGCCGTGCGTCGCCGGGTGCGGCCGCTGCGCCGACCGGTGCGCCCGTCGGCGGATCGCGCGGTGCGTCTGTCAACACTGCTTTGTCTTTGTCTCAACCGTATCCGATGCCCGATATGCCTGCTTATCTACCGCCGATCCAGTCGGCTCAGAGTGCGCCGCATGTCGCAGCGGCGCCCGCGACGCCGATGAATCCGATTGCGCCGACGGCGAGCGCGCTGCCCGCCGCGTCGCCGGACATGGATGGCTATGGTCCGGATCAATACGGTTCGTCGCAATCGGGCGGCGGCCTCGCGCCCGGGCAGCCTTATCCCGCGCAGGGAGAGGCGGGCGTGTCGAACGCGGCGCCGACGTATCCGGCTCAAGGGGGCTTTCAGCAAGCGAGCGGTTACGCGCAACCTGCTCCTATGCCGGCTTCCGCGTATGCGCAGCCGCAACCGTACGCGCAACCCGCGCCGGGCTATGGACAGCCCGGCGACGGCTACGTCAGCACACCATGGCCGATGTCTGCGCAAGCCGCCCGGGCGCAAGCGGACGCGGCGGCCGGCAACGATCGGCAGCAGGGCGGCACGAGCACCGCCAGGCGGCGCACGTCCGGCAAGAACGTAGGCGACACGACGAACCGCAGTGCGCGAAACCCGGATGTGCAGAACGCGTATCCGCCTGCCTATGTGCAGCAAGGCTACCCGCAGGAAGGCTACCCACAGCAAGGCTATCCACAGCAAGGCTATCCGCAGCAGCCCTACGCGCCGCAACCATACCCGCAACCAGCTCAGCAGCAATACGCCTCTCCGCCATATCAAGCGCAGCCTTATGTGCCGCAGCCGGTTCCACAGGGCTATACGAACCAGGGTTACGGTCTCGTGCCCTACGTCCCGCAGCCGCCCGCGCCTGCGCCGCGCATGAATGCGCCAGGCCAGTACGCGCCGTATCAGCCGCAAGCCGCCGCGCAAGCACCGTCGCTGGCAACGCAGCAGACGATGACCGTCGAAGAAGAACTCGCGCAGATCGACCGCGCACAGACGAGCACGGCGGGCGGCGGCATCGTATTTCGCAACCGCAACGGCGAAAACGGCCTGTCGAATCTGAACGACATCGAAGCGCCGCTCGAAGGCCGCATTCATGCGGGCGACGGCCACGTCGTCATTACCGCGACGCCGGTGTCGCTCGATGCCGGCACGTCGGACGCATCGCCGAACACGCTCGCGCGCTTCGGCTCCGGCGCATTCATACGCAATACGACGCCGTCCGGGTCCCAGCATGCGGCCGGTGTA
The DNA here is from genome assembly GCF_031119615.1 of Paraburkholderia sp. SARCC-3016. NCBI lineage: Bacteria > Pseudomonadati > Pseudomonadota > Betaproteobacteria > Burkholderiales > Burkholderiaceae > Paraburkholderia > Paraburkholderia sp. SARCC-3016. Next base: position 177,710 of record NZ_JAVHZD010000015.1, on the reverse strand, counting down.
GGCGTGTCGCTCGGCTACGAGATTCGCGGGCTGAAAGCCGACGTCGGCGCGACGCCGTTCGGCTTTCGCGAGCAGAACGTCGTCGGCGGGCTGCAGTACAGCGGCGCGTTGACCGATCAGCTGTCGTACAAGCTGACCGCGGGCCGGCGCGCGGTCACCGACAGTCTGTTGTCTTATGCGGGTACGAAGGACGATGCGACCGGCCAGGAGTGGGGCGGCGTGACGCAGAATGGACTGCGCGGCGATCTCGCATGGGACGACGGCACGAGCGGCGTCTACCTGAACGGCGAGTTCCAGTACCTCGAAGGCCACAACGTGAAGAGCAACACGGCGGGCAAGGGCGGCGGCGGGTTCTACACGCGTCTGTACAAGGACGAAGATCAGACCTTCACGGCCGGCGTCAACACCACGGTGATGCACTACGCGAACAACCTGTCGTTTTTCACGCTCGGCCAGGGCGGTTACTTCAGCCCGCAGCAGTACGTGATCCTGAATATACCGATCCGCTGGACCGGCAGGAACGGCCGCTTTGCGTACGACTTCGGCGGCTCGGTCGGCGTACAGCACTACCGGCAGGACAGTTCGCCGTATTACCCGACCAATGCGCAGCAGCAGGCGTCGGCGGCCAGCCAGAACCTCGCGCCCGATCCGGGTGCGGTCTATCCCGCGCAAAGCCACACAGGCGTGTCGTACTCGGTCGATGCCGTCGGCGAATATCAGCTTGCACCGCAACTGACGGTGGGCGCGTCGGCGTCGTTCGGCAACGCATACGAGTACCGCGAGTTCGTCGGCGCGGTCTACGTGCGCTACGCCTTTACGAAGCAGAGCAGTTATTTGACGACGTTCCCGCCGACGCCGCTCACGTCGCCGTATCTGTCGACGAACTATTGAGCGGGACGCCGTACGCGGCGCGCGCGAGTGGCGACGGAAAGCAGGTCTGCGCGTCTGCCCGTCTGCTCGCTCAGGCGCTCATTGATTGACGCGCTCACGGCACCACCGACAGAAACAGATACGCCGCGAATAGCGAAAGATGCACGGCGCCTTGCAGAATCGTCGTGCGCCCGGTGCTGAGGGTCAGCGTGCCGACCAGCAGCGTAAGAATCAGCATGACCGTGTCCTTGCCGTCGATGCCGAGCACGAGCGGCTGCCCGGTCCACAGGATCACGACTGCCACGGTCGGAATCGTGAGCCCGATGCTCGCCAGCGCCGAACCGAGCGCGAGGTTCAGGCTCGTCTGCAGACGGTCCGCGCGCGCGGCGCGGACCGCGGCATAACCCTCGGGCAGCAGCACGAGCGCCGCGATCACGATACCGACGACAGCAGGCGGCGCACCCGCGTCGGCGACCGCGCGTTCGATCGACGGCGACAGCAGCTTCGCGAGCAGCACGACGGCCACCAGCGACACGAACAGCAGCACGAGGCTCAGCAGCGCGGTGGCGCCGCTGGGCGGCGCCGCGTGGACGTTTTCGTCGGCCACGTCCGCGAGAAAATAATCGCGATGCCGCACCGTCTGCACGAACACGAACACGCCGTACAGCACGAGCGACGACACGCCCGCGAACGCCAGTTGCGACGAAGACAGCACGGGGCCCGGGCTCGTGCGCGTGAAATTCGGCATCACGAGCGTGAGCACGGACAACGACGCGAGCACCGCGAGCGCCGCGCTCGCCCCGCGAATCTGGAAGCCCTGCTCGCGATGGTGCAGCCCGCCGACCAGCAGGCAGATGCCGACAATGCCGTTGCAGACGATCATCACGGCGGCGAACACCGTGTCCCGCGCAAGCCCCGCTTTTTCAGGCCCGGCCGATAACATGACCGACACGATCAGCGCGACTTCGATCACCGTGACGGCGACCGCCAGCACGAGCGTGCCGAACGGCTCGCCCACCCGATGCGCGACGACCTCCGCATGGTGAACGCCCGCGAATACGGAGCCGGCGAGCGCAATCCCGACCAGCGCGAGCAGCGCCCCTTGCCCGGGAAGCGCCAACGCGGCGCCGAACACGATCCATGCGCCGATCGGCGTGACGATGGTCCAGCGAGGCAGCACGGACGAAGAAGTGGCCATTCGTTGAGTCCTTTTTGTTATAGCGTAAGCCGCGCGATCCGCGCGCCAGAGCGCTCACCCACAATTCATGTCTCAGATTAAGAATGTATTCTAATTCATTGAAATATATAATATTGTTTGATGTGAGAACGGTGTTTCGGGAGGTGCATCGCGATGGTCAGAGATCGGGAAACCCTGAACCTGCTGCTCGACAGCATTACACGCTTTGTCCGTGAACGGCTTGTGCCGAACGAGGAAATCGTTGCGCAGACCGACCGGATTCCGGCCGCACTGCTGACGGAGATGAAGGATCTCGGGCTGTTCGGCCTGTGCCTTCCCGAAGAATACGGCGGCTTGGGTCTCACGATGGAGGAAGAAGTGCTCGTTGCGTTCGAACTCGGCAAAACGTCGCCGGCGTTTCGTTCGGCGATCGGCAGCAACAACGGCATTGGCTCGACCGGCATCGTGCTCGACGGCACGCCGGCACAGAAGCAGAAGTATTTGCCGCGCCTCGCGAGCGGCGAACTGATCGGCTCGTTCTGTCTGACCGAGCCGGAGGCCGGTTCGGACGCGGCATCGTTGCGCACGAGCGCAGTGCGCGACGGCGACCACTACGTGCTCAACGGCACCAAGCGCTTCATCACGAATGCGCCCGAAGCGGGCCTCTTTACCGTGATGGCGCGCACCGATGCAACCGGCAAGGGCGCCGGTGCGATCTCGGCATTTCTGGTCGAAGCGGGCACGCCTGGCCTGTCGCTGGGCAAGATCGACCGGAAAATGGGCCATCAGGGCGCGCACACGTGCGACGTGATCTTCGACAATTGCCGGGTGAGTGCCGCGAATCTGATCGGCGAACGCGAAGGTTTCGGCTTCAGGACCGCGATGAAAGTGCTCGACAAAGGGCGCCTGCATATCGCCGCGATCGCCACCGGCGCCGCCCAGCGCATGCTCGACGACGCACTGCGTTATGCGATAGAACGCAAGCAGTTCGGCAAGCCGATTATCGAATTCGAACTGATCCAGGCGATGCTCGCCGACAGCCGCGCGGAAATCTATGCCGCGCGCTGCATGATCGTCGACGCGGCGCGGCGGCGCGACAGCGGCGAACGCATCACGATCGATGCGTCGTGCGCGAAGATGTTCGCGACGGAAATGTGCGGGCGGGTGGCGGACCGCGCGGTGCAGATTTTCGGCGGCGCGGGCTATATGGCCGAGTACGGCATCGAGCGTTTTTACCGCGATGTACGGCTGTTTCGCATCTACGAAGGCACGACGCAGATCCAGCAGATCGTCATTGCGCGCGAGTTGCGACGGGAGTTTGAAAACTGAGGGAGAAGCGGGGCAGAACTGACAGCGAAAAGCGGGGGACAACTGAACGGGGACCGGACTCAGAAACACCGCTCTTCACGAAGAAGAGCGGCGGGTGCTTCGTTACAGAACGCGTTACTGACCGACCGGGCGGATCGTCAGGTCGTTCTTGACGTTCTTTACGCCCGACACGCCTTGCGCAGTCTGCGTGGCCATGTCGACTTGCGGCTGCTCCGGCACCGAGCCCTCGAGCCACACGTCGCCGGTGCTCGCGTTGGCACGGACGATGATATTCGCGGCGCTGACGCCCTTCGCCTTCGCGAGCGCGCCGCGTACCTTGCGCGCGAGTGCACGGTCGGCCTTCTTCATGGCCTTGTGCTGTTGCTTCGCACTCGGCTGCGTGCTCATGTCCGCGCCGGTATCGCTTGCCTGCGAATACGCGTTGAGCGACGCGAGTACGATCAGTGCGCCACCTACCACCTTGATTGCCTGGATCGCCTTCATTCACTTTCTCCTGTTGTCATGCTTAAGCGACGGTCAGCCCCGGGATGGGGGACCACTGCACTACCAACTTCTCTACTTCTGGGATGAAAACGCGTGGAACGGTGCTGCAGTGTACGGCGAAACCCGGGTGAAAACCCGAACGTGGCCTACTGACAAACTGTGGTGGCCGGCTGTTACGGCTGCCATGCGGACGTCTGTCGGAGTGTAAAGATACCGCAATTGGTTCCACAGTGATCGCTTACGGAAAGCGACTGAGGTTTTGACACAACGGATTTCGCGAAGACGCGCGAACCGACTTGCTTTCGGACGCATGGCACGGGTCGCGAAACGCGCATGGCGAGACAGACGAATGAATGAAAAGACGTGGCGTATCGCGCCGCTCCAACGCGCGGCATTGCCGGTCGACGCGACCGAGCTCGCGCGGTATCTGGTCGGCAAGTGTCTTGTGCACGACATGCCGGAAGGACGCATCAGCGGCCGCATCGTCGAAACCGAGGCATATCCGGTCGGCGACTCGACCGGATACGCGTTCATCGGCCGTCGGCACTACAACGAATCGCTGTTTCTCGCGCCGGGGCACGCGTATGTGCGGCTCACTTATGGGCTGTCCTACATGTTGAACGTGTCTGCCGAAGATGAAGGCATCGGCGCCGGCGTGCTGTTGCGCGCGGTCGAACCGCTCGAAGGCATCGCCCGGATGCAGGCGCGCCGTCCCGGCATCGCGCTGCGCGATCTCGCGCGCGGCCCCGGACGGCTCACGCTTGCGTTCGGTGTCGGGCCGCCGCAGAACGGCGTCGATCTATGCACGGGCACGGGGCTCTGGCTCGGTGCGATTCCACGCACGAAGGCCGCGCCGGTCGCGACGACGACACGCATCGGCCTGTCGCGCGAGATGCACCGGCTGCTGCGGTTCTACGAACCCGGCAGCGCGTTCGTCAGCGGACCGCGCAAATTATTGATTCCCGTTGGGTCAACCGTCGGCGTCGGGAACGAAATCAGCAAGGAAGACGGCAACGAAAACGGCAAGGAAACATGAGCGCGGCATCCGGTGCGCATCGATTTCCGTCGATTCCTTTCCCATCGCCGAAGACAGGTTGATGGACTGCGCATGTTTGCATATTTCGCAATTAAGATTCTTCAGAATTGGGGTTTTCCCTTAGGGCGTGGCTGCATAGAATGGAGTCACTGGCTCTTGCATGGGGCAAGAAGTCAAGCAAAAAAGAATGTCGGAGGTAATTATTATGAAATCGCTGATCAAGGCTGTTGCCATTGCTGCCGTGCTCGCTGTTCCGGCCGTGTCTTTCGCGCAATCGAATGAGTCGGGTGTGACGCGCGCCCAGGTTCGTAACGAACTGATTCAACTGGAAAAGGCCGGCTATAATCCGGCGACCGCGAACGACGCGACGTACCCGGCCGATATCCAGGCTGCCGAACACCGCGTGCAGGAACAGAACGCGCAAGCTGTCGCGCAACAACCGGCGGCTGACACCGGTTATGGCGCAGCGACGGGCGGTACGTCGCAAGCCGGCGCGCCGGCGCGCCCCGACCGGGCCAATACGGTTTATTTCGGCCATTGATCCGGCCGGTCACGCGTTCGGCCAAGAAGGCCGTTATCAAACAGGCCGGCCCGCGCAGAAACAGATGCGCGGGCCGGCCTGTTTGCGATTGCGGAATCAGCCGGCTCCGGTGATGTACTGCTCGAGTTGCTGAATGGTGAACTGCTGCTCGGCAATGATGTTCTTCACGAGGTCGCCGATCGACACCATGCCGACCAGCTTGTCGTGATCGAGCACCGGCAGGTGGCGCATGCGGCGCTCGGTCATCAGTGCCATGCACTCGTCGGTCGTCTGCTCGGGGCGCACGAAGCGGACCGCCTTGCTCATGATGTCGCGCACCGGCGTCGACTTCGACGAGCGGTCCATCAATACGACCTTGCGCGCATAGTCGCGTTCGGTGACGATGCCGGCGATCGCCTCGCCTTCCATGACGAGCAATGCGCCGATCTGCTTGTCTGCCATAAGTTTGAGTGCGTTGTAGACCGAATCCGACGCGGCGATCGTGTAGACGTTCTGGTCCGTCTTCGATCTGAGTACTTGTGCAACGCGGGTCATAAAGCGGCTCCTTTCGCAGTGCAGCACACCGGGTGGCGGCTGTCGTCAGGGACTGGCCAATCCAGTATAGGCGGGAGTCGCGCGCACGGCGACGCTGCTTCGGTGCGCCGGGCCACATGGGATCCCGCACGCGCGCCGTTGCGTCGTGCCCCGGCGGTGCATGACGAATGGGTGTTCGCGTTTAGCGGTAAACTCCAGTTCCAAACTATTTCCCCGGTCGTACTCGGGCTCTGTCAGACATCCGCTTAACGCCATGCCCACGTCTTACGATCCGTCGCTCGGCGACGATCCGCATACCCAGGAATGCGTTGCGCTCGAAGCGCAAGCCACGCTCCCTACCCGATACGGCACCTTTACCTCGTATGTGTTTCGCGTCACCGACGGCGATGCCGAACATGTCGCGCTCGTCATGGGCGACGTCGCCGGCAGGCAATCGGTGCTGACACGCCTGCACTCCGAATGCCTGACCGGCGATGTACTCGGCTCGTACCGCTGCGATTGCGGCGAACAGCTGGACCTCGCGCTGCGCTATATCGCGGCTGAAGGATGCGGCGTGCTGCTGTATCTGCGCGGCCACGAAGGGCGGGGCATCGGCCTGACGAACAAGATCCGCGCCTATGCGCTGCAGGAGCAGGGGCGCGACACGGTCGAAGCGAATCTCGACCTCGGCCTGCCCGACGATTCGCGCGAATACGATTCGGCGGCCGCCATTCTGCGCGTGCTCGAGGTCACGTCGGTGCGGCTGATGAGCAACAATCCGGAGAAGTTCGACACGCTCGCCAAACACGGCATTCCGGTCTGCGAGCGCGTGGCGCTTGCCATTCCGGTGCGTGAGGAGAACGAGCGGTATATCCGCACCAAGCAGGCGAAATTCGGCCACTACTTCGACGAGAACGAATAGCCGCTTGCACGACTGGCCGGCGTAACCGAACGCGATGGCCTACCGGAAGCGCGGGTCGCCGCGCACATACCCCCTGACCAGAATCGCGAAAACAATGAGCCCCATGAGCTTGCCGAACAGGGTCGGCGGGTAAAGGCACAGTGCCAGGAAGCAGACCAGCCAGACGACCTCTGCTGCCGATATTTTTCGCGGTTCTTTCATTTCGTTTTCCGGTTCTGTCCCGTCGCATCCGGCCACCGGTTTTCGAACACGCAATCGGCAAGCGGCGCGCGCGTCGCCCAGCGTTCCATTTCAAGCATCGGTTCCGGGTAATACTCGTCGATCTGACCCACGCAGAGTATCGCAACCGGCTGTGCGCCGTCAGGCATGCCCAGCAGCGCCCGTACTTCCGCGGGATCGAACAGCGACACCCAGCCGATGCCGATGCCTTCCGCGCGCGCCGCGAGCCACATGTTCTGGATCGCGCACGACACCGAGGCGAGGTCCATCTCGGGCAGCGTGCGCCGGCCGAAGACGTGTGCGTCGCGTCTGTCCATCAACGCGACAACCAGCACTTCGGCGCAATCGCGCATGCCTTCCACCTTCAGCTTCATGAATTCGTCGCGCCGCTTGCCGAGCGCGTCGGCGGTCAGGAGCCGCTCGCGTTCGACCGCGTCTTGCAGCGCGGTGCGCAGCGCCGCATCGGTGATGCGCGCGATGCGCCACGGCTGCATGTAGCCGACGCTCGGCGCGTGATGCGCGGCGTCGAGCAGGCGTTGCAGCACCGCGGGGTCGACGGGGCCGCGCACGAAGTGGCGCATGTCGCGGCGTTCGTAAATGGCGCGGTAGACCGCCGCGCGATCGGCGTCGTTAAAACGCGTTGCCATGGAATAGTGCCGCGGTGAAGGCCGGATTCGACGGCCAGTAGCTGTGCATATAGGTTGCGACGATCGGGCCCGAGCGGTAGACCGCTTCGCCGGCCGCGTCCGACTGCGGACGCGTCGCATGCAGCACGGGCGTGAGCGGTGTGCTCACGTGCGAGTAGTGGAACGTGTGACCGGTCATCGTGCCGAGCGGGCCGTCGAGCTGCTGCATGCCGAGCGCCGTGAAGCGCGTGCGCATCTGCACGTGGCCGGGCAGCACGCCCAGCATCGGCGTCGTCGTGCCGTCGGCGTTCGTCAGGCTTTCGAGCAGGTACAGCATGCCGCCGCATTCGGCGAATACCGGTTTGCCGGCGGCTGCATGCGCACGCACCGAGTCGGCCGCGCGCGCATTGCGCGCGAGCGTGGCCGCATGCAATTCGGGGTAGCCGCCGGGCAGATAGAGCGCAGTGGCGGTGTCGGGCGCCGGTTCGTCGGCAAGCGGCGAAAAGAAGCTGACGCGCGCGCCGAGCGTGTCGAGCAACGCGAGGTTCGCCGGGTAGATGAACGAGAACGCGGCGTCGCGCGCGACGGCAATGTGGGCGCCTTCGAGCAGGCGCGGCAGCGGTCCGGGTCGCGCGCCGCTGTCGGGCCGCAGCGGATCCGATGCCGACACCGGCGCTTGCGTTGGCCCGAACTGCACGACGGGCGGCAACCCGGCGAGCGGCGTGCAGGCGAGCGCATCGGCGGCTTTATCGAGCCGCTTGTCGAGGTCGGCGATTTCCGCGGCCTGATGCAAGCCAAGATGCCGGTCCGGCAACTCGATGTCCGCGGCGCTTGCGATCGAGCCCATCCATTCGAGGCCGGGCGGCAGCGCTGCTTCGAGCATCTGCGCATGCCGCGGCGACCCGACGCGATTCGCGAACACGCCGCGCATGGGCACGTCGTCGCGGTAGTGCGCGAGTCCGAACGCGACGGCGCCGAACGTCTGCGCCATTGCCTGAGCCGAGATCACGGCCACCACGGGCACGCCGAACGCAGCCGCCAGATCCGCGCTGCTCGGCGTGCCGTCGTACAGGCCCATCACCCCTTCGATCAGAATCAGGTCCGCTTGCGCGGCGGCCTGCGCGAGCAGTTCGCGGCACGCGGACTCGCCGACCATCCACAAGTCGAGCGACAGCACGGGCGCGCCGCTCGCGCGCTCGAGAATCATCGGATCGAGAAAGTCGGGGCCGGTCTTGAACACGCGCACGCGGCGCCCTTGCCGGCGATGATGGCGCGCCAGCGCGGCCGTGATCGTCGTCTTGCCCTGGCCGGAGGCAGGTGCGCTGATAAAGAGCGCGGGGCACTGCGCCATCGTTCAGAACTCCACGCCGCGCTGCGCCTTCACGTGCTGCTCGCGATACGGATGCTTGATCGCGCGCATCTCGGTGACGAGATCGGCCGCCTCGACGAGCGCATCGGGCGCATGCCGTCCCGTGACGACCACATGCAGCATCTCGGGCCGCGCGGCGAGCACGCCCAGTACTTCGTCGAGCGGCAGATAGTCGTACTTGAGCACCGTGTTCAGCTCGTCGAGGATCACCATCTGATAGTCGCCGCTTTCGATCATTCGTCTGGCTTCGGTCCAGCCTTTGCGTGCGGTGGCGATATCGGCGTCGCGGTTCTGCGTATTCCACGTGTAGCCGTCGCCCATTGTGATGAACTCGCAGTTCGGCAGGCTGCCGAGGAAGTCGCGCTCGGACGTATGCAACGCGCCCTTGATGAACTGCACGACGCCAAGGCGCATGCCGTGACCGAGCACGCGCACGGCCATGCCGAACGCCGCCGTGCTCTTGCCTTTACCGGTGCCGGTATTGACGATCAGCAGACCCTTTTCGATGGTCGCTTCCGCCTGTTTCTTCTCATGGCCTTCGCGACGGCGCTGGGTCATGCGCTGATGCGATTCGGGATCGGTTTTCATTGAGCGTCCTGATGGTGTTGTCGATGCCGGGTTCGTTCGTGGAACGTTGCATGCGCAACGGAATCGATCATGGCGATGGCGACGGTCACGCCGCCTTCGAATACGCGCTTCGGCGCAATGAGCCGCCCTTGCGGGGCGGCGAGCAGGGCGCACGGTTCGCACACGCCGTCGACGCCGACGTGCGCGCGCACGGCAGGCGAGGGCGCCGAGGTCTGCCCCATGGAAAGCGAGGGTCCGTGCGCAATCTGCTCGCGCGAAAAGGCGTGCAGCGGCAGCGCATGACGCGCGCAGAAACCGGCGATGCCGGCTTCGTGAGCCTTGATGTCGACCGTCGCGACCGCGCGGACGTCGTCGATGGCATGCGGGCCCAGCGCGCCGCGCACGGCCGCATCGATCTGTTCCACGCTCGCGCCGCGCTTGCAGCCAATGCCGACGACGAGCCGTTTCTGCGGCGCAGTCATCGCGTGCCGCCGGCAAGCGTTGGACAACAAAGCGCGAGAAAAAGCGCGCGCAGATTGGCGGCGCGAGGTGCGGTCGTACAAGGAGCCGCGCCGGCAAGCGCGTAATGAAGACGTGTCATGCAATGCCACATAGCGTGCACGGCGGCGAGCGTTTGCAAAGCGTTTGCGAAGCCGTTGCAAGCGGTTGCGCCATGCGTGGGCGCCCGTATCCGTCCCCCGCGGAACCGGCGACTGGCGACCGTGACGTTCGCCCCCTTGCATCCGGCCGGTATCCGGGCTGACGGCCTCATGTGCTTCGCCTTCCCATCGGCGGATCGCCGACAGTGGCATCGAAGCGCATGCGCGGACATCCAGTCCGCAGGCCGCTTACCGTTGGCGGGGACAGCACAGGTTGGGCGCGTGCAGCATGCAACCGCGCATCCCTGTTTCCCGTTTAACCGCATGTGAGCACTAGGCGCATATGCGGCACCGGACGCGCGCATACGATAGCACATGAACGCCTGGCCGCCGGCCAAGGGGCGCAATGGCGCATTGGCATGCCTGGCCGATCGCTGCGCCCGGGCGCGAAAACCCGAGGCTCGATTATCGGTTCGTTTCTTGACGCCTCCCCGCACCGCGCCTACACTCGCAGCCACTTCTGGTGCTCGCGCGCGCCGTCCGGCGTGTGCAGTTAAACGGGAAACAGCGGGCCTGAACCTGTCGAACGCGGCTGCCGCGTAGCGGCTTCAGGTCAACCTGTGCTGCCCCCGCAACGGAAGGCGAGCGCATCGCGGTTGCCGCGGTGCAGAGCCGGCTTCGAGGTTCGCGCGCAAGGCCGCGCGGGCAGAAAAACCACTGCGCGAGAAACTGTTCACTCGCGTGGGAAGGTGAAGCGGCGCTCTCGCCAGCCCGGATACCGGCCGGAAGACCAGGGTTGACGCCGCGGGGTTGCGGCGTTCCGTCCACTTCTTCGCGTGCTCGATGTCGCTCCTTGTGTCGTACGTCGAGCCGTGTTCACATCGCAAAGTCGCCATGCAAACCCAGATGCGCAAAATTCCTGTGACGATCGTCACGGGCTTTCTCGGCAGCGGCAAAACCACGCTGCTGCGCCATATTCTTCAGCACGCCGGCGGACTGCGGGCCGCCGTGATCGTCAACGAGTTCGGCGAACTCGGCATCGACGGCGAAATCTTCAAAGGATGCGGCATCGGCTGCGACGACGAAGGCCGCGAAACCGAGGGCCAGCTGTACGAACTCGCGAACGGCTGTCTGTGCTGCACCGTGCAGGAAGAATTCTTTCCCGTCATGGAAAAGCTCGTCGAGCGCCGCGACCAGATCGACCACGTGCTGATCGAAACGTCGGGCCTCGCGCTGCCGAAGCCGCTCGTGCAGGCGTTCAACTGGCCGTCGATCAGGAATAGCTTCACCGTCGATGCGGTGGTGACCGTCGTCGACGGCCCGGCCGTTGCGAGCGGCCAGTTCGCCGAAAATCCGCTCGCCGTCGATGCGCAGCGCAAAGCCGATCCGAATCTCGATCACGAGTCGCCGCTGCATGAGCTGTTCGAAGACCAGTTGTGCGCGGCGGACCTCGTCATTCTGAACAAAACCGATCTGCTCGACGACGCGCGAGCGCAAGCGGTCGAAGCGACCATTCGCGAAGAGATTCCGGCGCAGGTCAAAGTGGTGCGCGCGCAGAACGGTCAGCTCGATCTGCATGCGCTGCTCGGGCTCGAGTCCGCGTCGGAAGACACGATTCACCTGCGCCACGATCATCATGGCTCGGCCGACGACCCCGACCATGCCGACCACCATCACGACGCGTTCGATTCGGTGGTGGTCAGCGCATACGCGCCGTCGCGCGAAGCAATGATCGCCGCGCTGCAACGCGTGGTCGAGCAGCATACCGTGTATCGCGTCAAAGGCTTCGCGGCGCTGCCCGGCGCGCCGATGCGTCTCGTGATCCAGGGTGTCGGGCGCCGTTTCGACAGCTATTTCGATCGTCGCTGGCGGCCCGAGGAGCAGCAGGGCGATGCGACGGCGAGCCCGCAGGCGAGCCGCTTCGTGATGATCGGCGAGGACCTCGAGCAAGCGGTGTTGCAGCGCGCGCTCGACGAAGCGCTGCGCATGCACGCGACCCGACAGGCTTGACAAGGCCGCCCGCGCGCGACAGCGCGTGCGGGCGCCACTCACCACGAGGCGGCACGAACATGCATTTGCTGCGCACCACGCCGGGCGGTTTCGTCGACGACACGCAGGGTGTGATCCGGATCGACCAGCGGCCCGCGAACATCGTCGTGCTGAGCTCGGCCGATACGACGCTGTCGCTGCTCGCGAGCGTCGTGCCGCGCCTGCCGGCCGGTTTTCCGAGCGTGCGCCTTGCGAACGTCACGTATCTGCGTCAACCGGCCTCGGTCGACTTTTATATCGAAGACGTGCTGCAGCATGCGCGCGTCGTCGTCGTCGATCACCTCGGCGGCGAAGCGTACTGGCCGTACGGCATCGAACAGGTGGTCGCGCTCGCAGAGCGCAAGCAGCAGACGCTTGCCATGTTCTCGGGCGACTTGCAGGAAGATCCGAATCTGCTCGCGCGCAGCACCGCCGATGCCGCGTTGTGTCATCAGCTCTGGCGGTATCTGCGCGAGGGCGGGCCGCACAACGCGGAAGGGTTCTTGCGCTGCATCGCGTGGCGCGCGCTCGGCTTCGGACGCGAGCCCGCATTGCCGGTGCCGCTGCCCGCGGCCGCGCTTTATCACCCCGCACACGACACGCCGACCATCGCCGACTGGCAGGCGCGCTGGCGCCCAGCGGCGCCGGTCGTCGCGATTCTGTTCTACAAGGCGCATCTGCAGGCCGCCAACACGGCCGTATTCGATGCGCTGATCGACGCGCTAGAAGCGCGGCAGATGAATCCGCTGCCGATCGCGATCACATCGTTGAAGGATGCGTTGAGCCGCGAGGTCGTCGCACAGTTGTGCGCGCAACATCATGCGTCGCTCGTGCTGAATACCACGGCGTTCGCCGCCGGCGCGATCGACGATCCCGTGCCGCTTGCCGTGGCCGGCGACGCGCCGGTGCTGCAGGTAATCCTTTCGGGCGGCAACCGCGAGGACTGGATCAACGACAACCACGGCCTGAACTCGCGCGACATCGCCATGCATATCGCGCTGCCGGAGGTCGACGGCCGCATCGTCACGCGCGCGATCAGTTTCAAAGGGCTCGCGTATCGTTGTCCGCACACGGAAGTGGACGTCGTGCGTTATCAGCCCGACGCGGAGCGGGTTGCATTCGTCGCGGAACTGAGCGAGCGCTGGTGCCGGCTGCGCGCGCTCGATAACGCCGACAAGAAGCTCGCGCTGATTCTTGCGAACTATCCGGTAAGCGAAGGGCGCATCGGCAACGGCGTCGGCCTCGATACGCCGGCCTCGGTGGTCGGCATTCTGCACATGCTGCGCGACGAAGGCTACCGCATCGCGGCGGACGAAGCATTTCCCGCCGACGGCGACGCATTGCTCGACCTGCTGACGAGCGGCGTAACGAACGATCCGGTCGTGCGCGACTTGAGGCCCGCGCTGCAAAGTCTCGCGCTCGCCGACTACGAAGCCCATTTCGCGCGCCTGCCTGCCTCGCTGCGCGATGCACTGATCGCGCGCTGGGGCGCACCGGAATGCGACCCGGCCGTGCGGCGCGGCCGCTTCATGATCGCGGGCTGGCGTTGCGGCAATGTATTCGTCGGCATTCAGCCGTCGCGTTCGCGCGAACAGAACGACTACGCGAGCTATCACGACGCGGAGCTCGTGCCGCCGCATGCGTATCTCGCGTTCTATTTCTGGCTGCGCGAACAGTTCGCTATCGACGCGGTCCTGCATGTCGGCAAGCACGGCAATCTCGAATGGCTGCCCGGCAAGAGCGTCGCGCTCAGCGATGCCTGCTGGCCCGATGCGATTCTCGGGCCGATGCCGCATCTGTATCCGTTTATCGTCAACGATCCGGGCGAAGGCAGCCAGGCGAAACGGCGCGCGCAGGCGGTGATCGTCGATCATCTGATGCCGCCGCTCACGCGTGCCGAAAGCTATGGGCCGTTGCAGGATCTCGAACGGCAAGTCGACGAATACTACGAAGCGCTGATGGTCGATGCGCGGCGCGCGAAGCTGCTGCGGCGCACGATCCTGGCGACGATCGTCGAACACCGGCTGCACGACGAACTGAGCATCGCCGAGCCCAAAGGTCAGGATGCCGAAGACGCGCTGCTCACGCGCGTCGATGCATGGCTGTGCGAGCTCAAGGAAGCGCAGATCCGCGACGGGCTGCACACCTTCGGCCAGTCGCCGCGCGGCGTGCAGCGGCGCGATACGCTGCTCGCACTCGGCCGCTATCCGGTCGGCGACGGGCACGGTGCGAACGCGGGGCTGATCGATGCGCTCGCGCGCGATCTCGGCATCGATCGTCTGTTCGATCCGTTGACCGCGGACTGGTCGGCGCCGTGGCAAGGCGCGAGGCCGCCGCTGCTGCAACAGGTCAGCGAAGCACCGTGGCGCCATAACGGCGATGCGCGCGAGCGGCTGGAACTGCTCGCCGGCAAGCTGCTGGACGAGCTGTGCGGCGTGGGCGGCGCGTTACCGGACGCGGAAGCACGCCCCGCATTGCCCCAAGCCGCATGCGTTCTGCGCCGCCTGCGCGACGAGGTGCTCCCGCGTCTCGACGCCTGTGGTCCGCAAGAAATGCAGCAGCTCAAACGCGGCCTCGAAGGCCGCTTCGTGCCGCCGGGGCCGAGCGGCTCGCCATCGCGCGGCCGCCCCGACGTGCTGCCGACAGGCCGCAACTTTTATTCGGTCGATACGCGCGCGATCCCCACGCAAGCCGCCTGGGCGCTCGGCCTCAAATCGGCGCAGCAGCTGCTCGAACGTCATCTGCAGGAACACGGCGACTATCCGCGCGCGATCGGCCTGTCGGTGTGGGGCACGGCAACGATGCGCACCGGAGGCGACGATATCGCGCAAGCGCTCGCATTGCTCGGCGTACGTCCCAAATGGGCGCCGGGCAGCCATCGCGTGACCGACTTCGAGATCATGCCGATCGCCGCTTTCGACCGGCCCCGCATCGACGTGACGCTGCGCGTATCGGGTTTCTTCCGCGACGCATTTCCGAATGTCATGCATCTGTTCGATGCGGCGGTTCAGGCAGTGGCGAACCTCGAAGACGAACCCGAGCATCTGAACCCGATCCGGGCGCGCGTGCTGCGCGAGCGCGATGCGTGGATCGCACGCGGTGTCGACGCGCAGGAGGCGCGCAAACGCGCGGGCTGGCGCGTATTCAGTTCGCGGCCGGGCGCATACGGCGCCGGCCTGCAGGAAATGATCGATACGCGCCAGTGGCAGACGGACGCGGATCTGGCCGGCGCCTATCTCGCACACGGCGGTTACGCATACACGCAAAAGACCTCGGGCGAAGACGCGCGCCACGCATTCGGCACACGGCTCGCGACGCTCGACGTCGTGCTGCAGAACCAGGACAACCGCGAGCACGACGTGCTCGACTCGAACGATTACTACCAGTTCCAGGGCGGCATGGCCGCGGCGGTCCGGCACTTTTCCGGCAACCAGCCGCAGCTGTATCACGCGGACCACAGCAACCCGGATGCGCCGCGCGTGCGCACGCTGAACGAAGAGATCGCGCGCGTCATCCGCTCGCGCGTCGTCAATCCGAAGTGGCTCGATGGCGTGAAGCGGCACGGCTACAAAGGTGCGGCGGAAATCGCCGCGACCGTCGACTACCTGTATGGCTACGACGCGACCGCGCGTGTGATCGCCGATCATCAATATGCGCTTGTCGCCGACGCTTACCTGAACGACGCCGATACGCGCGCGTTCCTGCAGGCGCACAATCCGCATGCGCTGCACGGCATCTGCGAGCGGCTCATCGAAGCGATGCAGCGCGGCTTATGGCAGGAACCGGGTGCGTATCGGCAGCAGATCGAACAGCATCTGCTTGCGAGCGAACAACAGATCGAAGGAACGCGATGATGAACGGCACGACTCGCGCGTCGAACGGCGCGACTGAAGGAACCGGCGAGAGGAAAAGGGTGCAACCAGGCGAAGTCAGCCGCGTGCCCGTCTTCCCGTTCGCCGCGCTGCTCGGTCAGGACGAACTGAAGCAGGCGCTGCTGCTCGCCGCGGTGGACCCGGGCATTGGCGGCGTACTCGTGAGCGGCCCGCGCGGCACCGCGAAGTCGACGGCCGCGCGCGCCCTGGCCGAACTGCTGCCTGACGGCCGGTTCGTCACCTTGCCGCTCAACGCGAGCGAAGAGCGCCTGATCGGCACGCTCGATATCGAAACCGTGCTGCGCGACGGCACGGTGCGTTTCTCGCCCGGCTTGCTGGCGAGCGCGCATCGCGGCGTGCTCTATGTCGATGAAGTGAACCTGCTGCCCGACGCGCTCGTCGATGCGTTGCTCGATGCGGCGGCAAGCGGCGTCAACACGGTCGAGCGCGACGGCGTATCGCATAGCCATGCGGCGAGCTTCGTGCTGATCGGCACGATGAACCCGGAAGAGGGCGAACTGCGTCCGCAACTCACGGACCGTTTCGGTCTGATGGTCGCGCTGCAAAATTGCTTCGACGCGCAGGTCCGTCAGCAGATCGTCAAGGCGCGGCTCGCATTCGATGCTGACCCGCACGCGTTTCGCGAACACCACGCGCGGCAGCGGCAGGACCTCGTGCGCCGCATTGGGGCCGCGCGCGATGCGCTGCCGCAACTCGCTTTCGACGATGCCGTGCACGAGCGTGTGAGCGCGCTGTGCATTGCGGCGCAGGTCGACGGCATGCGCGCCGACCTCGTGATGCTGCGCGCGGCGCGCGCGCTCGCCGCGCTCGAAGCGGCGCACGCAGTGACGGCCGCGCACGTCGATCGGGTCGCGCACGCGGTGTTGTTGCATCGTCAACGAGCTGGCGAGGTGCAGCATGAGCGGCTGCCGGAAGGTCGCGATGCGGCACGAGCCGAGGGGCGGGACAACCGCGCGGCTGCGTCTGACGGCAGCAGGGAACAAACGCAAACGCACACGCAAACGCACACGCAAACGCACACTCAAGCGCACACTCAAGCGCACACGCAAACGCACACGCCGTCGCAATCGCAAGCTTCGCCCGAAGGCGACTGGGGCTATCTGCCGCCCGAAACCACCAGTGCCACGCACGTCAAAGCCGTGATCCCGCTTCCGTCAAAAAAACGTTGAGCCATCGGAAGAACGCCGCCGCTGGCGTATCGCGCAGCGGTTTTCGATGGCCGGCAGGCGATGGGCGTCATGCGCAGCACGGCGCCCACGCGGCGCGCGGTCGATCGGGCATGCGCATCGAATGGCCGCGCACGCTTGCGGCCAAGGGCATGCAACGCTTGCATGCCGATCATCTGCGGTTTGCGCGCGAAGCGCCGCCGCGCGGCGTGCTGCACTGCTTCGTGCTCGACTGCTCGGGCTCGATGCTGGCGGGCGCGCGGCTCGCACTCGCGAAGGGCCTGCTTGCCGCGCTGTTCGCGCGTGCGCGTGCCGATCGGCATGAGGCCGCGTTGATCTGCTTCGGTGGCGTGAGCGCCGATTTGCGCTTCGGACCGGCGATACCGCGCGGCTGGAGCGAGCGCTGGCTCGATCCGATCGGCGGCGGCGGCGGGACGCCGTTTGCGCCCGCTATCGAACGCGCTGCACGGTTGCTGGCCGGCGCAGCGAGGCGCAAGCCGGGTCAGCAGCGCTGGCTATGGGTGCTGTCGGACGGGCGCAGCGTCGGCATGCCGGTGCGCCCCGACGCCGCGCATCGCGTCGTATTCGTCGACTTCGAAAGCAATGCCGTCCGGCTCGGCCGATGCGCGCAACTGGCGCATGCGTGGGACGGCGAATATGTGACGCCTCGCCAGTTGATCGCAGCGGACGGATGAACGTGCGAGCACGCTAGCAGCGTATTGCAACCTGCATGGCCTGCAACCTGCCGGGCCGAGTCGCTGACATGCTCGCGCATGTGGTGCTTCGCGACGCGATCGACACAACCATGTGCGGATCGGTCAAGCCGGACGCGCCGCGACCGAACAGCAGCGAACCGTCGCATCGACAACCGGCCATTCGAGCGGCACGCCGATCGGTACCGCGTCGGCGTTCAAAAGCGCGGCGGGCGCGGCGCATGCGTCGGCCGGGTTTGTCGTTGCAGCCGCTTCGTCAGTTTGCATAGGCGCGTCGAAAGCACGGCAAATAGCGGTTATCCGGTGTCATCGTCGGCCCGCCAAAAAACTGGATAGGGAGAGAATCCCTGATTCATTGCGTATGCAACCACATTGCATATGTGCAGCGCCGGACGATCACGACGCGTGGTGAGCGACGAGGCGCCGCGGCCGTGCGTTACCGATACCAGCGCGGCGTATAAACCCATTCGCGTGGCGTGCCGCGAGCCGATGGAGGCCGCGTCGAAAAAGCACGCGTGGTCGACGAACCGATGATCACCATCGTGCGCATATCGACGTCCGCCGAACTGAGTCTGCCGAGCGTCGTCGAGACGAGCGACGCGCCGGGGCGGCCGATGTCGCGTCCGAGCACGACGATCGTGTCCGGCGCACGCGACGTGCGCACGATGTCGAGCGCCTTGTCGAGCTGCCACGGGCGCGCGCGCGATACCGGGTTGTAGAACGCCATCACGAGATCGGCTTGCGCCGCGAGCGCGACGCGCGACTCGATGACGGCCCACGGCTTCAGGTTGTCCGACAGCGACAACATGCAGAAGTCGTGGCCAAGCGGCGCGCCGGCTCGTGCGGCCGTTGCCATCGCGGCCGAGACGCCCGGTACGATCTGCAGTTCGACGTCGGCCCAATGCGGCGCGCCGGACGTGTCGAGCGCTTCGAGCACGGCCGAAGCCATCGCGAACACGCCGGGGTCGCCCGACGACACCATCACGACATGCCGTCCGCCGCTCGCGAGCTCGAACGCATGACGCGCGCGCTGCATCTCTTCGCGGTTGTCGGTCGGATGCACGCGCTGGTCGGCGCGAAACGGGCCGGCCATGTCGACATAAGTGGCGTAGCCGAGAATGTCGGTCGCGTCCCGCAGCGCGTCGCGGGCGGCCGGCACCATGAGGTCGGCGCTGCCCGGGCCGAGGCCGATGACGGTCAGCCGGCCGCGTGCGCGGCCGATGGCGTCGGGATCGAGCGGTGTTTCGGCGACGGCCAGAGCGATGCCAGGACCGGCATCGACGATCTCGCATTGCGCGGGCAACGCGGCTTCGAGCCATGCGCTCGGCAGCGAACGAGTGTGGGCGGCGTCGGCGGCATCGGCGACATCGGCAAAACGCAGCGCCGCGCCCAACGCATGAGCCGCGCGCTCAAGTGCCTCGTCGCCCGAACAGCAGCTCGGCACGATAACCGCGGCAAGCGCCAGCGGCGACAGCCGGCGAGCCGCGAGCGCATCGCGCACGCGCGGCACCGCGGTTTCGCCATCGCCATCGGCCAGCGCAACGACAACACTGCGCGGATGAATCAGCAGTTCGTCGGCGTTGCCATCCCACGCAAGCGGCGTGACGCGAATCGCCCGTCGCGCCGTTTCGGAACGAGGCAATGGCGCATCGTCGAGCCAGTGCGCACCGCCTTCGATGCGCGTGTGTTCACCGGCCAGCAGATCGGACACAAAACGCTTGCCTTGCTCGATGCTTGCGAGCGCATAGCCTGGCGGCGGATTCAGCACACAGGTGCCGAAACGCAGTTCGCCGCTCGTCGTGATCGCGGGCGGCACATCGAGCGCCTGCGCGATCTCGCGCGCCATCGCGTTCACGCCTGCCAGTCCGCCGAGCAACGGCACGACCGCGCTGCCGTCTTCGGCGACCGCAAGCACCGGCGGCTCCGTGCCTTTGTTCGCGAGCAGCGGCGCAACGCAGCGGATCACAATGCCCGCCGCGCACAGCGCAATGATCGGCGTGCCGCTCGCATAGAGCTCGCGCAGATAGCTACTGAGTTCGTCGTAGACGATGTCGACGCCTTCGGCGCTTGCTTTGATGCTTGCTTCGAGGCCTGCTTCATGGTCCGCTTCAAAGCCGGACCCGGCGCCACGTTCGGCGCGTGCATCGAAGCGACTGCGCAATCCATGCACGCGCGCATCCGGATAACGGCGTTGTATGCGACGTGCAGTCGCGAGCGCGCCGCTGCCGAGAATCACGATTGCCGGCGCCATCAGCCTTGCCATTTTTCCCCCGGCACGACGAGCAGCGAAAAATACGGCGACGCCATCGGGTCGACGTCGGCGAGCGGCACGATACGTTCGCTCGCCATCGTCGCGCGCTCGACGTAGAGCGCGCGTCTGGCGAGTCCAAGCTCGTCGAGCACGCGCCGCACTTTATCGAAGTTGCGGCCGAGCTTCATGATGACCGCCGCGTCCGCATCGGCCAGGCGCCGTTTCAATTCCGCTTCGGGCAGCACGCCCGAGAGCACCGACAGCGTCTGGTTGCGATAGACGAGCGGCGCGCCGAGCACCGCCGCGCCGCCGAGCATCGAGCACACGCCGGGCACGACCTCGGCTTCGAAACGCGGCGCGAGCCGGTCCGCAAGGCGGTCGTGCAGATACATATACGAACCGTAGAAAAACGGATCGCCTTCGCAAATCACGGCGACGTCGCGGCCCGCATCGAGATGGCCCGCAATCACTTCGGCGGCCGTATCGTAGAAGTCGGCGATGATCGCTTCGTATGACAGCGGCGGCTCGAGCGCTTCGGTCGTCACCGGGTAGACGAGCGGCAAGCGGATCTGCGCATCCGTGAGATGCGCTTCGATAATGCCGAACGCGTTGCCCTTCTTGCCTTTCGCAACGAAGTACGCAACCACGGGCGCGGATTTCAACAGACGCAGCGCCTTCAATGTAATCAGTTCGGGGTCGCCCGGTCCGACGCCGAGACCGAGCAGGCGGCCGCGCGCTGCAGCGGATGGTTCGCTTTTCTGCATTTACTCGACCTCCGACGCAAGCGCATTGACCGCGGCGGCGGCCATCGCGCTGCCGCCGCGCCGGCCGTCGACGACGACATAAGGCACGCCGCGGCTATCGTCGGCCAGCATCGCCTTCGATTCGGCCGCACCGACGAAACCGACCGGGAAGCCGAGAATCAGCGCGGGACGCGGTGCGCCGGCATCGAGCATCTCGAGCAGATAGAACAGTGCGGTCGGCGCATTGCCGATCGCGACGACGCTGCCCGCGAGATGCGGCCGCCACAATTCGAGCGCGGCGGCCGAACGCGTGTTGTTCATTTCGCGCGCAAGCGCCGGCACGGACGGATCGCCGAGCGTGCAGATCACATCGTTGCCGGCCGGCAGACGCGCGCGCGTGACGCCTTCGGCGACCATCCGCGCGTCGCATAGAATCGGCGCGCCGGACTTCAACGCTTCGCGCCCCGCGCGGCCCGCGCCGTCGGAAAACCGCAGGCTGCCGGCCACGTCGACCATTCCGGACGCGTGAATCACGCGCACCAAGTCGGAGGCCAAGCGGTCTTAGGAAGACAAAACATTCTACCAACTCCTTGGCTCACAGAACGACATGGCTACGATCCGACTTTCGCGAATGTAGTCAGGCATCAGTGAAACTCCGGGGCAGCCGCTCGAGCAGTTCGGCGGCGTGTTCGATCGTTAGATGGTGAGCGATGCAGCGGCCGAAGCCGCTGCCGGAAACGGCTTGCGTCGCGTTGTGGTTGCCGTTGTTTCTTTCGCTATCGCTGCGGCTGTCGCTGTCGCTGTCGCTGCCGTTGCCGTTTCCATTGCCGTTGCCGTTGCCGCGGTGCGGAAGGTCTCGCCGATAGAGGTCGTAGCGCTCGGGTGCGACCGCGAGCAGCGTGAACGGCACCGGATGCGCGGCGGCGCACGAGCGCGTGCAGCCGCTCAGATGGACGTCGACGTCGGCCGGCAACCGCGCGGCGAGCTTTCGCGCATCGGCTTTCGTATCGGCGTGGCCCTTTGCGCAGCCGGACGAGCCCGTGCAGGCAACGAGCCGCGCGAACGGCAGCGAGCGGTCGCATGCGAAGCCTAGCGAGGCAAGCCGCAGCAGCGTGGACGGTGCCGCTTGCGTGCGGACATCGGGCAATAGCACGCTTTGCCATGGCGTGATGCGAAGCGTGCCGTTGCCGGCATCGCGCGCGAGCGAGGCAAGTTCGCGCAGGGTCGGCGCGTCGACGCGTCCGAGCGCCGGAGCGCCGCCGATGTACGAGAGGCCCGGCTCGCTCTGCGCATGCGCACCGAAACGCAATGACGGCCGCGCGCGCGGTCGGCGCCACGCAGCGATGGACGCATCGCGCGACAAGGACCCGCGAACCGCCGTGTGCGTCTCGACGTGCGCCTCGATGTGCGCGAGCACCGCTGCAGCAGGTATGCGCGCGAGCAGATCGCGCATGCGCATTTCTTCGGGCGCGGCCAGATCGAGGAATGCGTGCACGAGCGCGCCGACGAGCGCGACGACATGCTCGGGCCGCACGGCGCCGAGCGCGGGCAGGTCGTCCGGCGCAACCGGCGCACAGCCGGCGAGACCGAATGCGAAGCGCGGGCCGCCGTTGTCGCCGGCTTGCAGCGCCGCCAGCCAGATATCGTGCGGATGCCCGAGCATCGCGAGTTGCTCGCCGCCGTCGAGCAGCAATGCGAACTTCGGCGATAGCGCCGCGAAGCGTGCTTCGCGTTGCAGCAAATCGAGGATCTGCGCGGCAAGATCGGTCGTGTCGAACACGGCGGCGCGGTCGAAGCCGGCGGCGGGGCTCAGCATCACATTGCGCACGTCGTCGGCGGCCGGGTTTGCGAGCGGCGTAGCGGTTGATGCATCGGCGGCATCAGCTGCGTCCGCCGCCGCAGCGCGTGGCCCCAAACCCGCGGCAAGCAGGCGCTCGATCAATGCGTGCTCTTCGCCCGCGCGCACGCCGCGTATCTGCAGATTGGCGCGGTTCGTCAGTTCGATCACGCCCGAGGCATGCGCGTGAGCCGCATCGGCGACCGCAATGGCGTCGTCGTGTGAAAGCGCACCGCCCGGCAGCCTGATCCGGCAGATGCCCCCGTCGCGCGCGGCGACGATCCGCAGCAGGCCTGGACATGCCGAGGCGCGCAGCGTGCCGATAGCGGTTCGAGCAGCGGATGAAACGTGGATCAAGTGAAATACCGGGTTAATGTCGCGCGGCTGACCCCGGCGACCGTTCGTATTATGCCCTGTTTGAAGCGCGCAATGCCCGCTGGACGGTCTGCGGCCGATGCCTCGCAAGCCGCCGGACGTGGTGTGCGGATACCGCCCGTCATGCGCGCGCATCGCGACAATGAGCCTGTCTTCACGAGGAAAGGAGCGTCGCCAGACCGCTATTCGATCTGTTCTTCAGTATCAAATGTCCTCATTCACTGAACGCATTGAACCTTGAAGGAATCGAACATGGCAATCCAGACCTATAACATCGGCAGCAACCAGCAGGTCCAGTTCTACAACTACAACTACAACTACGACCACGGCGGCGCTTCGGATCAGCGGCCCGGCGGTGCTCCAGTCCAGTCCCGCACGCCGTCGGGCGCCGGCGACAAGGGCAACGAGTCCGACACGCGGATCCTTAAAAATCCGTCGGTGTCGCTGGCGTCGCTGGGCGGGTATCGCAACCTGTCCGGAAAAATCGATGCGCTGACCAACAGCGTGAATGCGGTGAACGGCAATGTGAACAGCGTCTCGAACAAACTCGATGACGTACAGAGCGGCGTGACGAACATCTCGGGCAGGTTCGCCAATGTCGACAGAAATATTGGTCAGATCAACAAGAATGTCGATACGCTAAGGTCGCAGTCGTCTCAAACCCAGAAGGACCTCGCCGACATCGAGACGTCGCTGGGCAGAATCGGCCCGAAAGTCGACCAGATCCAGGCCACGGTCGACGACATCAACAAAAACTGCAACGCGTGCGGCAGCAACCCCTAGGCCTGAACGCCGCACATGACCACGCATGCGTGCGGGCCATGCCGCGCACGTGACGGGAGTCGGCTGGCGGCGCGGTATCATTACCGTTCTACAGCCGACCCCGCTTCGTTTCGATGTCGACGCACGCATTGCAGCAACCCGAACCGGAATTAGATCCTCGCGATGCGGTCAGCCGCGCGCAGCCCTGGCTTACTGTCATCGGCATCGGCGAAGACGGCTTCGCCGGACTCGGACGCGCCGCGCGCCGCGCGCTGTTCGACGCGTCGGTCGTCTATGGCGGCGAGCGTCATCTGGCCATGTTGCCCGCGCGCATCCATGCGCGCCGCGAGCGCTGGCCAAGTCCGTTCGATATTGCGCCGCTGCTTGGCGTACGCGGTGCGGCTGTCTGCGTGCTGGCAAGCGGCGATCCGATGTGGTTCGGTGTCGGCGCCACGCTCGCGCGTCACGTCGGCGCGCACGAGATGCGTGTGCTGCCCGCACCTTCCTCCGTTTCGTATGTGGCGGCGCGCCTTGGCTGGCCGCTGCAGGACATCGCCACCGTGTCCGTGGTCGGCCGGCCGCTTGCTGCCGTCAGTGCGCATCTGCACGACGGCGCGCGGCTCGTCGTGTTGAGCAGCGACGGCACAACGCCTGCCGCGATCGCCGCGCGCATCGCCGCGCAAGGCTTCGGCGAAACCAGAATGACCGTTTTCGAGCACGTCGGCGGTCCGCTCGAACGGCGTATCGATGGGCTCGCGCATGCGTGGCAAGCGGCGCAATGCGCGGCGCTGAACCTGATCGCACTCGATTGCCGCGCCGGCGGCAACGCGCCGCGCCTCGCATTGACACCGGGCCTGCCCGACGATGCGTTTAGCCACGACGGTCAGCTCACCAAACGCGACGTGCGCGCGCTGACGCTCGCGCGGCTCGCGCCGGCGCCGCGCGAACTGCTATGGGATGTCGGCGCCGGTTGCGGTTCGATCGGCATCGAATGGATGCGCGCGCATCCATCGTGTCGCGCGATCGCGGTCGAAGCGCATAGTGAGCGTCAACGTTTCATCGAGCGCAATCGCGATGCGCTCGGTGTGCCGGCGTTACAGATCGTGGCAGGCGAGGCGCCCGCTGCGCTCGCGGGGCTGCCCGCACCCGACGCGGTGTTTATCGGCGGCGGCGTCACGGTGCCCGGCGTGTTCGATGCATGCTGGAGCGCATTGAAACGCGGCGGCAGGCTTGTCGCCAATGCGGTGACGCTCGAAGGCGAGGCCGCGCTTGCCGCATATCGCAAGCGTCATGGCGGCACGCTCTCGCGTATCGCGCTGGCCGAAGCGCAGCCGTTGGGCGGTTTCGAAACGTGGCGCCCCGCATTGCCGATCACGCTGTACGCAGCGATCAAACCGTAACGGCGTGACAGCGTGATTCGCCATGACACGACGATGACGCGCATTCTGCTGCTAGGCGGAACGGGCGACGCGCTGCAGATCGCGCGCGCGCTGCGCGCATCGGACCTATACAGTCTTGCCGGAATCGGCAAAATGCCTGAGGGTTTGGCCTGCACCATACGCGTTGGCGGTTTCGGCGGTGCGCAGGGCTTGCAGGCGTATCTCGCGGATGAACGTATCGGTTTGCTGATCGACGCGACGCATCCGTTCGCCGCGCGCATCAGCAGCAACGCATCCATCGCATGCCGCGCGGCGGGCGTCCCGTACTGGGCGCTGCGGCGCGCACCGTGGCAGCCGCAAGCGGGCGACGACTGGCGGTTCGTCGACGACTGGCCGGCCATCGTCGAAGCGCTCGCGCCATACCGGCGCCCGCTGTTTACGCTCGGTCGCGAGCCGCTTGCGCATCTCGATGAGATTCCCGTGCATCAATACTGGGTCGTGCGCTGTCTCGAAGCGCATGCCGGCAATACGCGCGCATCGGTGATCGGCGCGCGCGGGCCGTTTACGGTCGACGGCGAACGCGCGTTGTTCGCGATGCTGGGCGTCGACGTCGTCGTCAGCAAGAACAGCGGCGGCAGCGCGACCGCGGCGAAGCTCGAGGTCGCGCGCGAACGAGGTTTGCCGGTCGTGATGACGCGGCGCCCCGAACTGCCGGCGGCCGATCGCGAATTCGACAGCGCGTCCGCGCTGCTACGCGCGCTAACCGAATGGAGTGCAGATTCATGACGGTTTTTTTTATCGGCGCGGGACCGGGCGATCCCGAACTGATCACGGTGAAAGGGCAGCGGCTCGTGCGCACGTGCCCGGTCATTCTTTATGCCGGCTCGCTCGTGCCGGACGCGGTGCTTGCCGGCAACGCGGCCGAGGTCGTGGTCAATACGGCGGAACTCGACCTCGATGCGATCGTCGCGCTGCTTGCCGACGCGCATGCGAAGGGCCAGCACGTCGCGCGCGTGCATTCGGGCGATCCGTCGCTGTACGGCGCAATCGGCGAACAGATCCGGCGTCTGCGCGAACTTGGCATTCCATACGAAATCGTGCCTGGCGTAACCGCGACGGCGGCCTGTGCGGCGACGCTCGGCTGCGAACTGACGCTTCCCGATGTTTCGCAGACGCTGATTCTGACGCGTTACGCGCGTAAGACGTCGATGCCGGCGGGCGAGCAGTTGGGAGACCTTGCGCGCCACCGGGCGACTATGGCGATTCATCTCGGCGTGCGGCATATCGCGCGCATCGCCGAAGAGCTGATCCCGCACTATGGCGAGGATTGCCCGGTGGCAGTCGTGTATCGGGCCAGCTGGCCCGACGAAGAGAAAGTAGCCGGTACGCTCGCCGATATCGCCGGCAAAGTGCAGGCAACCGATATCGAACGGACCGCATTGATTCTGGTCGGCCACGTGCTGTCCGCCGAGCGCTTTGCGAACTCGACGCTCTACGCCAAAGATTAGGCAGCGCGCCTGTCTCGCAGCGGCGGCGTAGGGACCCGCACGGGCAACACCGACTTACTACGAACCGTAGCTCATGGTCTGGGCCTGGCCGTTTTCGCCGTAGATGGTTGTCGACTGCGAAACGCCGTGGTCGTTGTAGGACTGGGCAAATCCAACGTGTCCGTCCTGTGACGTATTCAGGTTGAGGCGTTTCGTGCCGTGTTCGTCATAGACCTGATACTGGCCGGCCTGGCCACCCACGCCATTCGGATGAAAATCGTACACGGACTGCCCGTTTGCATATTGATTGGGCAGCTGTTGCGGCAGGGCCGGCCGCGCGCCTTGCGGGGCGGGCGTGAAAATCGGCGATACGTCGGCAAACGTAGTCGGGGGAGGGGTTGCGGATATGCTCATCACAATTCCTTTTACGCAACTCGGTTGCGCTAAAAAATAATAAGGGTTGTTTAAGATAAATCTGCGGTTCTCTAAATCTCTCTAGCTTTCCTCCATGTTTATCGCAATCGGATGAACACATTCTTATTGGTTGATCGCGGCAACAGGTGATGTACTCGTATGCGTGCTGATTGGCTTTGAGAATTTGCTTTGCGCGCAGGGAAACAGAGCGTGCTCGCAAGGGCGAGCACGCTGGACGAGAAGGAAGCGCAGGAGCGTCGACGTGGATAGCGGAACGCGCTGCCCCGCTAGCACGAGTAGCCGGAGTAACGAAGCGCGGCGCGACGGCCGCGCGGCGCTAGCGCGTGCGCGCGCCCGATTGCTCCGCATGCAGATGCGGCTGCGTCACCGCGCTGACGATCGCGAGCACGATCACATTGAGCGCCAGCGCAACGAAGCCGATATTGACGTCCTTCAGCGTGTCGGGCAGGAACGGCAGCAACTGGCCGACGCTCAGGTGCATCAGTGTCGTGACCGTGACGACGAGCACGCCGACCGCGATCCCGCAAAACGCGCCTTGCTTCGTGACGCGATTGCGTGCCGCGAGGCTGCACACGAGCGCCGGGAACAGCTGCGTGACGAAGTTGTAACCCATCAGCAGCAGCGCGACGATCGTCTCGCCGCCGTGCAACGTGAACAGCACCGCGACGAGCGCCACCAGCGGAACCATCACGCGCGCAAGCTTTGCAACGGCCGCATCGGGCGCCTGCCGCGCGAGCGCGCCGCGATAGATGTCGTTCGCGAGCAGCGTCGACGCCGTGGTCAGAATCATCGAGCCGGGCACGAGCGCGGTCAGCACGCCGGCCGCACCGATCACGCCGACGAACCACGGATCGAAGCTCTGGATCGACAGCCGCAGCAACGACAGGTCGATGTCGCCGCCCTTGAGGCCCGGCACCTTCAGCGAGGCTGCGAAGCCGACGAAGAACACGAACAGCAGGATCAGCTGATAGATCGGCAGCACCATCGCGTTGCGCCGGAAGATGCGTTCGCTTTTCGCGGTGAATACCGAACCGAACGTGTGCGGCCACATGAAGAAGCCGAGCGCCGTGAGCAGCACGGTCGACTGGAACCATATGACGCTCGAGCCTTTTTCGGGGAAGGTCAGAAAGCCCGGCCGCGCGGCGTCGATCGCATGGAACATCTCGCCGATGCCGCCGTAGTGGCGAATCGGCAGATAGATGCCGAGGAACAGCACGACCGCGAGAATCAGCAGGTCTTTCATCACCGAGTTCCACGCGGAGCCGCGCACGCCCGATGCGATCACATAGATCGTCACGACCGCGGCGCCGATCCAGATTGCCGCCGAGGGCGACACGCCGCCGTACGATGCGGTCGAAACGATGATGCCGAGTCCTTTCAGCTGCAACACGAGGTACGGAATCAGTGCGGCGACGTCGACCACGGCAACCAGCACGCCGAGCGCCTGGCTGTCGTACTTGCGCGCGAAAAAGTGCGGCTGCGACACGAGCCGATGGGTTTTTGCGAAGCGCCAGACGGGCGGCAGCAGCCAGTACGACAGCACATATGCGAGCGTCGCATAAGCAAGGATGTAATAGACGGGCGCGCCTTTGCCGTAGGCGAAGCCGCTGCCGCCGAGGAACGTGAACGTCGTATAGATTTCGCCGGCCATCAGCAGGAACACGAATGCGGTGCCGAAGCTGCGTCCGCCGACGGTCCACTGCTCGAGGCTCATGTCGTGGCCGTGCCGTGCACGCACGCCGAGATACAGCGCGAACAGCGTCACGGCGGCGATGATCACCAGTGCGCTGCTCATCGGCGATCCTCCGCTTGCGTGGCGGGTTCCCGGTTGGCCGGATCGAGCCGGTAGACGATCGCCATGATTGCCGCGCTCAATATGACCCACATCACGATCCAGGCGAGCACGAGCGGCATGCCGAGCACGAGCGGCTCGACGCGATTGACGAACGGAACGCCGAGCAGAATGCCGATGAATGGCAGCGCGGCAAGCAGACGAAAGGACATGGGCATCTCCTCGATCGATGGTCGCACGGGCGGTCGATACGGTCCTACGGGTCCTGCGGTCGTGAGCGTCCGGCAGGCGGTGCTGTGCGTCCGACTGTAAGACGCCTGCGCGGTCCGCGCCAAGCGATCAAAAATATGAATGTGATTTGAAAGCTATGCGGCGTGGATCGAGTCGCGTATGCCGGATGCCTGAACCGTAGCGACATGGGTAAGCGGTACACTGTGCGACGGCACACCCGCATCGGCGCAGCATAAGCGGCTATAAGTCCGGCGGCTATAAGTCCGGCGGTTACAAGTCCGGCTCACCCCACGCACCACACGCCCATCGATCGGACCGACAACAATGACAAGCAGCCTCGTCTCCGACATCCTGTTCGGCTTTACCGCATTGATCAGCATCATCAATCCGTTTGCGATCGCCTTCGTGTTTCTCGACCGCACCGAGTCGCTGACCGTCGAGGAGCGCGCGACGCTCGCGAAGCGCGTGTCGATCAACGCATTCTTCGTGCTGATCGTCGTGTTCTTCGTCGGCACGCCGGTGCTGCATTTCTTCGGCATCTCGATCGAGGCGCTGCGCATCGGCGGCGGCCTCGCGGTCGCGGTCAGCGCGTGGAATATGCTCAATGCACCCGAGACGCGCGCCGCAGCGGCGGCCGGCAAGCCCGTCGATCCCGACAATGCGATGTCCAAAGCCTTCTTTCCGTTGACGATGCCGCTCACCACGGGCCCCGGCACGATCGCCACGGCCATTGCGCTCAATGCAAACCGCACGCACAAGCTCAGCGAATTCGTGCTGTCGTCGATCGCGTCGATCGTGATCTCCATACTCGTCGTGCTCGTCGTCTATTTCACGTACAGTCGTTCTGCGTATATCGCGCACTTTCTCGGCAAGGAGGGCACGAAGGTCGCGTTGCGCGTATCGGCGTTCCTGTTGCTTTGCATCGGCGTCCAGATCATGTTGACTGGCTTTTCGGAATTTCTTGCGCCGCTGGCGGCAAACCGGCCCGCTTCATGATGTCGCTCATGGCGTCGATGCGGTGAAAATCCAGTTCGCATAAACAGCGCAAGACAAACGTGCAATCCGCATGAAATAGGCGTGGCAATACCGTGGCATTAGCGTAAACCCGGGTATTCGAATCGCACCCGTGTGCCGTTGTCGTGTTGTGGAGCCGCAATGATGAACCGCCAGGATAGCGCAGACAGGATGACCGATAGCGAACCTCACGGCGAAGCCGGCCGTGAGGCCGGCCCTTTGCATGGCAGCGGCGGCTATCGACCGGCCGTCGCCGCGCAGGTGCTCGAGACGGAGCGCGCCGTATTGCGCTTGCTCTCGCGCAGCGCGCCGCTGCCTGAACTGCTTGCCGAAGTGTGCTGCCGCGCCGAGGCCTTGCTCGGCGACGGCGCCGCATGCTCGGTGCTCGTGCTCGATACCGATGGCAAACATGCGCGCGTCGGCGCCGCGCCGTCGCTGCCGCCCGCGTATTGCGAAGCGCTGGCCGCCTTCGAGATCGGTCCGCACGCCGGTTCGTGCGGCACCGCGATGTTCGAGCGCCGCCTCGTGGTGGCCGAAGATATCGAAACCGATCCGCTGTGGGCCGAATACAAACACCTCGCGTTGCCGCACGGCCTGCACGCGTGCTGGTCGATTCCGTTCGAAGATGCATCGGGTTGCGTGCTCGGCGCATTCGCGGTGTATTACCGCACGCTGCGCCGGCCGATCGACGTCGAGGAAACGATCCTGCGCGATATCGGACGCAGTGTCGGTCTTGCAATTCATCATGACCGCATCCGTCAGCGCCTCGCGCAAAGCGAGGAGCATCACCGGCTCGTGGTCGACCACCTGAATGAAGGCATCGTCGTGCAGTCGAAGTGCGGCGAAGTGCTCGCGTGCAATCCGAGCGCGATGCGCATGCTGCGCACGACACCGGACGTGATCGGCGCCAACATCCTTTCCGTGATGCTGCATGCGCGGCGCGAAGACGGTTCGGTGATCGAAACGCCGGACCGGCCGACCCTGAAGGTGTTTTCGACAGGCATGCCGGTGCTTGGCGTCACGATGTCGGTCGAACTCGCGATCGGCGAGACTGTCTGGATCACGGCGAACTTCGTGCCGATCATCAAACCGGGCGCGCCGGAGCCGAGCGCGGTACTGATTTCGTTCAACGACATCGGCCCGGTGCGCGCCGCGCAGCGCCAGCTCAAATATCTGGCGACACGCGATCCGCTCACGGGTCTCTATAACCGCGCGTATCTGTCGGACCGCATGCGCGATCTGCTCGAACAGCCGGGCCGCGACGGCGCGGCGCCACGCGTCGCCGTGCTGTTCGTCGACCTCGACGGCTTCAAGAAGGTCAACGATTCCGCCGGCCACGAAGCCGGCGATGCGCTGCTGTGCAGCGTCGCGCGGCGGCTTGCCGCTTGCGTGCATAAGGGCGACACGCTCGCGCGGGTCGGCGGCGACGAGTTCGTGATCGTCGTCAGCGGCTATGAAAGCGTGGCGCATCTGACCGCGCTCGCGCGCGAGGTGCTCGAGACGGTCGCGATGCCGTTCGCGGTCGCCGACAACGAATACTACCTGGGCGCATCGATCGGCATCAGCGTGTGTCCCGAAGACGGCCGCGATGCGGCGACGCTGATGCGCAATGCCGATTCGGCGATGTACCAGGCCAAGCAGCGCGGCCGCAACGGCTTCGAATTCTTCACGAAGGAACTGAGCCGGCAATTGCAGCGCCGCTTCGCGATCGAGCAGTCGTTGCGGCGCGCGCTCGCCGCCGACGAGTTGCGGCTCGTGTACCAGCCGATCGTCGATGGCGCGAGCGGCCGCACGGTCGGCGCCGAAGCGCTGATGCGCTGGCATAACGAAGAGCTTGGCGATGTGTCGCCGATCGAGTTCATTCCGGTGGCCGAAGACACCGGCCTCATCGTGACGCTCGGCAAATGGCTGCTCGAGCGCGCCTGCGCGCAGGCGGCCGAATGGCGCAAGACGCTCGCGCCGGACCTGATGATCGCCGTGAACCTGTCGCCGCGGCAGTTCAACGATGGCCTCGTGCAGGAGGTCGCGCAGTGTCTCGCCGCGGCCGGGCTCGACCCGACCGCGCTCGAACTCGAGATTACCGAGGGGCTGCTGATGAGCGAGCGCGCGCCGGTGATGCCGATGCTGACCTCGCTGTCGAGAATGGGCGTACGTATTTCGGTCGACGACTTCGGGACCGGGTATTCGTCGCTGTCGTATCTGAAGCGCTTTCCGCTGCATAACCTGAAGGTCGACCGCTCGTTTGTCGCGGGTCTGCCCGATCATCGCGACGCGGTCGCGATCACGCATGCGGTGGTCGCGATGGCGCATTCGCTCAAGTCGGATCGTAGCCATGTCGTTCTGTGAGCCAAGGAGTTGGTAGAATGTTTTGTCTTCCTAAGACCGCTTGGCCTCCGACTTGGGCGGCCAGTCGCGCCCGGTGAATACACGCAATTGCTCGCGGAAGTCGCCACGACGGCCGCCGGCACAAGGTCTGCCTCGCCCCGGCTGTCGTAACATCTGTACCGTTCGACTTACACTGAAGCGGGATACGGATGCCATTCAAATCGCTCGAAGCCGCCGCGATCGAAGCATCGCTTGGCGGCCACACCCGTCAGTACCTGGCCGGCGCGCTCAAACTGCCGCAGCCGCTCGCGCACGTTCACGATACCGATATCGAAGTCGGCATCTCCGACTACGTAAAAAGCGGCTTCGAGCCCGCACATCGTCACGCGCGCGCGAAGGAGTACCACTACGTGCTGCGCGGCATGACGGAATACCAGGATCTCGACACGGGCGACGTGCATCGCTTTCGCGCCGGCGACTTCTACGTGATCTATCCGGGCACGGCTTACGTGCAGCGTATCAAGCGCGACACGCGCATTCTCTTTATCAAATACCCCGCGGGCAACGACAAGCAGATCGTGCCGATGACGGAAGCGATCGATACATGGGCGCGCGAAACGTTGCGCGTGACGCGTATCGATCTGCAGGCACGTGAGAACGGCGATGGCACTGCAACCGCCGCGCCCCGCGCGAATTCGCTGAAGCCCGCGGTCGCGGTGGCGGTATTCGACGCGGCGCAGCGCCTGCTGCTCGTCAAGCGCCGCGATAGCGGCTACTGGGCCATGCCCGGCGGCACGATGGAACTGACCGATTCGCTCGAAGGCTGCGCGCGCCGCGAGGTGCGCGAGGAAACCGGTATTGAAATCGCGATTGCAGGCATGATCGGCACCTATACCGATCCGGCGACGATCATCGCGTATTCGGATGGGGAAGTGCGCCGCGAATTCTCGATTCTGCTCGCCGCCACCGCGACCAGCGAACACCTTTCGCACGACGACGAATCGACCGATGTTCAATGGATCGAGCTCGCGGAGCTGGCGCGCTTTCCGATGGTCGACGCCCAGGCAAGGCGCGTGCAGGACGTGCTCGCGTGGCGGTCGAAGCGCGGCGTGTTTATTCGATGAGTCAGGACTACCGCGTCGCGGAGCTTGCTAGCCGGGCGGTTCGCCGCGCACGGTGGTCCGGTAACGCTCGACCGCCTGCTCGAGATTGTGGAACATCCGCTCGCGGCCGAGCGCCTCGCCGATCGGCGAACGCTGCACGAGCATCAGCACTTCCGGATTCAGCGCCGCGAGCCAGAGCGTTACGCCGCGCGAACGCAGCCGCTGCTCGGCGTCGGCAAACATCTTGAGCGCCGTGTACTCGATGTCGAATACGCCGCTCATATCGACGATGACCGTATGCGGCGCGGCCACCGCGATCAGCTTCAGCATTTTCTCGCCGATGTGCTGCACATTGGCGAAGTAGATACGTCCTTCCGGCATCAGCAGCAGGAGGCCCGGCCACGTTTCGTCGTCGGGATGCAGATGCGACACGGGCCGGAATACGTTCGTGTTGCGCTTGCGCGCGAGCACGTAGACGGGCGGGTCCGACAGCTGGTGCGCGAGCGCTGCGAGCGACACGACGATCGCGACGAGTATGCCTTGCAACGTGCCGACAATCACGACGCCGGCAAGCGCGACGACGGCCCAGACGAACTCCATGCGCCGCACGCGCGCAATCGCGCGAAATTCGATCGGATCGAACAGGCCGATCGAATAGACGATCACGACGGCGGCCAGCACGGCCTGCGGGATCAAGCCGATCAGCGGAGACAGCAGCAGCATGGCCGCGAGCGCAACGGCGGCGGTGACGAGGGAGGCAGCCTGACTGCGCGCGCCGGCGCGGCGGTTGACGGCGGTTTGCGTCGTGCCGCCGCCGCCCGGCATCGCGCCGAACAGCGCGCCGGCCAGATTCGCGAGACCGGTGGCGAACAGTTCGCGGTTCGCGCGCGGCGCGGGTTCGCCGTGATGCGCGAACGCGCGGCCTGCCGCCGTCGTTTCGGTGAAGCTCATCAGTGCCATGCCGAGCGCGATCGGCCATAGCGTATGCGCGAGCGCGAAGACCGGCAGTGTCGGCGCCGGCAACCCGCCGGGCACCGCGCCGACCGTTTCGATGCCGTGAGCGTGCAGATCCAGCAGCCTCGACGCGACGGTCGCGCAAGCGACCACGACCAGCGGCGCCGGCACGCGCGGCACGAAGCGCCGCAACGCGATCAGCGCGGCCAGCGCGAGCGCCGCGACGACGGCCGTCGTGACCGACGTGCGCGGCAGGCCTTCGACAATCCTCAGCACGTTCTCGAAGAACTCGCCCTTCTCGAAGTGAATACCGAGCAGCTTCGGCAACTGGTCGATAAAGATCACGACCGCGATGCCGGCCTTGAAGCCGACGAGCACGGGCTCCGAGATGAAGTTCGCCACGAAGCCGAGCCGCAGCAGCGACGCGGCCATCAGGATCAGGCCGACCAGCACGCCCAGCGTTGCCGCGGCGGCGAGCAGTTCCGCATGGCCGCCGCCGGGTGCCACATGGGCGAGGGCCGATGTGGTGAGAATCGATAGCGTGGTCGTCGTGCTGACGCTCAGCACGCGCGAAGTGCCCGTCAGCGCGTAGACGAGCATCGGGATGAACGCGGTATAGAGGCCCGCTTCGACCGGCAAGCCCGCAAGCGTCGCGTAAGCGAGCGCATTCGGGATCACGACGGCCGCGGTGGTCAGGCCGGCGATCAGATCGCCCTTGATCCAGTGCGAGCGATAGTCGAGCAGCCACTCGGGCAGCGCGAGCCAGCTTCGTGGCTGGTGCTGTCGAAGCCGGCCCGATGGGGCGCTGGAAGACGGCGAAGCCGACGGTGCGTCGGAAGGCGGATCGGAAGGCGGCATGGCGGAAAACGCGAAATGCGGCAAGCGCCGCACAAAACCGCCGCGCACTGCGTGCGCGGCGTCCATGCCGGAACATGCAGCGTGCGGCGCTCGCTCAGAACTTCTCCGGCACGTACTTGAACGGATAGTCCGGCTCGCGATAGTCGCCGCGCTTCTGCCGTTTCGGCAGCGTGATTTTCGCACGCGGCATCGCCTTGTATGGAATGCTGCCGAGCAGATGCGTGATGAGGTTCAGGCGCGCGCGTTTCTTGTCGTTGGATACGACGACATGCCACGGTGCAATGCCGGTGTCGGTTTCGACGAACATTTCGTCGCGGGCGCGCGAGTAGTCGTACCAGCGCGTGTACGAGCGCAAATCCATCGGCGAGAGCTTCCAGACCTTGCGTGGGTCGTGGATGCGCGATTCGAGCCGGCGCGTCTGTTCCTCTTCGCTGACTTCGAGCCAGTACTTGAGCAGGATCACGCCGGAACCGATGATCGCGCGCTCGACGAGCGGCACGCCTTTGAGGAATTGCCTTGCCTGCTCCTCGCTGCAAAAGCCCATCACGCGTTCGACGCCTGCACGGTTGTACCAGCTGCGGTCGAACAGCACGATTTCGCCGGCAGCGGGCAGGTGCGGCAAATAGCGCTGCACGTACATCTGCGATTTCTCCCGTTCGGTCGGCGCGGGCAGTGCAATGACACGAAAGATGCGCGGGCTCACACGTTCGGTGATGGCCTTGATCGTGCCGCCTTTACCGGCGCCGTCGCGTCCTTCGAACACGATGCAGATTTTCGCGCCCGTTTGCACGACCCATTCCTGCAGCTTGACGAGTTCCGCGTGCAGACGCGCCAGTTCTTTTTCGTATTCCTTGTTCGACAGCTTGCCGGACGCGGCGGCGCCGTTCGCGCCGTTGACACGGTCCGCCTTCGCGCTGTTTTTGACCGCCTCGGCGACGATCGCCTGGTGAGGTTCTCTGGCGCTGTGCTTACCGTTGTTCCTGGCGATGTCTTTGGCGGCCTTTCGCGTGTGAGCCATGATGGACTCCTCGAACAGTCATACGGATGCGGACCTGTGCAACGACAGTTCCATATCGAGTATGGTCGCGCGCCGGCGCCGCCGCAACAGGACTTTGGTCCAATGCGAGCGCCCCGGCGGCAGTCGGATCCCGCCATGCCTGGACCTGTCGATGCGTCGAGGCGTCCGCGCGCGATCAGCACTTGGCCGGCGAGGTTTTTTCGTCCGCATGCGCGTGCAGTTCGGGCGGCGTCGCGCTGCCGCCATGCTTTTCGAGGTACTGGCACGCGCTGACGATATCGCGCCCGAGCAGGCACGCGACGTTGTGGTTGATATGCGGCCGCACCACCACGCGCAGGCTCATCACTTTCTGCGCATTCGGCGGCATCGAGTAGGCGGACAGCACCCATCCTTTTTCGCGCACCTTGTTCGATACGTCGAACTCGTTGAAATTCTTCACCTTGCTGTCGAGCGTGACGGCCACGACGGGAATGCGCTGCGTCTCGTTCATGATCGTGAAATAGCCGCTGTCGACCAGCAGCTTGCGCAATGTGATCGCGTTATTCAGCGTGTGCTGCATGACGCGTTGATAGCCGTCGAAACCGAGGCGCAGAAACTGGTAGTACTGCACGGCGATCTGAAAGCCGTTGCGGCTGAAATTCAGCGTCGCGGTCGGCATTTCGCCGCCCAGATAGTTCACGTAGAACACGAGGTCCTCGTTGAACACCTTGCGCTCACGGAAGATCACCCAGCCAAGCCCCGGCGGCGTGAGCCCGTATTTGTGGCCCGACGCGTTGATCGACTGCACGCGCGGCAGGCGGAAATCCCACTTGTAATCGGGGTACAGGAACGGGTTCACGAAACCGCCGGACGCGCCGTCGATATGCATCGGAATCGAAATGCCGGTGCGCTTCTCGTAGTCGTCGAGCCAGGCGTGGATCTGCTCGATGTCGTCGTCTTCGCCGGTGAAAGTCTGTCCGGCGATCGCCACGACCGCAATGGTGTTTTCGTCGACGTACCGGTCGAGTTGTTCCGCGGTGAGGCGGTAGTTGCCGGGCTTGAGCGGCACGATGCGCGGCTCGACGTCGAAGTAGCGCAGAAACTTCTTCCAGACGATCTGCACGTTGCCGCCCGTCACCATGTTCGGCCGGCTCGCGTCCTTGCCTTCGCGCTCGCGCTTTTGCCGCCAGTTCCACTTATGCGCGAGCCCCGCGAGCATGCACGCTTCCGAAGAGCCGACCGTCGCGGTGCCGTAGACGTCGACGCCTTGCGGACCGTTCCACAGCTGATGCAGCCACCGGACCATCCGCGTCTCCATCGCGAACAGTTGCGGATACATATCGTGGTCGATGTAGTTCTTGAAGATGTTGCGGCGCGCGGTTTCGGCCGCTTCCGGTTCGGCGAAGGTCGTGACGAACGACGACATATTGAGCATCGGATTCGTATCGGTCCATTCGTCGCTGATCACGATCGCCGCGGCGGCCCGCGCCGACATGCCGCTTTTCGGAAATTCGTGCCCGGGCACTTCGCAGTTGAACTCGTCGTACGGCGTGCGTTTTTCAGTCGAGGTCTGCATGTATCGCTCCTTCCCATATCAAGGACCAGCAGGGGCCGCCAGGCAGCGAGGCCTGCCCGGCGCAACGAAAAGCGGATACGGGCAAATCCCGCCAGACGCGGGCCATCCGGCGAGCGTCGCCGGCCGGCGCGCGGCTAGGTCAGCAACATCACGACGACCATCCCCCAGATGGTCAGCAGCGTATTGCCGACCGCGTACGTCACCGTATAGCCGAGGCCCGGCACCTGACTTTTCGCGGCGTCGCAGATCATGCCGAGCGCGGCCGTTGTGGTGCGCGCGCCTGCGCAGACGCCGAGCAGGATCGCCGGATGAAAGCGAAACACGTACTTCGCGATAAACATGCCGAGAATCAGCGGCGCCGCGGTCGCGAAGATGCCCCAAAGAAAGAGGCTGATGCCGAGTTGCGCGAGCCCCGCAACGAAGCCCGGGCCCGCGGTGATGCCGACCACCGCGATAAATACATTCAGGCCTACGGAATTCATGAACCACAGCGTCGATTCGGAAATGCGGCCGAAGGTCGGGTGGATCGCGCGCAGCCAGCCGAACACGATGCCGGCAATCAGCGCGCCGCCGGCCGTCGAGAGCGTCAGCGGCACGGCGCCGGCCTTGACGACGATCGCGCCGATCAGCGCGCCGAGCGTGATCGCAAAGCCGATAAAGGCGACATCGGCCGCGGGGGACGGGCGGTCGATCGTGCCGAGCACCTTCGCGGCCGCGGTCGTGTCCTGCGTGCGGCCGACCAGCATCACCGTATCGCCGCGGTGCAGTTTCGTATTCGGCAGCACCGGAATCGGCGTTTCGGTTGCGCCGCGCCTGATGCGGCGAATATAGACGCCGCGCGCGTTCGGCAGCTTGCCGAGTTCGTCGAGGGTCTTGTTTTCGACGGCCTTGTTCGTCACGTAGACGTCGACGCCTTCGGCGGGCACGGCCAGCAGTTCCGGGTCGTCGACTTCCGTGTGCAATGGACCGAGCACCGAGACGAGCTGCTCGCGCGGACCCACGATCGCGACGACGTCGCCCGGTTGCAGCAGCGTGTCGATCCGCGCTTCCTCGATCTTGCCGTCATGGCGGACACGCTCGATGTAAAGGCGCGCGCCGTCGGGTGCCAGCGCTTCGGCCTGGCTCACCGTGAGGCCGATCGCGCGCCCGTCCTGCGCAATGCGATATGCGCGCAGTTCGTAGCGGTGCCACGCCTGACCCGCGCCGCCCAGGTCCTTCGCGCCGCCGAGGCTCGCCTCGTATTCCTTGCACGCAGAGACCAGATCGATGCCGAGCAGCTTCGGTCCGAGCGTCGCGAGTATCAGCGCCGAGCCGATCGTGCCGAAGATATACGTCACCGCATATGCGGTCGGCATCGCATCGAGCAGTGCTTTCGTTTCGTCTGCAGGTAAGCCGAGGCGGTTGATTGCATCGGTCGCGAGCCCCATCGACGCGGAAATGGTCTGCGAGCCCGCGAACAGCCCTGCGGCCGAGCCGACGCCATAGCCGGCGATTTTCGCGGCGATCACAGGCGCCGCGAGACACAGCACGCATTGCACGACCGAGAAGATTGCTTGCGGAATGCCGTCTTTCGCGATGCCGCGCACGAACTGCGGGCCGACGCCGTAACCGACCGCGAACAGAAACAGCAGGAAGAACACCGATTTCACGTTCGCGGAAATCGTGATGCCGAGCTGGCCGATCGCGATTGCGGCCAGCAGCGTCGCGGTCACCGCGCCGAGGCTGAAGCCCTTATAGCTTTTGCCGCCGACCCAGTAACCGATGCCGAGCGAAAGAAATACGGCGATCTCCGGATATTGCCGAAGTGTTTGCGCTAGCCAGGTCATGCTCGCTCCTTGTGATCGGGCGTTGGACAGACGTGTACCTGAAATGGCAATGCTGCGGGCGACGGGCGGCGTGCGCGATGGGGTGCAACGACGTCATGCAAAGGGCCGGTGTCGGCGCACGACGTATCGGACAGGTGTCGATAAAGCCTGGGCGAGCGGGGAGTCCCCCGGTTTCCTGACGGATTCGATAATCGAAGGGCAGTATAGGCAATGGAAATCGATTAATCCATCGTAAAAGTGCGACGTTTAGTTCGACTGATGTACGTCAAAGCGTCCGTCGATATTTCGGTGTCTGCTTCCTGTACCGCTTACATCGTGCGCGCAGGCATGAGACCTTGGTCCAATTGACCCGCGCGACGAGCGGTACCGAGAATGATCGGACACCCGGCAGGCGCCTTGCACCGGCTGCGCGCGG
The DNA here is from genome assembly GCF_031119615.1 of Paraburkholderia sp. SARCC-3016. NCBI lineage: Bacteria > Pseudomonadati > Pseudomonadota > Betaproteobacteria > Burkholderiales > Burkholderiaceae > Paraburkholderia > Paraburkholderia sp. SARCC-3016. The sequence continues at coordinate 137,299 of NZ_JAVHZD010000015.1, read as the reverse complement.
GCGTCGAAAGCGTTGCCGATTGTTACGCGATCGCTTCCGCGGCCGGGTTCAGGCCGTTTCCCGATCGTTTCCCGGTTGACATCGCAACGACACCCGCGTCTTATACGTTGATATGCGCGGATCATTGTGTTTCGAGCACGATGCACCGGGTCACGAGCCCGGTGCCTGTCGCCCACGGCTACGCCGTCCTTCGACCACGAGGTACACGTGATGAACGCAGGTACGCAGTTCGCGCACAGTCAGCAGATTGGCGCAAGGGTCGCCCGGGTATTTCAGAAGCGCGCGCAGATCGCGCAGCAGCAGTTCAACGAGCGCATGCATGACGCACTTGGTACGCAGGCGGGCAACGCAGCCGCAGCAGACACGTCGAGTACGCCATTGCCCGCGCCGCTTGCGGCTTCATTCGCTGCTCCATTCGCGGCTCCCGGATTCGCCGCACCGTTTGCTGCCGCCGCGCCGGGCGTCGCTGCATTGACCGCGCCTTTCACGAGTGCTTTCAATGCGGCATTCGACCCGTTCTCCGCCTGGCGCTACGCGATCGACGCGACGCAGCGCGCCGTGCTGTTCTGGGACACCTTGCGCCAGCGCGGCAACCAGTTCGTCGACCAGACCGCGCAAGGTTTGAAGCCGGTGCTGCACTTCGACTATGAAACGGTGCTCGACGGCCGCACGTTCGAACGCCCGGTCAACTATGCACTGTTGCGCATCCGTCCACCCGAAGGCGTGACGATCGATACGGACAAGCGCCCCTATGTGATCATCGATCCGCGCGCGGGGCACGGTCCCGGTATCGGCGGATTCAAGGACGATTCGCAGGTCGGCGTCGCGTTGCGTGCGGGCAGCCCCGTGTATTTCGTGGTGTTTTTCCGCGATCCCGAACCGGGCCAGACGATGCTTGATGTCTGCGCGGCCGAGCAGCGCTTCGTCAAGAAGGTGCGTGAACTGCATCCGCACAGCCCGAAGCCGGCCATTGTGGGTAATTGCCAGGGCGGCTGGGCCGCGATGATGCTCGCCACCTCCAACCCCGACGATACGGGCCCGATCGTGATCAACGGCGCGCCGATGTCTTACTGGAGCGGCGCGTGGAGCGAAGGCGAGGGCGACAATCCGATGCGCTACGCGGGCGGTATGCTCGGCGGCACGTGGCTTGCGTCGCTAACCGCGGATCTTGGCAACGGCAAATTCGACGGCGCGCATCTCGTGCAGAATTTCGAGAACCTGAATCCCGCGAACAGCCTCTGGGACAAGTATTACCACGTGTTCGACAACGCCGATACCGAGCCGCCCCGCTTCCTCGATTTCGAGCGTTGGTGGGGCGGCTACTACCTGATGAACCGCGAAGAGATCGAGTGGATCACGCGTAACCTGTTCGTCGGCAACAAGCTGTGGACCGGGGAGGTGCGCGGTACGGGCGGCGCCGCGTTCGATCTGCGCGACATCAGGTCGCCGATCGTGCTATTCGCATCGCTTGGCGACAACATCACGCCGCCGCAGCAGGCGTTCAACTGGGTGGCGGATATCTACGGCAGCACCGACGAAATCAAGGCGCGAGGCCAGGTGATCATCGGGCTCATGCATCAGAACATCGGGCATCTCGGTATTTTCGTGTCGGGCAAGGTCGCGAAGAAGGAACATACGCAGATCGTTTCCGTACTCGAAGCGATCGAAGCGTGTCCACCCGGGCTTTACGGCATGGAGATCTCCGAGCAGAAGGACGCGGACGGCAAGCTCGCATACGAGGTCAGCCTGCACGAGCACCGGCTCGAAGACATTGCGGCGAAGCTCAACCGCTTCAAACGTATCGACGAGTTGCCGTTCAAGGCTGTCGAGAAGGTGTCCGAGTTCAACCAGCGAGCGTACGAGCTGTTCGCGCAACCGTTCGTGCAGGCGGTGTCGAATGAGGCGACGGCAGGCCTGCTGCGTCAGTTCCATCCGTTGCGCGCGCAACGATGGATGTTTTCCGATCTGAATCCATGGCTCGCATGGCTTGCCCCGGCGGCGCAGGCAGTCAAGGCCAACCGCTTGAAGAGCGATGCGGATGGGCCGAACCCGCTGCGCCAGGCGGAACGGCGCGGTGCCGAACTGATCAGCGCGTCGCTCGACTATTACCGCGCGCTGCGCGACGCGGCGACCGAAGGGCTGTTTTTCAGCATCTACGGCAACCTTTTTGCCGCGCGTTCATCCGATAAGTTCGATCTCGACGGACCGGTCGCGACGCCCGTCGCGGATCCTCGCGATCTGCCGTTCGTCAGGGAAGCGCTGGCCTCGATCGGCGACGGCGGCTACACGGCGGCCATTGCGCGCGTCGCGTGTCTGCTGGCGCGCCACGGCGAACCGCTGCCGCTCTCCCTGCTCACGATGCGCAACGAACTCGTCGCCGAATACGCGGAGTATCTGCCCGAACTCGAATACGACGTATGGCGGCGCATGCGCGGCGAGCAGGAGATCGTGGTCCGCTACGAGCCGGAACGCGCGCTTGCGTCGCTGCCTGCGCTGCTCGCCGATTCGGGCGACCGCAAGCGGTTTTTGACGCTGCTCGATAAACTCGCCGGAGACGAACGCATCCAGGGGATGGCGCCGACCGCAGCACAGCTGCAGATGGTCGAGCGGATCCGTGCGCTGCTGCCGCTCAAGCCGAGTCGCACGCCGCGCGCAACGCCATCGCCCACGTCGTCGGTTCATTGACGCCCACTCTCGGACGGCCGGCATCGCGCGGGCCGATTTCAAGGACAGGTTCATGGAACATCAGCATGAGAAATACCGGCGTCTGATCGAAATTTGCCGCTCGATGCCGCCCACGCCGACAGCCGTCGTGCATCCGTGCGACCAGAGTTCGCTGCAAGGCGCAGTCGAGGCGGCGCGAATGGGACTGATCGCGCCTATCCTGGTCGGCCCAGGCGAGCGCATCGCCGCGATCGCGAAGCAGTATGAAATCGACATCTCGCCGTATCCCATTGTCGATGCGCCGTTTAGTCACGCGTCGGCCGAGGCGGCCGTGCAACTGGTGCGCGAAGGCCGCGCGCAGGCGCTGATGAAAGGCAGCCTGCATACCGACGAACTGATGAGCGCCGTGGTGAACCGCGAATCGGGCCTGCGCACGGCGCGGCGCGTCAGTCATTGCTTCGTGATGGACGTGCCCGGTCACGCGAATGCGCTGATCATCACCGATGCGGCGGTCAATATCGCACCGACGCTCGATGAAAAGGTCGATATTCTGCAGAACGCGATCGATCTCGGGCACGCGCTGAAAATGGAAGAAGTGCGCGTCGCGATTCTGTCGGCGATGGAAACGGTCAACCCGAAAGTGCCGTCGACCATCGAGGCCGCGGCCCTGTGCAAGATGGTCGACCGTCATCAGATCACGGGCGCGCTCGTCGACGGGCCGCTCGCGCTCGATAACGCAATCGACCCCGAAGCCGCGCGCATCAAAAAGATCGATTCGCCTGTGGCGGGCCGCGCGAACGTGTTGATGGTGCCCGATCTCGAAGCGGGCAATATGTTGGCGAAGAGCCTGTCGTTTCTGGCGGGCGCCGATGCCGCGGGCGTCGTGCTCGGCGCGCGCGTGCCGATCATTCTGACGAGCCGCGCCGATTCGGTGATGACGCGGCTCGCGTCGTGTGCGGTGGCGGCGCTCGTCGCTCAGGCGCGTACCCGAACGACGAAAGTGGAGGGGTAATGCAATGACCGATGTGATTCTCGTGCTGAACGCTGGCTCGTCGAGCATCAAGTTTCGCGCTTATTACATTGATGGCAGCGAACTGGGCCTCGGGTTGCACGGCCAGATAGAAGGCCTTTTCAGTTCGCCGCATTTCATCGCGCATGACCGGGACAACGAACAGGTCGGTGAAAAGCGTTGGGGCGACGGCGCGAGTCTCTCGCACGAAGACGGCATCCAGTACATCTCCGAATTTCTGACGAGCCATCGCGGCGACAATCGCCTCGTGGCGGTCGGCCATCGCGTCGTGCACGGCGGCGAAAAATTTGCGAAGTCGGTGCTTGCCACACCGGACGTGGTCGACGAACTCGAGCGGCTCACGCCGCTCGCGCCGCTGCATCAGCCGCACAACCTGAAGCCGATCCGGATTATCGCGGCGACGCGTCCGCATCTGCCGCAGGTCGCGTGCTTCGATACCGCGTTTCATCGCTCGCAGACCGAGCTTGCGCAGGCGTTTGCACTGCCGGAATCGATTACTTCGCGCGGCGTGCGGCGCTACGGTTTCCACGGGCTCTCGTACGAGTACATCGCGCAGGCGCTGCCCCGGTTTTCGCAGCGCGCGGCGAGCGGACGCACGATCGTCGCGCACCTCGGCAACGGCGCGAGCATGTGCGCGCTCGAAAAAGGACGCAGCGTGGCGAGCACGATGGGCTTTACCGCCGTCGACGGTTTGCCGATGGGTACGCGCTGCGGCAGCCTCGACCCGGGCGTGCTGCTGTATCTGCTCGATGAACTCAAGATGGATACGCATGCGATCGAAGACCTGATTTACAAGCAGTCGGGTCTGCTCGGCGTGTCCGGTATTTCCGGCGATATGCGCAAGCTGCTCGAGAGCGATGCGCCGCGCGCGCGCTTTGCGGTCGAGCTGTACGCGTACCGGATCGGCCGCGAAACCGGTTCGCTCGCGGCCGCATTGCAGGGGCTGGACGCGCTCGTGTTTACGGCCGGCATCGGCGAGCACTCCGCGGAAATCCGGCGGCGCGCAGCGCAGCACGCGGCATGGCTCGGCATCGAAATCGACGACGCCGCGAACGGGTCCGGCGGACCGCGCATCAGCACGCCGTCGAGCAAGGTCGAAGTGTGGACGATTCCAACCGACGAAGAACTGATGATCGCGCGCCACACGCGTGAAGTCGTCGATGCGCAGTAACACGTAGCAACACGCAGCAACACGCAGTGACGCGCGCCGACGCAACGAATCGCGCGCGACAACGCAAGGAGTTCGACCATGACGCAGACGCACGAAGAAGCCCGCAGGGTGCTGCACGGCATGAACGCGCTCGTGACCGGCATTGCCAACGAACATTCGATTGCCTATGGCTGCGCGAAGGCGTTTCGCGAACTCGGCGCCGAAGTCGCGATCACGTACGCGGACGACAAGGCGAAGCCCTATGTCGAGCCGCTCGCGCGCGAACTGGAAGCCGCCGTTTTCATGCCGCTCAACGCATCGAATCCCGACGATTTCGAAGCAGTGTTTGCGCGTATCGGCAGCGAATGGGACAAGCTCGACATTCTCGTCCATTCGATTGCGTGGGCACCGAAGGACGACCTGCAAGGCGGCTTGCTCAATTGCTCGGCACAGGGCTTTGCGGCCGCGATGGACATCTCGTGCCATTCGTTCATCAAAATGGCGCGCCTCGCAGCGCCGCTGATGAAGGACGGCGGCGCGATGTTCACGATGAGCTATTACGGCGCGAACAAGGTCGTGCCGAACTACAACGTGATGGGCCCCGTAAAAGCCGCGCTCGAAGCCAGCGCGCGCTATCTCGCGTACGAACTCGGGCCACGGCGGATTCGCGTGCATGCAATTTCGCCCGGGCCGCTGAAAACGCGCGCGGCCTCGGGGCTCAAGGATTTCGATCTGCTGCTGACCGAGGCGGCCGAGCGTGCGCCGCTCGGCGAGCTTGTCGACATCATGGACGTCGGCTTCACCTGCGCGTTTCTCGCGACGCCCTATGCACGGCGTTTGTCGGGCGAGACGCTGTATGTCGATGGCGGTGTGCACATCATGGGCTAGTGCGGACCACGCTCCCAGGCGCGTGGTTGAATGTGCGGTGGAAGTCGGGTTGAGGAGAACGGCAATGGCTGACATGGTGATTGGCAACATCGAAGACGGCACGTCGGAGGAGGAGATTCAGGCGCTGCTCTCCAAATACGGTTTTCCCGTTTACGACGCGATCCAGCATGTGCCCGGCGTCGGTTCGCGGCCTGCCGTGCTGTTGAGCTTCAATGGCACGGAAGCTGCCGCGCTGCGGATGCTTCAGCCACGCATTCATAACCTGTTCTGGAAGAATCGCCGTCTCAATGTCGTGGTCCTGCAGGAACGCAGCGAGGAGTGACAGTGGATGCATGCACGGAACTGGGGCCATGGGCTTCCTGAGCCGGCTATTTGGCCGGGACGCGCATCGCGCCGGCACATCGGACGGGCGCGATTCGGCGCATAGCGCCGAAGAAATCGAGCAGACCATCGCGCGTATCGCGAGCACGATTCCGCAGCTGAAACTTGCGCGGCAATACGACGCGCGTCTCGCGCCGGCGATCCGCACCACGCTCGACTATGCGCGCGAAATCGTCGCCGCGCTGCCTGCGCCACGCGATGCCGATGCAAACGCGTGGTCGAGCGACCCGTATATTCACGCGTTTTTTGCGACATGCGACGACGTCGAACACGCGTTCGGGCGCTCGCACGAATTACGCGAGTGGTTCGACGAGCATATCGACTGCGGCGAGGTCTACGCGGTGCTCGGCATGGATATGGCCGAACGCACCGTGCTCGGCGTCGCGCAGCAGGACGGCAGAACGCGCACGGACGTGCGGCAGACCACGGTGAGCTTCAGCGACCATCGCGTGCGCATTTTCGGCCGCACGGAAGCCGATCTGCATGACGAGATCGTGCGGCGCATCGTCGATCAGCTTGCGCTCGAAGCGCTCGAGCAGATCGCCGGCGACAAATCGCGCCGCGATGCGCTCGAACAGGAGCGCGCGTTGCTGAAGGCGCGGCTGCAATTGCTGCAACGGCAGGGAGCCGGTATGCATGCGATGGTGTCCGGTGCGGCCCCGGCTGATCTCGCCGAAGTGGCGCGGCTGCAGCGGCAGATCGAAGAGAACGAACGCCACCTCGGCGAACTCGGTTTCAAGACCGAAGCGATCGAACGCCAGTTCGACATCGTGCAGCGCATCTATGCGGACCCGGCTGCACAAACCTGTGTGACGGTCAGGCCGCTGCGGCTCGACAGAATGAACGTAGTTGTCGATGAAACGGCGACGCAGCCCGCGGCCGATATCGAATTGCGTATTGCGCGCATTCCCGCGAATCCGTCCGAAATGCGCGCATTCGCGATCGTGCGATTCAGGCGCGCCGATCTGCCGCCGGCCGGCAGCCTGTTCGGCGATACGAGCCGCATCATCGTCTAGCGCCCTGGCGTGCGCTACCGCCCGACGCGACGACGGCCGCACCCGGTGCGATGCCGATCGCCATCGCCGCAACGCCATCGCCGCAAGCGCAGCCGCATCGATTCGTCGAATATCGATCGTTCGAATACGATTCGCGTCGTGCGTGTCCGCAAAAAACGTCTTTCGCTATACGTTGCGCATAAGCTTACGATTTGAGGTCTTCGCGGTCTCTTATGTAATATCGCATGCTTATCGTACGAACTGACCACTCATTCCCGGAGGAGACCACCATGAGTTCATCCACGACGCCCGTCTGGTTCATCACCGGCTGTTCGACAGGCTTGGGCCGCGAGCTGGCGCGCGCGGTACTCGCGCGCGGCTGGCGCTGCGTTGCGACGGCGCGCAACAAGTCGTCGCTGGCCGATCTCGCCGACGGTGCGGGCGACCGGCTGCTCACGCTCGATCTCGACGTGACCGATCAGAAGCAGATTGCTTCGACCGTCGAAGTAACCTTGAAACGCTTCGGCTCGATTGACGTGCTCGTCAACAATGCGGGCTACGGCTATCAGACGGCGATCGAAGAAGGCGTCGAGGCCGAGATTCGCGCGCAGTTCGACGTCAATGTATTCGGTCTGTTCGCCATGACGCGTGCGGTCTTGCCGTCCATGCGCGCACGCCGCAAGGGCCATGTGCTGAACATTACGTCGCTGGCGGGGTTGGCCGGTTACGCGGGCTCGGGCTACTACGCCGCGAGCAAGCACGCGGTCGAGGGCTGGTCCGATTCGCTGGCGATCGAAGTCGAGCCGCTTGGCATCAAGGTGATCTGCATCGAGCCGGGGCCGTTCCGCACCGACTGGGCGGGGCGTTCGCTGAAGCAGACGCCGAACCGCATCGCCGATTATGCGGATACCGCGGGAAAGCGTATGCAGAACACCGCGCAAAGCAGCGGCACGCAGCAGGGCGACCCGATCCGCGCCGCGCAGACGATGCTGAAAATCACCGAAGTCAGCGATCCGCCGCGCAATCTGATGCTCGGAGCGGCCGCGCTCGATGGCGGTACGAAACGGCTGCGCGCCTTGCTCGACGATATCGAAAAATGGCGCGAAACGAGTCTCGGAGCGGATTTTCCGGCGGGCACGTAAGGGTGCGTTGACATCTTTTTTATGCCGCGCGGCCGATATTTTGCCGTGCGTTGATGCATCGCTTGCTCCAATACAGTCGTGCTTCTCACCGTTGAACGAACGTTCCGATGCTACGGCTGCTGATTCCTGCGATCCATCGCGAAGGCGCGCTGCCGCTTTCGAAAGGCGCGCGCAGTTCTGCCCGATGATGAGTAGGCGGGCGATTCTCGGCGACGCCGGCGTGCCTTACCGCTGGAGCCGCGCCTTCGGCCCAGTCGCCGAAACGATCGCCGCGCATGCGGCATTGCAGCAGTCAGACGCGGTCATCGTCGACGCGAGCCAACTCGGTTTTCTGACGCGCTGGTGGATCATCGCGAGACTCTGGCGGCTCACGAAGGCTCTGGTCACGATGCTGCACCAGGGCGGTTCGATGGAGTTATTTGCGGAAGTTGCCCGCGGAAGGTGCCCGCGGGAGTTGCCCGCGCCGCGTACGCCGTGAGGTCGTTTTTATATCGACGAAAGCGGCTTTTACGCGGCTTTTGCGCGCTGTCGGATATGCTTTCAGTACGCAATAAATCGTGAGGGCGACATGGCGCACCCATTGGCGGGTTTGCGAGCGCTGCTAAGGCGAAGCAGAGCGGCGCACAATGCGGAACACGGCGCGGAACACGGGGCGCGAACGCATCGCGAGCCGGGGCGCAACGTCATGCTGCACGTGACGGTCGATGCGCAGCATACGACGCCGTTTCGGGAAGCGCTGATTCGCGATTGCGGCAACCAGCAATGGACGCTGCGCGTGGCGCCTTTGCGCGACAGCGATCGTGTGCGGTTGTCGCTGTATCTGCCGAAAGAAGTCGGAGGCCAAGCGGTCTTAGGAAGACAAAACATTCTACCAACTCCTTGGCTCACAGAACGACATGGCTACGATCCGACTTCAAGCGATGCGTGGCGCAGCCTGATTCACGCGAGCGCGCAAGGCGATGTGCCGCGACCTGCGACTCTGCGCCACGCAGACGCGCTCTCGCATCGCGGAAACGGCCCGCATCGTGCAAACGAGCAGATCGCGCGCGGCGCAGCCGGCCGTGCAGCCGACCGCGCGGCCCGGAAAATCGCCGAAGAAGCCGCCGATGCGGCAGTGGAAAACATTATTCCCGCCCAGCCGAGCCTCGCGCAACTGCTGCCCGCGAGCCACGTGCTGCTCGGCTTGCCCGTCGCGGACCGCGAGCAACTGTTCGCGCAGTTGAGCCGGTCGTTCGAAACGCTGTGCCATGTGCCGGCGGAGATCGTCATGGCGGCTCTCACGGCGCGCGAGGCGCTCGGGTCGACCGGCCTCGGGCGCGGCGTCGCGGTGCCGCACGGGCATATCGAGAACCTCGCACAGCCCGTCGCGATCTATGCGCGTCTGGCCGAACCGATCGCGTTCGATGCACCCGACGCGCAACCGGTCGGCGATATCGTTGCGCTGCTCGTTCCGCAGTGGGCCGACAGTGCGCATCTGCATCTGCTGGCCGAGGTTGCGCAATGCTTCTGCGATCATCATTTCCGCGAGCGGCTGCACGAGTGCGAGAATGCCGCCGCCGTGTGCCGGCTCTTCGACGGCCGCGAGACGTTGGAACATGCCGCGCGCGGCGGCCGGCCGCTGCTCTGAGTTTCAGCGCAGCGCGCCGCCGCGTTCCACCGTCTGCCGCATCGCCACGCAATAGCGCACGAGCTGCGGCTGCGACACGACGAACTGCTTGAGCGGCGTGTCGATGTCGTAGAAATAGATATTCGCGACGAATCCATAGACGGCCGCATCGATACTGACCGGCTGCTCGCCGAACAGATAGCCCTTGTCGTGGATCAGGTTTGCGATCACCTGCAGGTCGGCGATGCCGCGCGCATAGACCTGCTCGGGCTCGTAGCGTCCGATGCCCTGATAGTGATAGCGGTTGAAGTTGTACTCGCGCGCGGCTTCGAGCGAGCCGGCCGCGAGGTCCGCGTGCTGCGCAAGCAGCGCCGCGCGAAACGTGGGCCAGAAGCGGTCGTCGCGCCAGCGCGAATACGACATCACCCAGTAAAGATCGTCGAGCGTGCGACGTAGCATCAGGTCGAGGTCGCGTTGCGCATCGGTCAGCGCCGCATCGATCGTCAGCGCGTATTGGCGTTTCAGATAAGACAGAATCGCGTCGCTATCGCCGATTGTTTGTTCGTCATCGACTAAATACGGCAATTGTCCGCGCGGCGCCGCCTTCGTATCGAGCACGTGCCGATGTTCGAACGACAGGCCGCATAGCCGCAGGAACGCAAACACCTTCAGACCATACGGATTGTTGTCTTCGAGCCCGTATAGCTCGGGATACGAATACAGCGTGATCATCGATCTGCTCCGTGAGGATTATTCAGTTTTCGTTCAAGCAGTATGAAGCGCGAACCGATGGTCACGTCAAATACGCCATGGCAATGTCTCGGTTCATGATGCGATTCGATACGCTATCTCTTCGCTTGTCGAGTCCTTACCGAACCTGACTCTCTGATCCACCAGCAACCGGGGCATGCAAAATGACAGCGTTTAAGGATTTCACCGACCCTCCGTGCGGTACGCGCGGCGGCGCGCCCGCCGACGGTGCGGCGAACTGCGCCGGCGAGTCCGCTCGATCCGGCGTCACGCGCCGCGGCTTTCTGAAATCGGTCGGCGCATCGGGCGTCGCCGCCGCGGGCACGACGATGATGTCGGCCGCGGCGCTCGCCGACGAAGCGCCCATGGCCGCGAAGGCGCCGGCCGCGGCAGGCGGGAGCGGCCCGTACACCGTGCAGTTCAGCGTGAACGGTGTCGCGCACAAGCTCGATGTCGAACCGAACGCGGTGTTGCTCGACGTGCTGCGCGACCGCCTGCAATTGACCGGCACGAAGAAGGGCTGCGACCACGGCCAATGCGGCGCATGCACGGTGCACGTGAACGGCGTATCGGTCAATTCGTGCCTGTCGCTTGCGGTCATGCACGATGGCGACCAGATCACGACCGTCGAGGGCCTCGCAAAAAACGGCAAGCTGCATCCGGTGCAGCAGGCGTTCTGGGAGCACGACGCTTATCAGTGCGGCTACTGCACCTCGGGCCAGATGATGAGCGCGGTCGCCGTTCTGCAGGACGCGCGCATTCCCGCCGACGACCACTCGCTGCGCGAAGCGATGAGCGGCAATATCTGCCGCTGCGGTGCCTACAAGAATATCGTCGCCGCGATTCAGGACGCGCGCGGCAAGCTGCGGAGGGCATGATGCGCTCATTCGACTACACCCGCGCGTCGAGCGTCGACGCAGCGATTGCCGCGCACGCGCAAGGGTCCGACACGGTGTTCCTGGCCGGCGGCACTACGCTGCTCGATCTGATGAAGCTCGATGTGATGCGCCCGGCGCGCGTCGTCGACATCCACAAGCTCGCGCTCACGCAAGTCGACGTGCTCGACGACGGCCGCGTGCGCGTCGGCGCAATGGTCAGCAACACCGACCTCGCGCGTCACGAGGCGATTCGCACGCGCTATCCGGTGCTCTCGCAGGCGCTGCTGTCCGGCGCGAGCACGCAGTTGCGCAACAAGGCGACGACCGCCGGCAACGTCATGCAGCGCGTGCGCTGCGGCTACTTCCGCGACGGCGTCTCGGCCTGCAACAAGCGCGAACCGGGCTCGGGCTGCGCGGCGATCGACGGCCAGAACCGCAACGTGCACGCGGTGCTCGGCGGCAGCGAGAAGTGCATCGCCGCGCATCCGTCGGACATGTGCGTGGCGATGGCCGCGATCGGCGCGACGGTGCACGTGCAAGGCCCGAACGGCGCGCGCGATATCGACTTCCTCGACTTTCATCTGCTGCCCGGCGATACGCCGTGGAAAGAGCACGCATTGAACGACGGCGAAATGATCACGCACGTCACGCTCGATGCACCGCTGCCGCACAGCCGTTCGGCCTACCTGAAGCTGCGCGACCGCGCGTCGTATCAGTTCGCGCTCGCCTCGAGCACGGTGATCGTCGTGCTCGACGGCCGGACGATTCGCGATGCGCGCATTGCGATGGGCGGCGTCGGCACGAGGCCGTGGCGGGCGAAGAATGCGGAAGCCGTATTGCAAGGCCAGCCCGCGACGCAGGCGACATTCCAGCAAGCCGCTGCCGTCGCCATGCAAGGCGCGCGCTCGTACGGGCAGAACGGCTTCAAGATCGCGCTCGGCCAGCAGGCCATCGTCCGCAATCTGAGCAGCGTCGTCGCATAAAGCGCGGCTCCTCTATGTGATTATGGGGAATACATGAACAACGACATCATCGGCGATTCGATGCGCCGGGTGGACGGGCGCCTCAAGGTGACGGGCGCCGCGCACTACGCGGCGGACCAGAACCTGCCCGGCATGGTCTACGCGTACGGCGTATTCAGCACGATTTCGAGCGGCCGCGTGTTGCGCATCGATACGGCCGACGCGCGCCGCACACCCGGCGTGATCGAAATTTTCAGCCACGAGCAGTTTCCACGTCTGTATCGCGCGCCGCGCACGATCAGTTCGTTCAACGACATTCTGACGGCGTCGGTCACCGACGAGCGCCGTTTGCCGTTCGAGGACGCGACCGTCAACTACGCGGGCCAGTTCGTCGCGCTCGTCGTGGCCGATACGTTCGAGCATGCGCGGGAGGCCGCATACAAGGTCAACGTGACCTATGCGACGAACAAACCGGTGACGAGTCTCGCGCACGGCGTCGCAGCGGGCGGCACGCGCGACGGCGGCCGCGGACACGCGCGCGGCGACGCGGCGACGGCATTCGATAGCGCGCCGCACCGCGTCGATGCCGTGTACCGCACGCCGGTCGAAACGCATAACCCGATGGAAATGCACGCCACGGTCGCGCACTGGGAAGGCGACGAACTGCATCTGTTCGAAGCATCGCAAGGCGTGACCGTGCACCGTAATACGATCGCGCGCGTGTTCGGGCTGTCGCCCGATCAGGTGACGGTCGAGGCGCCGTTTATCGGCTCGGGCTTCGGCAGCAAGCTGTGGATGTGGCCGCATTCGGTTGCGGCAAGCGCTGCTTCGCGCGCGGTCGGCCGGCCCGTCAAGCTCGTCGTGCCGCGTGCCCAGATGTTCACGACCACCGGCCACCGGCCCGAGACGCAGCAACATGTGCGGCTTGCGGCCGATGCGAACGGCAAGCTGCTGTCGCTGCGGCACGAATCGGTCAATACGACGTCGTTCACGGACCAGTATGTCGAAAACTGCGGCGGCGCATCGAAGAGTCTTTACTCGTGTCCGAACGTGCTCGTGAGCCATGCGGTCACACGCGTGAACCAGGGGTCGCCGACATCGATGCGCGCACCGGGCGCCGCGCCGGGGCTCTTCGCGCTCGAATCGGCGATCGACGAACTCGCGCTGCAGGCGAATCGGGATCCGCGCGAATTCCGTCTGCTCAACATTTCGACGCAGGACGAAAGCGTGAACCTGCCGTGGTCGAGCAACCATCTGCGCGAGGCGATCGTGCAGGCCAGCGACCGCTTCGGCTGGCAGAAGCGCACGCCGGGCGTCGGCTCGATGCGCGACGGTCATGAGATCGTCGGTTACGGCATGGCCGCGTGCAACTGGGAAGCGTACCGCACGCCCGCGCAGGCGCGCGTCGAACTGCGCAGCGACGGTAGCGCCTGTGTGATCTGCGCGGTGCAGGATATCGGCACCGGTACGTACACGATTGCCGCACAGACGGTCAGCAGCCTGACTGGCGTGCCGGTCGAGCGCATCGACGTGAAGCTCGGCGATTCGTCGTTTCCGTCCGCGCCGGTGTCGGGCGGCTCGTGGGCGACCGCGAGCGTGATGCCGGCCATTGCCGAGGCCACGCGCGATGCGATCGCGCAGTTGAAGACGTTCGCGACGCAGAACGGCGCGTTTTTCGACGGCGCGAAGCCCGAGACGCTGAAGTTCGAGAATGGCCGGCTCGCGAACGGCGACCGGTCCGTCGACTTTGCGACCGTGCTGAAATCGCAGCGCCTCGCGAGCGCCGAAGGCGCGGCGCAAACGGGCGGCGCTCCGTCGGGCAAATATTCGTTCCGCTCGTTCGGCGTGCATTACGTCGAAGTGCGCTGGGACCCGGGCATCTCGCATCTGCGCGTTGCGCGTGTGGTCAGCGCAATCGACGTGGGCCGCGTGGTGAACCCGATGACGGCGCGCAACCAGGTGGAAGGCGCGATCGTGATGGGCGTCGGCATGGCGCTGTTCGAAGGCACGGAATACGACGCGCGCACGGGCCTGCCGTCGAACAACAATTACGCCGAATATGTGGTGCCGGTGCATGCGGACCAGCCGCAGATCGACGTGATTCTGCTCGACTATCCGGACTATGAATTGAATGAGTTCGGCGTGCGGGGAATCGGCGAAATCGGTATCACGGGGCTCGCGGCGGCCGTTGCGAACGCAACGTATCACGCGACCGGCAAACGCGTGCGCGAATTGCCGATCACGATGGACAAGCTCATGGATCAGTCATCGCCATTCAATGCGTAATGTGCGGCGGCGTGCGGCAAGGTGCCGGGACGCGCGGAGGACGGCTGCGGCCGCCGTTCCCCGCGCGTTTTTCTGTGCGTTTTCGTGGCTTCTCGCGCGCGAGGTGTCTTATCGGAAGATCGCCTCGATGCGCGGCGCGGGCGTGCCGGCCGACTGCTCTTCCTTCAGGAAGTCGATCAGCGCGCGCAGCTTCGGCGGCACGCGGCGGCGGTCGGTGTAGTAGAGCGCGAAGCCGGGCAAGGGCGGGCTCCAGTCGGTCAGCACACGCACGAGGCGGCCGGACTCGAGCAGCGGATCGATAAAGCCATTGATCATATAAACGATGCCGATGCCGTCGAGCGCCGCCTGCACGGCAGCGGCCGAGTCGTTGACGATGAGCCGGCCATTCACGGCGAGTTCAAGCGTTTCGCCGCCTTTCGACAGCAGCCAGCGCTCGATCTGTCCGCTCGTCGTGCGCCGGAAACACACGCATGCATGCGACAGCAGATCGCGCGGGTGGCGCGGCACGCCATGCATGGCGAGATAGTCGGGCGAGGCGACGATATGCGCGAACACCGGCGGCCCGACGTTGACGGCGACCATGTCGCGTTCGACCATGTCGCCGAAGCGGATGCCCGCGTCGTAGCGCTGCCCGACAATATCGATGAGGCCCGGCTCGATCGAGATATCGAGCCGGATGTCCGGAAAACGGTCGAGAAAGCGGCGCATGATCGGCTGCAGCGTCGTCAGATAGCCTGCGCGTGCCACGCTGATGCGCAGCACGCCGGCCGGCCTGTCGAGCGCCGCGCCGAGTTCGTCGGACGCCGAGGTCAGTTCGCGCACGGCCGGCAGCACACGGTCGAAGTAGGTCGCGCCGGCTTCGGTGAGGCTCACGCCGCGCGTATTGCGGTTGAACAGTGCGAGCCCGATGCGCGCCTCGAGATTGCGGATCGTCTGGCTGACGGCCGACGGCGAGACGCCCAGACGCACGGCGGCCGCGGAGAAGCCTTGCTCTTCCGCGACGATGATGAAAGTGACGATGCCGTCGAGTTGATCCTGACGCAAACGGGTGACTCCTCCAGACCTTACGCGGCAGGCTCCGCGGCATGGATCCGGCGCGCGTGCTGCCCAGCACGGATCATACCCGGTCATATGTTTGCCGGCTGGGCGCGGAGCTCGCTATGCGGAGGGCTGACGACGGGTTGACGGCGGTTGACGGCGGGTTGACGGCGTGCGCGCTGCAGGAGGCGGGTTCGAATGGCCGGCGCGGTTGCCCAGATCGGATCGGCCTAACCCGCGTCGTTCCGGCGCAGCAGCGCGACCGGTTCGACGGACGGCGACTCGGCCGGCGGCCATTCCGACGCGGGCACGTTGAGCTGCGCGAGGTCGGCGGGCACGCGAAACGCGATGTGCGGATCTTGCAGCAGCAGCGCATCGAAACGCGTATAGCCCCACGCGACCGCGCCGAACTTCACGCCGACGCTTCGCGTGGCCTCGGCATCGCGTAGTTCGTCGCCGAT
Organism: Paraburkholderia sp. SARCC-3016; assembly: GCF_031119615.1. Lineage (NCBI taxonomy): Bacteria > Pseudomonadati > Pseudomonadota > Betaproteobacteria > Burkholderiales > Burkholderiaceae > Paraburkholderia > Paraburkholderia sp. SARCC-3016. The sequence goes on along the minus strand of NZ_JAVHZD010000015.1, from coordinate 121,068 downwards.
GTAAATGGCGTGCGCGGGGTCGATCGATGTCTGCCTGAGAATATGGCGCAAGCGGTGAGATTTGCCGAACAGCGCCGATCCGCATTCGAGCGCGGCGAAACGCTCGACGAGCTCGTCGCCCAACACACTCTTTACGTTATCGACTGTATTCGATGTGGCCACGGCGAGTGCCACGCCCTGATCGAGCAGCGCCTCGAGCGAGGCCGCGATGCCGGGAAACGGTTGCACCTCGCCGATGCGTTTGTGCAGCATTTTCCGGTAGTCGGACAGCACCGCGGGCGCGCGCCATATCGGCAGGCGCAATTCGCGCAGAATCTCGGCCGCGCTCATCGAGCGCATGCGCGGTTCGTCTTCGGGCGTGACGGGCCTGAACCGGTGCTTGACCGCGAGCGTATTGAGCGACTCGCCGAATACCGCGAACGTGTTGGCCAGCGTGCCGTCGAAATCGAAAATCGCAAGTTGGATCGTCATGGTTTGGCGTGGGCCGCGCATCGAACCTTTGGGGCAAGGCCTCGCATTATGACCGGGAACCGCGCGTTTCCGTTTTACGATGCGCCCGAACGCATCTTGCGCGCAACGTTCGCGGCCTGTTCGGCATCGAGCCGGCCCTCGGTGCGCAGTTGCGATGCAACGCGTGCGATTTCGAGCTCGCCGAATTGCAGTGCGGCGGCGTTCGTGTGGACCGAGTAATAGCCTTCGACCACTTCGAACGGGCTGCGCTGCGCGGAGCCCAGCATGAAGCCGCAGTTATCGTGTGCGACGAAGTCGACGCCGCTTTCCGACTCGCTGAACACCACGAGTTCGCCGGCCTCGATGTGTTCGCCGGCATCGAGCGAGCCCGAATAGACGGCGATCCACAACACGTCGTGTCCCGGCGCAGGGTCGTAGCGCCAATGTTCGCCGGCATTGAGCTCGACGTGCAGATACGTCATCGGCATCGAAACGGGCAAGGGGCTTTCGACGCCGTTGAACTGCCCGAGCAGGACGCGAGCGGGACCTTCGAGCGGTATCTGGTCGGCAGGCAGATACGCCTCAAATGGTTCAGCGAGCTCGAGTTCCGGCGGCAGCGCAACCCACAGCTGATAGCCGCGCACGACGCCCGACGTGCTGAGCGGTCCGCCGTGCCACGCGCCGCGGCCCGCCTGCATCCATTCGGTGGCGCCGGGCGTCAGCGTCTGCGGCTTGCCTTTGCTGTTGACGATGTGCAGGCTGCCATCGAGCAGCGCGGTCAGCGTGGCAATGCCTGAATGCGGATGGAGCGGAAAATTGAATGCCGCTTGCGACTCGAGCACGAAGCGGTCGAGCAGCACGAACGGCTTGATCGCCTGGCCGATATCCGACGGGCTGACAAAGCGCGTCAGCGGACCGTCGGTGCGGCCTTTCGTGCGCAAGAAGATCGGGCGAACTGCGTGCGCTTGAGTTTGTGCCTGCGATGCCGGTGCCGGCCGTGGATCCGGTATGGCTTTTTTCGATGCTGCCCCCATTTGCCCCTCCGATACGAAACGTTTAACCGATGGTTCCGCTCGATGTCATTGGAGATCGGCGGTGCGATGGACTCGAGCGAGAGTCTGCTGGTATTGAGAACACTTGATGCGAGCGATCTATTCTGCGAAAGCCGCAATGAAAATCGGCCAATGCGTCGAATCACGTTCAGTAGCCGGATCGGTGCATATCCGCTTTCCGTGACGCATTCTCGATGCGCGTGCACAGGCGCGGACCTCGTGTACGAAGGCGTCTCCGCCCAGGCGAAGCGCCTTGGCGCCGATCGATGCGCAACCCGTTTCAGCAAGGCTCACAGCGATGCATGCGTCGGATAAGCGACGGCAGAAGGATGCTTGCGGACAACGCCTTGACACGAATAGTCAAGTGCGAGAAAGAGGGGACTGACGGGACGTTTGGTTCGTCAGATCGGGCCGGTGTCTAACGGGCTGCTTCGGGATGCCAACCACGCGGCAGAAAAAGGCGCAAACCGGCTGCTTGCTGGCCGGTTTGCGCGCGCAGGGCGCGGAAAAGCCGCGCTCAATGATGCTGATAGATGCCGTTGCCTTGCACGGAAATCGGCATGGCGCGGTTGCCGCTTGCAGTCGTGCCGCCGGTGCCCGGGCCGTAATCGGTGACCGCATTGGCATTGACCGGATTCACGCGGCTTTCAGCCGCCTGGATGTCGGCCGGATAGTTCTGCGTGTTCGCATGCGGATCGTAGCCCGCCTGCTCGACACGCACGAGGTCGGCATTGACCTCGGCGCGCGTCACCGCGGAATTCGCGGTTTGAGCTTGCGACGCAAGCGGCGCGCCCAGTGCAAAAAGAGCGGCAATGAGGGTAGTTGTGCGAGCGTGTTTCATCGTGATGTTCTCCTGGTTGGTTGCTTGAGCGGCAGTACCGCGCGGCAGTACCGAGCGACAGTACGGGGAACAGACTAACGGCTGCCCGCCCGTCGATCGATAGCGTGGATGTCATCGCATTGATGCCGCGAAAGCATGGTTCGAAATGCGGCTCACGGTGCATTCGACTAGCAGAACACCTGGAGATTGCTACGTATTCCGATGAGGCTGTTTTCTGAATTTCGCAATAATTAGCGCGCGCGTTATATCGGCTCTATGCCGATGGATGCGGCGTCAACGACATCACGAATTCGAGGAAGGCTCGCGTTTTCGCCGGCGGATGGTGCCGCGAAGGATAGAGCGCGTAGAGCGGAAAGCGCTCGTCCGGCCAATCGGGAAACAGATCGACGAGCCGGCCGTCGGCAAGCAGTTGTTCCGCGCTGATCTGCATGACCTGCGCAATGCCATAGCCGGACAGGCAGACGCTCAGCATCGTTGCGACGTCGTTGACGACAAGCCGCCCATGGGTCTCGACCTCGAGTTTCTTGCGTTTGCGATGAAATTCCCAGCCGAACGGCCGCCCGGTTTCGGGATCGCGGAACTCGATGCATGGGTGCATGCCTTCGCCCAATTCCTGCGGCGTGAGCGGGCGGCCATTGCGCTTCAGGTACGACGGCGCGGCGACGGTTACGATGCGCGTGTCGAACAGCTTGCGCGCGACGAGACTCGACGCGCGCGGCTCGCCGAAGCGCACCGCGAGGTCGAAACCTTCGGTGACCATATCGCCCAACTGATCGCGCGTGATCAGTTCGAGCAGCAGGTCCGGATGGTCGTTCATGAACGATTCGAGACGCGGGCCGAGGATGAGCCGCGAAAAGAACGGGTCGATATTGACGCGCAGCCGGCCGCGCACGACCGTCGCGCCGCCCGAGGCGGTGGCGGCCGCTTCTTCCAGGCCGGCGATCAACGGTGTGACCTGTTCGTAGAACCGGCGGCCTTCGTCGGTCAACGATACGACGCGTGTCGTGCGATCGAACAGTCGAATGCCGAGCCGAACCTCGAGCCGCGCGACCGCGCGGCTCACGCCCGATTGCGACATATCGAGCTGTTCGCCCGCCGCGGCAAAGCTGCCCGCGTCGACAATGGCCGTAAACACGCTCATGCCGTTCAGCATGCGTTCGTCGAATCCAGGCATATATGCCACTCCGTCATTAATGCAATGACAACAATGATATCGCGCAATGGCTCGCCGATGGCCAGAATGGACCCCGTCAACGTGTTTTTCGAAAGGAGTGTGCGATGAAGATTCAGGGAAGCCGCGTGCTGGTGACCGGGGCGAATCGGGGGCTAGGAAGGGCGTTTGTCGAAGCGTTTCTGCAGGCGGGAGCGGCAAAGGTTTATGCCGGCGCGCGCGATGTCGCTGCAATGAGCCGTGCAACGAGCGGTGCCATGACCGACCCGCGCGTCGCGCCGGTGCAGCTCGACGTCACGTCGGCTGTCGATATCGATGCGGCGCTCGCGCAATGCGCCGATATCGACATACTCGTCAACAATGCGGGAAGGATGCGCATGCAACCATTGCTCGATCCTCGTACGTTCGAGCTCGCGCGAGCGGAGATGGAGGTGAATTACTTCGGCACGCTGTCGATGTCGCGTGCGTTCGCACCGGTGCTCGTGAAGAACGGGGGTGGATGCATCGTCAATATGCTTTCGGTGGCGAGCTGGTACACCTATGCGTTCAATCCGGCGTATTGCGCATCGAAGGCGGCTGCGCTTGCGGCCACCGACGGACTGCGCACCGAGCTCGCGCCGCACGGTACGCAGGTTGTCGGCGTGTTCGCCGGGTTTATCGACACGGATATGGCTGCGCACGTGAGCGACACGAAGGTGACGCCGCAGGAAGTCGCGTCGCGCACGCTCGCAGGCATCGAGGCGGGCTGCGACGAGGTGTTTGGCGACGACATCAGCCGCGCGCTACGCGAAACGCTCAATCGCGATGCGGCGAGTGTGCGTGCGGAAATGGCGCGGCTGTATCGCGAGTCGTTGCAGCGCGACGATGCACTTCGCGCAATGCAAAGGTAACAGTCGGTCTGCGCGAGTGCCGGCCTCAAGGCTTATCGATCAGGCTCACATGAGCGGCAACGATGCGCCAGCCGCCATACAGGCCGGCCTCCGGCTGCGAGTCGGGGCCGACCTTTGCCCATGTTTGCATCTGACGGCCGATCCGGTCGGTCTCCATGCTGATGAATTCGGTGCTGACAGTCGCGTAATCGGTGCCGAATGTCGTGACGACCGTGCGCTGCAGCCGGCGTGACTTCGGAACCGGCGTGCTGATCTTGCGGTACGCGCGGATCTGATCGCTCCCGTGCTGGATCTCGGCGATTCCATAGCGCACGGTGTGCGGGCTCTGCCAGAAAAGCATGTTGATCGTCATGTTGTCGTGATCGGCAAGCGCGCGTTCGTAGGCCGCGAAAGCGGCGGACACTTCAGCTACGACATGAGGAAGATTGAGTTGCATCACGAAAGTCCCTGTAGACGGGTGTAAGAAGGCGCGTAGGGCTGCGCCCCGCGTATCCGGCGCAATGCGCAGGCTGACGTTCGTGAAGACAGCTGGCGACGATGCTTTATTCCGGTCAGTGGCGCAGCGCGGCATCGTGCCGGCCGGATCGCGGGCCGCGTGCACGGTCTGACGCCGCGGCGCAACGCGAAGCCGCTTGCCGATTTCCGAAGCCCGTCGTTCGCGTCGAACCGATCTGCACACGCGCCATCGCCCCCGCTTGCACACCCGTTTGCGATCGGAAGCACCGTGCGATGCGCATGCATAGCTGGTATGAACGGCGAGTGCTGGCTTGCTCGCGCCGTTTTGCGAATACTGCAACGATTCCCACGCGAGGCGCCGCGTGCCGGCGTCGCGCCGGCGACCGGTGCGCGCGGCCAGATGCGTGGTTTGCTGTTTTGCGCAGATGGAGGTGTCCGATGCGATTGAGAGAAAAGAAGTATTTCGACGAACGCGCGACGCAGGAGATGAACGACCACCTGAAGCCGAAGACGCGCACGCTCCAGGAAACGCTGGCGTACGCATGCCGCATTCTCGCGATGACGGGACAGGAAGCCGGCCTCGCGGGACAGATCACGGCGCGCTCGGACAATCCGCGCCGTTACTGGACGTTGCGATTCGGTGTCGGCTTCGACGAGGCGACGCCCGACGACTTTATCGAAGTCGACGCCGATCTGAAGACGATCGGCGGCGGCATGGCGAACCCGGCCACGCGTTTTCATCTGTGGGTGTACGACGCGCGTGCGCGGACCAACGCGATCATCCATACGCATTCGCCGTATGTATCGGCACTCGTTGCGGCGCGCCAGCCGCTCGTGATCGCGCACATGGATATGACGCCGCTTCACAACGACTGCGCGTTTCTTGCCGATTGGCCAGGCGTGCCGATCGCGGACCAGGAAGGCATGGTCATCTCGGAGGCGCTCGGCGACAAGCGGACCATTCTGCTCGCGCATCATGGACAGTTGACGACGGGTGCCTATATCGAGGAAGCCGCTTATCTGGCCGTGTACCTCGAGCGCGCGGCCCGCATGCAGGTGCGCGCGCGCGCGTTCGGTCCGATCGCGCCCGTGCCGGACGACCTTGCGGCGCAGGCGCACGACTATCTGCTCAAGCCGTCGATCGTGAAGGGCACGTTTGACTACTGGTGTCGTCAGGCCGACCGGATGTGATCGCGAGAAAGGGAGCGGTGCGCCGCCTCGTTGCGTGCGGCCCCTCGAATCTCATCATAGTGCGACGGGGATCGGCGCCCGGCCCGCTGCCGGCGGCGCATGTGGCTATTCGAAAGTGCAGTCGTATTCGGTTCCGTTGCTGACCGCGGACGACGGCTTGTCGCGGTTTGACGCTCCATTAGCGGTTCCGTTAGCCATTCCTTCAGGCTGCGCGGCATGGACCGCAAGTCCAAGCGTCGTCGCTTGACGGATCAGATCGACGATGTTCGCGGCCTCCATCTTTTCCATCGCGTTCTTGCGGTGAATCTTCACCGTGTATTCGCTGATGTCGAGTTCTTCCGCGATCTGCTTGTTCAACATGCCTGTCGCAACATACGCGAAAACTTCGCGCTCGCGCGGCGTCAACAGGTCGTAGCGCGCGCGTACCCGTTTGACGTTCTTCGCGGTGCTCAGGCGTGCGCGATGACAATTGATCGCTTGTGCGATTGCGTCGAGCATGTCTTCTTCACGAAACGGCTTGTTCAGGAAGTCGATTGCACCTGCCTTCATCGCCTTGACCGTCATCCTGGTATCGGCGTAGCCGGTCAGGAAGACGATAGGAATCGGGAATTCCATCCGGTTGATTTCGTTTTGCAGGTGAAAGCCGCTTTGTCCCGGAAAGCGCACGTCGAGAACGATGCAGCCCGGTACTTCATCCGGTATCTTCGACTTGAGGAATTCGTCAGGGGAACCAAACGACCGCACCCGAACGCCGACCGAGCGAAGCAGGCAATCGAGCGCGGTGCGCACCGAGCAGTCGTCGTCCACGATAAAGACCGTCGGCGATCCGCCGTCGGCACCCTCGTCTTTTCCGTTTGTCAGCCATGTGTCCATCATTGCTCCTTGCATCCACGCGTTTTCCAAAGCGATGTTTCGAAGTCACTTCCGTGACGACCGCATGGTTAGTCCGGGCATTGGACAAAGCAAGGCTATGAATCGGGAAGCTGCGTACATGAAACTGGAAGACCGGGCCGCGCTCGCTCGACGTTCCTTGCGCCTGGGAGAGCGTGTAAATCGTGCATATCGAAACGATTGTCCGCGAATCGCGGATTGTGAATAGCCGCCGCATGCGCTTACGGTGAAGGGTTGTCTTGTACATAATCGCTCCCGGATTGAAGGACGCATCGTGCAAGACGATCTGATTGAACGCGGCTGGACCGACATGAACGCATTGCTGCCGAAGGCCGGCGCGATTCCCCCATCTTACGAGCCCGACCGACGCGCGTTGGGCCTGCATCGTCGAGATCGGGCCAGCGCAAATCTGCACGCTCGAAGCGAGCTGGCGTCACGACCTGTATGTGCTGCGTGGCAATCTCGAAGTCGACGCGCAGTGCGGTTGAACGAAATTGTGCCGGCAGCGTGTTGCGCAGCAGGAAATCGGGGCTTGCGACGAGCCATTTCGACACCTCGCCGATACGCAGCGCGCGATGGCTCGAGTCGGTCAATTCGCCTACGCGGATCGCGACGTCGCAACGTGCCGTGCAGTGCGTGAGCCGAAGGACTGACGAGGGACACGGCTTGGTCCGCGAGGCGCGCCATCTCGCGACAGGCGTCGAAGAACAACGCACCAGCTTCCGTGACACCGATGCACCGCGTGGTTCTGACGATCAGACTTACGCCGAGCTCGAGTTCGAGTCGTTGAATGCTTTTGCTGACCACCGACTTGCACACGGACATACGCCTTGCCGCTCGCGTGAGCGAACCGGTTTCGATCACGGCAACGTAAACGAGCAGATGTTCGAAAGTCAGATTGCGCAAGGAGGACATGGCTCGATCAACGATTGTCCATGTGCTTGCCGAGAAACGCGGCCGCGTGATCGAGCGCGTGCCGGGCCGCTTCGAGTTCCGCGACGCTTTGCTGAAAGACATGTTGCATGCCCGACCATTCCTGGAGCGTCACGTCATGGCCCCGGCCCCGCGCCTGTCTCGCGTAGCGCAGGGCATCGTCGTACAGAATTTCGTCGGAACCGACCTGAATCAGCAGCGGCGGGAGGCGATCTGGAATGCCGAACAACGGTGAAGCACGCGGATCGTCTGCGGCGGCGAACCGTAGATATCCGGTTGCCGCTGCACGCAGGGCGTTTTCTTCGAGAAGCAGATCCCTGGCCGCGCGGTCGCGGATGCTGGGACCGCCCAGGCTGAGATCCGTCCATGGAGAGAACACCACCGCGGCTGACGGCTTCGTGGTTTGCGCGAGCGTAGCGAGCGTGAGCCCGCCGCCGGCCGAGTCGCCCACGAGGCCGACTTTGCGATAAAAGAACGACAGGCGCTCGACGGCGGCGCTCGCGAGGTCGAGGGCCGCGGGCAAGGCGGTCTCGGGCGCCAGCGGGTATTCGAGGATAAAGACGGTCCGTCGCGCACGCGCGGCGATCTGGCTGACAAGCCCGCAATACGCGGGCGCCGTGCCCATTGTGTACGCTCCGCCGTGCAGATACAGCAGGGCCTGATCCTCGATGCGGTCCTCGGGCACGCAAACCCAGCCGGGCACGGCTGCGTCGGTGGACGGATGCAGCGATACGCCGGGTGCCGGCGGCGTCATCGCGAAGAATGCATCGTAGACGACGCGCGGCGAAATGCCGGTCAGCACGCGAGACCACGCTCGCTTGAACGCGCGATGGAGTTCGGGCCTGGCCTCGCTGTCCGGTTGCGACAGCGGAAAAACTTCGATCGGAAGAACCGTGTCGGTCTGTAGCATGGAAGCCTCGCGGTGCAGCAGATGCTCGGAACAGCGGGTACTGCGGATACTCGACGGGCGATGGGTTGCGCGAACCGGCGCGCCGACCATGCCGAATGCGGCGCCTATCTTGCGTATCCGTGCGCGACCTGGCCCATGAGCGTGGCGAACGGCATGTCGAGCGCCTCGTAGACCGCGCCGGCCTGTGGATCGGCGTTGTCGCCCATGATCTCGACCATGGTCGTCGCGTAGTCGGACACTTCGATGCCCAGTGCGACGAGGCGCGCCAAACCGGCTTCGTGCTTGTAGCTGCTGAAGGTGCCGCAGGCATCGAGCGCCACCACGGGCTGGAAGCCTTCGTCGCGCGCCGAAATCGCAGGAAGCGACGCGCAGACCTCGAAACTGAGGCCTGCGATGATCAGATGGTCGCGGCCCGTGGCCTTTACCTTTTCGACGAAACGCGGCTCGTCCCATGCATTGACGGTCGAGCGGTCGAGAATCGGATCGTCGCCGAGCACCGCGCGCAGCTCCGGGATAGTGGGCCCCCACATGCTGTCGCGTGCGGTCGTGACCGCGATCACGGGTAGATCGAGCGCCCGTGCGGCCTTGGCCAGGCCGACGACGTTGTGCTTGAGCTCGCCCACGCCGATGTCGCGCACGCCTGTGAAAAGTCCGACCTGATGGTCGATCAGCAGAACGGCAGTATTGTCGCGGGTCATGCGGGTACGGGATTGAGCCATCGTCGTCACCTTTGTTTGCGTGGAACCACGGATGGTTGGCGCGCCGTCTGCATTAAGCAAGGCTGTGGCGCCGGAAGGTGCGTGCAAGATTCTGGAAGATCGGCATCGCGCCGGTTTCGCGCGGTTTCGACGAGGCAAGCCGTTTGTGGCATAGCTGTCGCACGCAGCGTCCAATTGTATGTACAACGAGTTAGCATCGAAGGGAATGTAAGATATGCATCATAAATACGCGCCATCCAGCCCGATGGACGCTTCCCTCGACGCCCACTAAGGAAAGCGATCAATGTTGGATCTGAACGACGTGTACTACTTCGTGCAGGTTGTCGACCATAAGAGCATTACCGCGGCCGCTCGCGCGCTCGCGCTGCCCAAATCGACCATCAGCTATCGGATCAACCAGCTCGAAGGTCAACTCGGCGCCCGGTTGATCAACCGCACCTCGCGGCAGTTTGCGGTGACGGATATCGGCGCCGAGTTTTACCGCCGCGCGCGCCTGATGCTGCAGCAGGCGCAGGCAGCCGAATGCGCGGTGCGCCAGCGCATGACCGTGCCGAGCGGGCTCGTGCGCATTTCGGTGGCGGTTGCCACGTCCCAATTTGTCATGAGCAAGCTGTTGCCGGAATTCGGCCGGCAGTTTCCGCAAATCCGGCTGCTTCAGCGTACATGCGATGCGGAAGTCGATATCGTGGCCGAGGGCTTCGACGTCGCGGTCCGCGCGCACTCGGTGCCGTTACAGGACTCGAACCTGATTCAACGGCCGCTTGCGCCAACACCGTGGATGCTGTTTTGCAGCCCGCAATACATCGAGAGCGCGGAACCGATCGTGCGGCCCGACGATCTGCTGCACCGGCCGGCCCTGTTCATGATTCGCGAGGGCGTGCCGTTCCAATGGTCGCTTCGGCATCGCGACGGCGACATTCAGACGCTGCGCATCGAGCCCGTCCTGATGACCGACTGCATGTTGACGCTGAAGGACGCGGCGGTCGGCGGCCTCGGCATCGTTGCGTTGCCCGGATATGTCTGCCGGGCTGAACTCGAGCAAGGTCAGCTTGTGCGGGTGCTGCCCGACTGGACGGCGGGCGACGCGAGCCTGACGGCGCTGGTGCCGTACGGACAGAACCAGTTACCTTCGGTGCGAGCGCTGCTCGACTATCTGGTTGCGGAAATTCCGCGTGTTGTCGGCGGCCAGGTCGCTAAACCGCTTTAAAGAGACAATAAATATAGATTTAACGTTTTGCTTCTCTAGTTCTTAAGAACTAGGTGTCGCTAATTTGCATTGCCATATATATAAATAACGTTGTTCGCGCGTTCGAAACAGGAAGTCGAATGGCTTATCGGTTTCGCCTGGTCGATGCTGCATTCGCCCTGCGTGTCGGGCCGATGCAATCGCTGAATTACGATCGTCGAAGGTTTTCGAGGCTATCGCATTGCCGGGCGATGCTTTTTCCATTCAACTTTCAGCAAAAGAGAGGACGCATATGGCAAGTCTTAAAAAGCGCGATGGATCGAGCGTTACTTCCGAAAATCTGAGTCGATTTATTGAGAGCTTCAGCGGAAAGGCCTTTTATCCCAATACGCCTGCTTATGAAGCGGCACGCGTCATCTGGAACAGGCGAATATCCAGATCGCCGGGCCTGATCGTGCAGTGTTCATCGACTCACGAGATTGCTCAAGCGGTGAATTTCGCGCGAGAAAACGACCTGGTCATGGCGGTGAAGGGCGGAGGACACAATGTGGCCGGCCATGCGCTGTGCGACGACGGACTCGTGATCGACCTGTCGCCGATGAAGCAGGTCATCGTCGATGAAGACACGCCGACCGTGACGGTACAGGGGGGCGCCTTGCTCGAAGATCTCGATCGCGCCACGCATCGGTTCGGGCTCGCGGTGCCGACGGGCGTCGTATCGAAGGTCGGCGTCGCGGGACTCATGCTCGGCGGCGGATGCGGCTGGCTGTCGCGCCGCTACGGTTTGACGTGCGACAGCTTGTTGTCGTGTGAAATCGTTACGGCGCAAGGGGAGACGCTGACCGCACATCAGTCGGAGCATGCGGATCTGTTCTGGGCGATTCGGGGCGGCGCCGGTAACTTCGGGATCGTCTCGTCGCTGACTTTTCGCGCACATCCGGTTTCGAAGGTGTACGGCGGCTTCGTCGCATATCCGCGCAACGAAGCCGCGAAAGTGGTGCGCTCGTACCGCGACTTCATGGCGCACGCGCCCGACGAACTGACCGTCTACGCGGGCCTGATGTCGACGCCGGACGGGACACCCGCGGTCGCGTTGATGATGTGCTACTGCGGAACCGAAAGCGACGGCGAGCGCGTCACGCGGCCGCTGCTCGAAATGGGCACGCCGCTCTTTGCAGCGGTGCAGTCGATGCCGTTTCCCGACATGCAGAGACTTGCCGATCAAGGCAACCCCGACGGCATCCACAACTACTGGCGTTCGACGTTCATCAAGGAACTGAGCGACGCAGCGATCGAGCTGATCGTCGAGCAAAGCAATCTGGCCGCGTCGCCGTTGAGTATGGTTCTGCTGCAGATATTCGACGGTGCGGTGCGCAATATCGGCGTCGCAGACACCGCGTACTCGCAGCGCGACGCGGGCTTCAACGTTGCGATCGAAGCGAAATGGATCGAACAGCGAGACACGGAGCGCAATATCGGCTGGGCACGCGACTTTGCGAACGCGCTGCGGCCGCACTCGGCGAACACGTGTCTTGTGAACTTTCTGAGCGATGAAAGCGGGGCCGAGGTTCGAGCGGCATTCGGCAGCAATCATACGCGGCTGGCGCGGATAAAAGCGAAATACGATCCGGCGAACTTCTTCAGGCTCAATCCGAACATCGAGCCGCAGGCGTGAACGCGGCGCGGGTATGCGCGGGTATGCGTCCTCGACGCCCGCCAACGCCGCGTCCGGCGGCAACCCGCTCGCGGATCAGTCGAACAGCCCTTTGAAAACCGTGCTCATGCTGTCCACTTTCGCGAGGCCCTGAACGGCCGAAATAATGCGGTCGGCCTTGCTTTCGGATAGACCCGCAAAGTCGGTGCAGCCGCGAAACTTTCGCACTGCATCGTCGAACGACATCGGTTTTTGCGGGCTACCCCTGGCGAAATCGTTTTGCGCCGAGAATAGGCGTCCATCCTTCAGCTTGACCTCGACGTATGAGCGCATCGTGTCGGCGCCGGCCGCATCGGCCTGCGGGTTGTTATAGAAGTCTACGCGGCCAAGCATCTGCTGTAGCTCGGGGCGGTTGACGACGTCGTCCGTGAATTCGCCGAGTCCCGCGCGCCGCCTGACCAGAAGCACTGCCATGCAGTACTCCATGCTGAATTTGCCCTGTAATCCGGTCTTCGGACGGTGATGAATCAGGGTGTTGAGCATCTGCCGGTTCGTGCCGACGCGAACCCGGGCGACGTCGGTGGCCTCGATCCGATGCGTTTCGATGAGCGCGAGCATCGCATCCATTGCCGGATGCGTCAGCGATCCCGTCGGAAATGGCTTGATCGATACGCCGGGCGTCAACAGGGACCATGGCTTGCCGAACTTTCCTTCGGTTGCCTGAGGATTCCAGCCTCCGCCATATGCGCTGAAAAAGCCGCGTTTCGCTTCCAGAATGTTCTCCGCGGCCGTCCATCCCAATGCGGCGAGGTCGGCCGCCGTCACGCCGCATTCGGCCGCGTGGCCGGCCTGGAAAGGCTTCGTCATCGTGCCGAAGTTCTCGCGCAGGCCGGAAGCCTGAGCGCCGGCAATGCCGAACACATGGCGCAACGTGCGCGCGTCGAACCCGCGCATCTTGCCGGCTGCCGCCGCCGAGGCGAAGACGCCGCAGAAGCCAGTCGAGTGAAAGCCGCTCTCGTATGAGCGGGGCGCAATCGCTTCGCAAATCTTGGTCTCGACTTCGAGACCGACGTGATACGCGAGCATGAAGTCGCGTCCGGACCGGCCTAGCGCTTCGGCCATCGCGAGCGCCGACGGCACGGCTGTTACCGTGGGATGCGTGAGCAGTCCGTAGACGCGGTCTTTTGCCACGGCCAGTTGCGTGTCGTCGAAATCGTCCGCGTGGATCGCGACGCCGTTCGCGAATGCGGCAAAGCGCGGCGGCGCTTTGAGTTGGGTGCCGAGCACGCTCGACGCTCCCTTCAGTACGCCGAGCTCGTCCAGATACTGCTGAACCACGGGGCCGGTTTCGGCGCGCTGCCCGGCGACGGCGAGACCGAGCGCATCGAGAATGTGCATCTTGCCGAGTTCCACCAGTTCAGGCGGCAGGTCTTCGTATGCGACGCTTGCGACGAAGCTGGCGGCCTCGGCTGTGACGTCATACGTCGCTGCCGCGGGTGCAGCGGCGTCCGAATGTGCAGTGCTTTCCGACATTGGCTATGCGCTCCTTTGCGCGGCGAACGACCCGGCAGGCGAACCCTGTCGTTCGTCGAGCGGTTCTCCGAGGTAGGGCCGGTCCGGCCTTATCCAGTTCGCGGCGATCGGGCCGAGCAGCAGACACGCGATCGATAGCGCGAACACCGGTTGCCATGAATGCGTCGCATCGACGAGCCAGCCGACGATCGGCGGCGAAACCGACGCCGCGATGCCGAGGCCCGTATTCATGATGCTGCTCGAGGTGGCCGCATGATTCGGCGCGAGGTCCATCGCCACGGCCCACAGCGGCGCTGTCACGAGTTCGGAGAGGAACAGCGCGGCCGCCAGAGACAGTGCCGCGATATTCGGCGACGGATGCAGAAACATCGGAATGAAGAACACGATCGGGCCGAGAAAGCCGATCGTGATCATCGTCTGGCGTGCGCGGCGGATATTGCCGGTGCGCTTGAGCAGCAGATCGCTGAGCGAGCCGCCGAGCGTCGTGCCGACCACGCCGCTCAGAAAGATGCCCAAGCTGAACATCGCCGAGTGCTTGATGTTCAGGTGATAGTTCTGCGCAAAAAACGACGGCATCCAGTTCAGGAAGAACCACAGAATCCACCCATGGCAGAAGCTCACGAGTGTGGCCGGCCACAGCGCGCGCAGCAGCGGACCCCAGCGCATCGGCACGCGTACCTTGCTCGTCCTGACGGGAAGACGCGCGAGGTCTTCCGGTGTGATGCCCGGATGGTCGACCGGATTGTCGCGGTAGTACCAGACCCACAGCACGACCCACGCGAGGCTCGCGACGCCCAGAACGACGAACGCGATATGCCATGAGAACGCGGTGATCAGCGCGGCGACCACGATCGGCGTCGATGCATTGCCAAGGCGCGCGCACGCGTGCGTGATGCCTTGCGCGAAGCCGCGCTGTTCGGGTTTCATCCATGCGGTCATGGCGCGCGCGGACGTGGGAACGATCGGGCTTTCGCCGAGCCCGACGATAAAGCGCGCAAGCAGCACCATTGCGAAGCCGCTCGCGAGACCGGTCAGCAAGGTGCCGAAGCCCCACAGCAGGCCGCAGATCGCGAGCATCTTGCGCGAGCCCAGGCGGTCGGCGATCACGCCGCCCGGAATCATCGCGACCGCGTAAGTCAGCGCGAAGGCGGCGAACACGATGCCGAGCTGCGAATTGTTGAGGTGAAGATCGTGGCGGATCGCGAGCGCCGCCGTGGAAATATTCGTGCGATCGACGTACATCAGATACGACATGATGCACAACACGATCAGGACGCCAGTGGTGGCGGAAAACCGTCTGCGCGGCTGAGCCGATGCCATTGTCTCTCTCCATGCGCGCGCCGTGCGAAGCCGGCGCGGTTGCGACTGCCTGTGCCGTCGCTCGCGGGCGTGCGCCATTGACATGGCAGCGTGCGCCGCGGCGCGACATCGGTTGCTGCAACGCTGGGTGCCCGCGTATTTTTTGCGGGCCGGGGGGCGCCGGCTGTGTCGTATCGATCTTGTGTGTGCGCTGTGAGCGCGTTGTAAATGCGCGGGCCGGCGCGCCTCGCTTATTCGAGCACGGCGCCGTGCACGCCCGCCGCGAGCGTTTCTTTTTCCCAGCGCTTCATCGGCACGACTTCGGCCACCGGGCCATTCGGCGAGCGGAACTTGACCGGCAAATGACCGGGCGCGGTGAGGATCTCGCCGCCGTTCGCCTTGATCTGTTCGATAAACGCGTCGAGATCTTCCACTTCCATGCCGATGTGATGGATGCACGGTGCAGGACCCGCGAAGTCCGCTTCGTCGGCATTCGACGATTCGTAATGGATCAGCGTCAGGTCCATATAACCGTCGGTCAGGTGGTGCGAGACGTGGTCGCCGTTTTTGCCCTTGCGCAATACCGTATTCACATGCCGGTATCCGAATACGTTCTCATAGAACGCGCGTTCCTTCTCGACGTCCTCGACCTTGAAAGCAATGTGCTTGATGAAGTTGGGCATGGGTCCGCTCCTCGTAAAGGGCGCGCAGGAAGCGCGCGATGTGAGGCAGTCTAGGACGCACGTCATGACACGTCAATCGAATCATTCGAATGATTCGATTGATAACGGCGTTTTTGCGGGAAAACACCTGGACGGGATGCCGGCTGCGTGGTAAAAGGGCGCGTTCCTGTATCCTTCGCAGATTCGCCGATTCGCTGGCAAGGCGCCGAAGCCGCCGGCCGACGAGTCCGTACGGCCTTTGCCCCGGGCGCGTCGATAAACTGGAACCCAACGTCGCATTCAGCCATTTTCAGCCGCTTTCATTTTCAACCGATGCCAGTCATACGCAACGCGGGCGAACAGCCACTTTATGAAATCGTTCGGGCGGGAATTCTCGAACGGCTGCGCACGGGCGAATGGGCAGCGGGCGATAAAATTCCGACCGAGCCGCAACTGGCCGAGTCCTTCGGCGTCGGCATCGGCACGATCCGGCGCGCGGTCGAGGAACTGGTCGCGGAGCGGCTATTGATCCGGCGCGCGGGGCGCGGCACGATCGTCGCGCGTTTCGGCGAGAACCATCAGTTCGACCACTACTTCAACTTTGTTGACGAAAACGGCAACGCGGTCACGGTGTCGGCGCGCCTGTTGCGCTTCGGCAAGGAGCGCGCGACCGCCGAACTTGCGGAGCGGCTGAAGGTCGAACGCGGCTCGCGGCTCGCGAGCGTCGAAAATCTGCGGCTGCGCGACGATACGCCGCTGATGCTCGATCATTTGTGGTTTGCGCTCGATGTCTTTCCGAATCTCGATGCGCAGACGTTCGTGGCACGGCGCGGGTCGATTTATGGCTTCTATCAGGATCACTTTGGCATCTCGGTCGTGCGCGTCGTGGAGGATTTGCGCGGCGCGGTCGCCGACCAGAGAATCGCCGACGTATTGAATATCGACGTGGGGGCACCGGTGCTGCGCATCGAGCGTACCGCCTTTACGTTCAAGGACAAGCCGGTGGAGTATCGCGTGCGGGTTGTCTCGAGTGAAATTTCGTATCGCAATGTGCGCGGGTTGCAGGACTAGGGCGATCGATACAGGCAAGAGAGATATGAAAACAAGGATTGTTGACGACGAGGCTCGCGATCGCCTGATCCGCTGGCTGCGTCGCCGGATGGAAGAATTCGGCATCACCACTGAGGCGCTGGCGGCTTCGATCGCTGAAGATCGCCGTTATCCGCCGCTTTACCGCGATGCACGCGGTAACGAATGGAACGGCCAGGGGGAGATGCCGAGCTGGTTGCGGGCAGCACAAAACGCGGGCGTCGATCCGGCGTTCTTCCGCATCGAATCGAAGCCGGCCGCGCCGGCACCGGTCGTCGGCGCCGAGCCGAAACCGGGCGCCGACGATGCGCGCCAGCTCGATCTGTTCGCGTGACACGGAGAACGCATGCCGAGCCTTGAGCGCGTGCCGTCGTCCACGTTTATCGACGGGGCCTGGCGCCTCGTGTTGCGCATCGGATTCCGTTGCGCTCGCGTCTGGTGGCACATCCGGCGGCCTCGCCATGAAGGCGCGCTGGTCGCGATCTACGTCGGGCGCGACGTGTTGCTCGTGAAGTCCTCGTATCGGGCCGAGTGGAATTTTCCCGGCGGCAGTCTGCACCGCGAGGAGACGCCCGAGGCGGCGGCGCGGCGCGAAATGGAGGAGGAGATCGGACTGTCTTCGGGTACCGCGCTGCTCCCCGCAGGCACTGCGAGCGGAGTGTGGGACGGACGCAGGGACCGGGTGCATTTCTTCGAACTGCACCTCGAGCGCATGCCCGAACTGCGGCTCGATAATCGCGAGATTGTCGGCGCGCGTCTCGTGCCGCCGGACGAGTTGCCCGGTATGGCGTTGACCGAGGCGGTGGCGGCTTATCTCGGCGGACTGCCGCGCTGACTCCCCGGCTGACTTCCAGGCTAACTCTTCCGGGCTAACTTCCAGGCTGACTCTTCTGCGTCGATGCCCGCGTCGACTGCGGACGCTACGCTTCCCGTTTGCTGCGGCCGTACAGCAGCAGCATCGCCGCGATCACGACGCCGTAGATGATCTGGCGTCCCGCTTCCGGCATCTGGGCCACCGATAAAATCGATTGCAGCAGCGTGATGAGGATCGCGCCGGCCACGGTGCCGAGGTACGAACCGCGGCCGCCGAGAATCGACGTTCCGCCGAGCACGACCGCCGCGATCGCCGGCAACAGGTAAGCATCGCCCATCGACTGGGCGGCCTTCGAGGCATAACCGGCGAGCAGCACGCCGCCGAACGCCGCGAAGGCGCTGCACACGGCAAACGCGGCCACGGTGACGAGCCGCGTATTGATGCCGGAAAGATAAGCCGCGCGCTCGGTGTTACCGATCGCGTACAGCGTGCGGCCGAAGGTCGTGCGCGACAGCAGGAACATCGTGGCCGCGCCGATCAACACCCACAGCGCGACCGCATTCGGCACGCCGGGCACGAGCCAGCCGGCCGCGAGCCATCGCATCACGTGCGGCGCGGAATCCTGCGGCGACGACCCGCCCGTGTAGACGATCATGATGCCCTGCGCGACCGCATTGGTCGCGAGCGTCGCGATCATCGACGGAATGCGCAGCAGCGCGACGAGCACGCCGTTGACGATGCCGATCAGCATGCCGCAAGCGATGCCGGCCGGGATCGCGAGAATGCGCCCGGTTTCGCCGTGCCCTGCGACGGCGCACGCCATCATCGCGCCGACCGTGATCGTCCATGGCAGCGACAGGTCGATATGGCCGAGCAGAATCACCATCATGAGGCCGGTCGCGATAATGCCGAGGAACGCGCCGACCTTCAGCTGCAGCAGGATGTATTCGGGCGACGTGAAGTTTCGCGAGAACATGCCGCCGACGAGCAGCAGCGCGACGATGCACGCGAACGAGATGACGATCGGCCGGTCGATCCTGCGCGAGAGCCGGGATACGAACGTGTCGGGCCTGCCCGCGGAAACGCCGCTCATTGGAACCACTCCAGCCGGTTGCGCACCCTGAACAGCCCGCATGCGCCGATCGCGACAGCGAGCAGGAGAATCACGCCCTGGAACAGCGGCTGCCATAGCGCGTCGACATTGAACACGAACAGCAGGTCGCCGATCGAGCGGAACGCGAAGGCGCCGAAGATCGCCCCGATCGCACTGCCCCGGCCGCCGAGCAGCGAGACGCCGCCGATCACCACGGCGGCGATCGAAAACAGCGTATAGGAGTTGGCGCTGCCGAGGCTTGCTTCTCCGGTGTCGGTGAAAAACGTCAGAAAGAGGCCGCCGATCGCCGCGAGCAGGCCGGCTAACGTATAGCTCGCGAACTTCGCGCGCCGGATCGGCATGCCCGATAGAAAGGCCGCGGACTCGGACGAGCCGGTCGCGTACGCCGCGCGCCCGACCGTCGAACTTTTAAACGGCACCCAGACGAACACGACCGCCGCGAGCAGAATCAGCAGACTCGCGGGCACGAGGCCGGCGACCTTGCCGGTCAGCGCGTCGGCAAGGTCTTCGTTGATCGACCCGCCGGGCACCGGACGCAGCAGCAGCGCGAGCCCGTAATAGACGGCGCCGGTCGCGATCGTCGTTACGATGGGCTGCAGGCGGCCGTAGATGATGATGACGCCGTTGAGCGCGCCGCATAGCGCACCGGCTGCAAGCACGCCGACGATGCCGAGCGCGCTGTGCAGCGCATCGCCCGTGACGATCCACGATCCGATGCAATTCGTCAGCACGAGCATCATGCCGATCGACAGGTCGATGCCGGAGGTCAGCACGACGAGCGCCTGGCCCATCGACACGAGCGCGAGCAGCACCGCCTTGTTCGCGGCCGTCTGAAACACGTTTGCCGACAACGTCGACGGATAGTTGAACAGATAAATCGCGAACATCAGCGCGAACAGGGCAAACGCGAACATCGTCCCGCGATTTTCCGCATACCAGTAACGCAGCCCGCTCATCGCGCGACTCCCGTGGAAGGCGAAACCTGCCCGACGGGCAGGTCCAGTGCGCTGGCGATCAGGTTCTGCTCGGTGATCTCCGGCCCGACCAGTTCCTTTTTGATCCTGCCTTCGTACAGCACGAGCACGCGGTCGCAGCAGCCGATCAGCTCGTCGTAGTCGGTCGAGTAGAAAAGGATCGCGGCGCCTTCGTCGGCGAGACGCCTGAGCAGCTGGTAAAGCTCCTGCTTGGTGCCGACGTCGATGCCGCGCGTCGGGTCGCTGAGCAACAGGATGCGAGGCTGCCGGATCAGCCACTTCGCGATGACCACTTTCTGCTGATTGCCGCCCGAGAGCGAACCGACGGCCGCGTCGACGCCGAACGACTTGATCGCGAGCAGCTCCATCATCCGGGCGACCAGCGACTGCTGGCGGTCGCGATCGATCACGCCCGCGCTGGACATGCGGTCGAACGCGGCAAACGACAGGTTTTCGCGTACCGACATCGGCAGCATCAGGCCTTCGGTCTTGCGGTCCTCCGGAATCAGCGCCATGCCGACGCCGTTGGCGCGCGCTGCCACGGGGCTCGAGATCGACACGGCCTTGCCGTCGATTTCGATCTTGCCGGAGCAACCGCGCAACACGCCGAACAGCGCGAGCAGGAGTTCGCGCTGGCCTTGCCCGTCGAGACCGCCGAGGCCGAGGATTTCGCCGCGCCTCAACGAAAAGCCGATGCCCTGCAGCGCGTCGCCCCACGCGAGATCGCGGCACGCGAGAACCGGCGCGGCGGCGCCCGGTTGCCCGGCTTCGCCGGCGGGTTGGCGGGCCGGTTTATCGGGGAATACATGCTGGTATTTCCGGCCGATCATCATTTCGACAACCTCGTTGTCGGTGCGCGTGCCTGCTTCGAAGCTCATCACATGTCGACCGTTCCGATAAACCGTGCATTCGTCGGCGAGCGCCTTTACCTCGTGCATCCGGTGCGAGATGAACAGCAGCGCGAGGCCTTCATCGCGCAGGCGCTTGAGCACGTCGATGACGCGCGCCACGTCGGCCGCGGTCAGGGCCGAGGTCGCCTCGTCGAGAATCAGGATGCGCGGCTCGTGCGCGAGTCCCTTCGCGAGTTCGACCATCTGCTGGCGCGACAACGGCAGGTCGCGGACTTTCGCGAGCGGATTGATGTCGGCCGCACCGGCGCGGGCCAGCGCCGCCTCGGCCTGGCGGCGCTGCGCGCGGCGGTCGATCATGCCGAAGCGGCGCGGCGGGTTCGCGGCGAAGATGTTGTCGGCCACGCAGAGGTCGGGGATCAGCGACAGCTCCTGATAGACGCAGACGATGCCGGACGCGTTCGCTTCGGCGGGCGACGCGAACGAAACCGGGCGGCCGTCGAGGCGCATGGTTCCCTCGTCCGGCTGCACGACGCCCGACATCACCTTCAGCAGCGTGGACTTGCCCGCGCCGTTTTCGCCGAGGATCGCGTGGATGCGCCCCTTGCGCACCTCGAGGTTCGCGTGATCGAGCGCCACTGCGCCGCCGTAGCTTTTCGACACGCCCGACATCTGAAAGATCGGCTGTTCCACGTCCTGCGGCATGCTTTCGTCTCCGGTCACGGCGCGGGCCACTGGCGCGGTTACTGGTTACCCTGGTTCTGCTTCATGATTTCCTGCGCGGAGAAATTGATGCCGCAAGTCGGAAACGAGTTGCCGACGAAGAAGTTGTCCGATTCGTTGGGGAAGTAGTTGACGCCCGCTTTCAGCTTCGAATCGTCGGTGATATCGAGCGGCAGCTTGATGGCCACGGGAATCGTCTGGCCGTCGAGCGCGGCGAGCGCCGTCTTGATCGCCACGGCGACCTGCGCGGGACCGCTGCCGGCCGACGTGCATTTCAGGCCCTTGCTCCCATACTGTGCGCAGAACTTGCGAAAGCCGTTCTCCGTTTCGCCGCCGAACGGCACGAACGGATGTTTGGCATCGATCATCGCGCGCACCACGCCGGTGTCGCCGCCTTGCGCCGAGATGCCGTCGAAATGGCCCTGCACCGCAAACGCGTCGGCGGCGGCCTTTTGCGCGACGCCGTCGTCCCACTTGCCGTAAACCTGGACGATGTTCCACTTCTTGCCGGTCTCGTCGAGGGTTTTCTGGAAGCCGTTGTGACGGTCGGTGTCGACCGACGTGCCGGCCACCCCGCGAACCTCGAGCACCTTGCCGCCGTTCGGCACGTGTGTTGCGAGCCACTTGGCCCACAGTACGCCGAGCCCGTACTGGTCGACGTCTACGTTGATCGCGTCTTCGCTGTCGAGCGTATTGTCGAACGCGACCAGCACGACGCCGGCTTTCTTCGCGCGACGGATCGCCGGTCCGAACGAGGAGGGATTCTGCGCGTCGACGATGATCGCGTCGTAGCCGGCATCGATGAAATTGTTGACGGCCGAGATTTGCGCCGGCACGTCCTCGCCGGTCGAGACGACCTTGAATTCCTTGAGCTTCGCGGCAACGGCCGGCTGCGCCGTATAGGCCTTCGCCGTCTTGATCATCTGGATGCGCCAGGTGTTCGCGATATAGCCGTTGACGAGCGCGATCCGGTAAGGTCCATTCTTCTTCGGATACTTGACGAACTTCGTGTCGCTCTTCCACGGCACCATGCACGCGGGATCGCCGGCCGGGCCCGGAACGATCGATGCCTGAGCGGAAGCTGCGCTCGCGCCGAGCGCCAATGCCGCGGTCGCCGCCGCTCGAAGCACCTGGATTCCTGAAAGCATGTTGTCTCCGTTTTGTTGGATTGAACTTACTGACTGGCGGCGCACACGGCTCGTCGCGAATAGCCGACGCGGTGTGCGTAATGCAGGGAATCTTGCGGACAGGTTGCAGCGGAATCGGATCGGCCTCGCCGGCTCGATGTAACGGCCTTTTCAAAGGCGCCCCGCGAAGCGAAACGGAGCCCATGCGCGAACACCGCCGATCTGACAAAACGGATTGTCACTGGCATACCAATGCGCGCGCGATAGTGGTTTACCAGTGCGCCCGGGCGCGGCCCGATCGGGTGCAAAGCCGCGCCGTTCGTGGCGATCGGCAAGCGCCACGTACGCGGTGCGGACGGTAAAATTCACGGAACATACCGTTGCATTGGAGTCGATGTTTGACAGAGCTGAAGCAGGGCTTCATTTTGACCCGCCACTGGCGAGATTCGCCGGCTGGGACGGAGGTGGTGTTCTGGCTGGCAACGGACGACGGGCCGCGCCAGCTTCGCCTGCGTCCGCAGGAATCCGTTGCGTTTGTTCCCGCCGCGCAGCGCGAGCGCATCGAATCGATCCTGCATCGCGAATCGTCATTCGCGGGCATCGAATTGCGTCCGCTCGAACTGTGCGACTTCCACCATCGTCCGGTGCTGGGGCTGTACAGCGAGCAGTACCGGCAACTGACGCGGCTCGAGAAGCGTCTGAAGCAGGGCGGCGTCGACGTCTACGAGGCAGACGTCTTTCCGCCCGACCGGTACATGATGGAGCGCTTCGTCACGGCGCCCGTCTGGTTCAGCGGGCGGTCAGACGGCAAGGATGCGAGCGGTGCGACGGCTGCGTTGCTGGACGGCGACATGAAGCCCGCGCCGGGCTATCGCCCGCGGCTGCGCGTGGTATCGCTCGACATCGAGACCAGTGCCAAAGGAGAGCTCTATTCAATCGCACTCGAAGGCTGCGGGCAGCGTCAGGTTTATATGCTCGGCCCGGCAAACGGCGACGGCAGTTCAGTCGATTTCGCGCTCGAATACTGCGAGAGCAGGCCGATGCTGCTCGAACGGCTGAACCAATGGATGGCCCGGCACGACCCCGATGCGATCATCGGCTGGAATCTGGTGCAGTTCGATCTGCGCATTCTTCATCAGCACGCGCAGCAGTACGGCGTTCCGTTGCGTCTGGGCCGTGACGGCAGCGCGATGGAATGGCGGGAACACGGGCTGACACAAGGCCATTTCTTCGCGGGCGCCGCCGGACGGCTGATCATCGACGGTATCGAAGCGCTGCGCTCGGCGACCTGGAGCTTCCCGTCGTTCAGCCTCGAGTCCGTTTCGCAGACGGTGCTGGGCGAGGGTAAGGCGATCGACAACGCCTACCAGCGCATGGACGAAATCCAGCGCCGCTTCGACGAAGACAAGCCCGCGCTCGCGCGCTACAACCTCAAGGACTGCGAGCTTGTGACGCGCATCTTTGCGAAAACCGAACTGCTCGCGTTTCTGCTCGAGCGCGCGACCGTGACGGGCCTGCCGGCGGACCGCAGCGGAGGCTCGGTCGCGGCGTTCACCCATCGCTATATGCCGCTCATGCACCGGCTCGGCTATGTCGCGCCGAATCTCGGCGATGTCGCGGGTGCGCCGAGCCCGGGCGGCTTTGTGATGAACTCGCGGCCGGGTCTGTACGACTCGGTGCTCGTGCTCGACTACAAAAGCCTGTATCCGTCGATTATCCGCAGTTTCCTGATCGATCCGGTCGGGCTCGTGGAAGGCATGCGCAATCCCGACGATGCGGACTCGGTTGCCGGTTTTCTGGGCGCGCGTTTTTCGCGTACGCGGCATGGGCTGCCGTCCGTCGTCGCGCAGATCTGGGAAGCGCGCGAGGCAGCCAAACGCGATCACAACAAGCCGTTATCGCAGGCGTTGAAGATCATCATGAATTCGTTTTACGGCGTGCTCGGTTCGACCGGGTGCCGGTTTTTCGATCCGCGGCTTGCGTCGTCGATCACGATGCGCGGTCACGAGATCATGCGCAAGACACGCGAGCTGATCGAGGAGCAGGGCTACGAGGTGATTTACGGAGATACGGATTCGACCTTCGTCTGGCTCAATCACGCGCGCACGGAAGAGGAAGCTGCACACATTGGGCGCACGCTCGTCACGCATATCAACGCCTGGTGGCAGCGCGATCTGCGCGAGCGCTTCGGGCTGCAGAGCGCACTGGAGCTGCAGTTCGAGCGCCACTACCGGCGCTTTTTCATGCCGACTATCCGGGGCGCGGAAGAGGGCAGCAAAAAGCGCTATGCGGGTCTTACGCTGCGGGAGGATGGCAGCGACGAAGTGGTCTACAAGGGGCTCGAGACGGTGCGCACCGACTGGACGCCGCTTGCGCAGCGGTTCCAGCAGGAGCTTTATTTACGCGTGTTCAGGCAGGAGCCATATCGCGACTATGTGCGTGATTACGTGCGCCGGACGTTGAGCGGGGAGTTCGATGAACTGCTCGTGTACCGCAAGCGGCTGCGTCGTCCGCTCGCCGCGTATGAGCGCAATGTGCCGCCGCATGTCCGCGCAGCACGGATGGCGGACGAGTTCAATATGCGGCAAGGACGGCCGCTGCAATATCAGAGCGGCGGATGGATCAGCTATGTGATGACGGGCAGCGGCCCGGAGCCGCTCGAAACGTGGCGATCGGGGATCGATTACGGACACTATCTGAGCAATCAGTTGCAGCCGGTGGCGGACGCAATATTGCCATTGCTGGGCGATGACTTCGAGACGCTGACCAGTGGGCAGCAGACGCTTTTCTAGCTTGGGAATCGTGCTGGCTGCCGCAGACGCCTCGTAGCGTTTCATGCGAAACGGCGCGGACGGTTTCATAATACGAAGCGATGCAGATCAACCCGCAACAGGACGACTGATGACCCGATACGTGGCGCTCCTGCGCGCCGTGAATGTAGGCGGCACCGGCAAACTCGCGATGTCCGAATTGCGGGCCATGTGCGAGTCGCTTGGATTTACCGGTGTACGCACCTATATCGCAAGCGGCAACGTGGTGTTCGAAAGCAGGCTCGGCGAGACTGCGGTGAAGGCGCGGCTCGAACATTGTCTGGAGATTTACGCCGGCAAGCCGGTCGGCGTTGTGGTCCGAACGGGCGCGGAAATGGCTGCGGTTCTTGCCGCAAATCCCTTTAGAACTGCTCCGTCGAACCGGACGGTTGCCATCTTTCTCGACGCGCCGCCGGCCGCGGACGCGCTGTCTGATGTGCGGGGCAAGCAGGACGAAGAGATCGCGCTGGGGTTGCGCGAGATTTTCGTGCACTACGGTAGCGGCATGGCGCACTCGCGATTGAAAATTCCGGCTGCGATCACGGGGACCTCCCGCAATATGAACACAGTGGAAAAACTCGCGGAGTGGGCGACCAGCTAGCTCGATGGCTCTGCGCCCGTCTCATGTAGCGGTGTCTCGACAATGCCGCTCGCCGCTGATATTCGTCACGGAGCACTGGAGCGGCAAGCGCGCTGCGCGACAGTTTTCTCCAGCACGCGGCGATTACCTGATGCATGGGGCGGTTCACACCGCCCGGCCTCGACGTGACTTTGCGATGAGCCAATCCATGGCAGCGAGCAGCAGTGCCGAAACGACAAACGTGATATGCACCGCCATTCCCCACGCGACAGTTCGAGTGCCGACCTGTTCGATTGTCAGGAATCCCTGCAACACCTCGATTGCCGATATCGCCACGATGGACGCCATCAGTTTCAGCTTGATGTCGCTAAATCCGACATTGCCGATCCAGTCGGGCGTGTCCTTATGCCCGTCCAGCTCGAGCTTCGAAACGAAGTTCTGGTAACCGCCGAAGATGATCATCAACAACAGATTCGCCATAAGCGATAGATCGATAAGCGAAAGAACGCCGAGGATCACATCGTCGGAATCGCTTGAAATGAGGCTCGTTGCCATATGCCAGAACTCCTGTCCGAACTTTACGAGCAGCATCAGCAGACTGAGCGTGAGACCTGCATAGATCGGCGCGAGAATCCAGCGGCCTGCGAAAATACCCTGTTCCAGCGTGCGTTCGCCAATGCCGGGGGCACGCCCGCTGGTTTGATCTGTCGGCTTCATTCAGAATTCCTCAGGAAAATCCAGCCTGGCTGGTAGCGGAACACTCCGTTCGGCCCGGGCGCGGTCGTGCGGTTGGGAGGCGCACGCGGGCCTTGAACGGGAGTAACACGATATGTGCCCGAACGAACCGCCGCGATGCTAGCGGTCCGTGAATCCGAGCCCTATGCTTTAAATGGCATATCGCGCCGTATTGCAACGGCAACGGAAGGCATCATGAAGCGCGCATTCATTTCGCTGGCTGCGGCAGTCGCGCCGGCGTGTCTATGCGATGCCGCGTTCGCGCATGGGAGCGTCGGCGTTTACGTCGGCGGTCCTGTTTATGTCGGACCGCCACCGGTTATCTATCGACCGTATCCACCCGCGATTTACGGGCCGCCGCCGGTTCTGTACCGGTCGCCGCCTGTCGGTTACTGGCGCGCTCCCGGGTATTACTATGGTTACCCGTACGGCTATCGGCCCTGGTGGGGGCGGCCCTACTGGCAAGGCTACGGATATGGCTACGGCGGCTATCGTGGCTGGCATCATTACAGGTATCGCCGTTGAGAAGAGCCCGTTGAAATGGCGCCACGGCTTCGCAAAAGACCTGCCTCGCCCACACAATGAATGCGACGCGCCGTGTCGTCGATCGTATGCGGGCCGGGCACGCCAGAGGCTCGATGGCCCGGACTCGCGGCAATGAAATTCTTCGGGTGGATACTGCTCGTTATCGTCGCGTGTGTCGCCCCGCTTGCAGGGGGCGCCATGCTGCAGGATCGTCTGCTGTACTTTCCGAATAAGGCCGCCGTTCCCGATGTCGTTTCGGAGGAATTTCGGGCGTGGCCGACACCCGAGGCTTTCCGCGGGCTCGTGGCCGAGCCGCGAGGAGCGGCGCGCGGCACGGCCATCGTCTTTCACGGTAACGCGGGACACGCGGGCCACCGTGCGCAGTACGCCGCGGCGCTCACGCGGCTGGGGCTGCGCGTGATTCTTGCCGAATACCCGGGCTACGGGCCACGCGACGGCGACCCCGGCGAACGACGCCTCGCTACCGATGCAGAACAGACGATCGCGCTTGCGCATGATCTGTACGGCGCGCCACTGCTGATTGTCGGGGAGTCGCTCGGGGCCGCCGTCGCGGCTTCGGTTGCATCCCGCGAGCGTGACAGGATCGCGGGTCTGCTTCTCGTCACGCCATGGGATTGCCTCGAGCACGTCGCTGCATATCACTATCCATGGCTGCCTGTGAAGTGGCTGCTGCGCGACCGATACGACAGTGCGACGCAACTCGGTTCGTTCGACCGTCCCGTTGTCGTCGTCGCGGCGCAGCGCGACAGCATCGTCCCTGTGCGCTTCGGCGAAGCGCTCCACAACTCGCTGTCAGGGCCAAAACGGCTGATTGTCGTGAAAGACGCCGGGCACAACGACTGGATCGGCTACGTCGACGAATCGTGGTGGCGCGCGGTGATCGGCTTCCTGCTGGATCGATCAGGATGATTGCGCGGACATGCCGGAGTCCGCCAGGTGGCGTTGGGTAGAACCTTGATTACATTATCTGGTCAATGCCATTACCGGACGCTGTCCCGTTCATACTGGCAACTTGCACCGCCCATTGCCTCGATGCAGCCCATGCGAAGGAGCAAACCGATGCGCGGCTTGTCGATCATCGCTGTCGAAGCTCCCATGCGAGCAGCGGGAAGGTTTATCGTGCTGATCGCTGCGCTGGCCCTCGCCGGATGCGGCTACAACACGATCCAGCGCGAGGACGAACAGGTCAAGGCAAGTTGGTCTGAAGTGCTTAACCAATATCAGCGCCGTGCCGACCTCGTCCCCAACCTCGTGAATACGGTCAAGGGTTATGCCAATCAGGAGAAAGAGGTCCTGACACGTGTGACCGAGGCGAGAGCGCAGGTGGGCTCGCTTCGCGTAAGCCCGGACACGCCGTCCGATCCCGAGGCATTCTCGCGGTTCGAGGCTGCGCAAAGCCAGCTCACCTCGTCTCTTTCCCGTCTGCTGATCGTGTCGGAGAACTACCCGCAACTGAAATCGGATGCGAATTTCAGGGATTTGCAGGCGCAGCTCGAAGGGACGGAAAACCGGATTACGGTAGCCCGCACGCGTTACATCCAGGCCGTCCAGCAATACAACTCAACGGTGCGGTCGTTTCCGAATAACCTGACCGCAAAGATGTTCGGCTACACGGAGAAGCCGAATTTTTCGGTTGCCAACGAAACGGAGATCGCAAGACCGCCGCGCGTCGATTTCGGCGGGACGCCAGCCTCCTCGGTTGGAGGGAATAATTGAAGGTTTTCCGCATACTGTTCGCGCTCGTTTGTCTGGTCCTGGCGTTTATTGCCATTGACGCCTACGCCGACGCATCGATACCGCCCCTGACGGCGCGGGTCGTCGATGAGACGGGCACGCTTTCGTCCGAACAACGGTCGTCCCTCGAAGCGACTCTGAAAGACTTCGAGTCACGCAAGGGCGCCCAGATCGCGGTGTTGATCGTGCCTACCACGCAACCGGAAACGATCGAGCAGTATTCGATACGCGTGGTCGAGCAATGGAAGCTCGGGCGTAAGAAAGTCGACGACGGCGCCATGCTGATCGTGGCGAAAAATGACCGTACCCTTCGAATCGAAGTGGGATATGGCCTCGAAGGGGCGCTCAATGACGCGACCAGCAACCGCATCATCGAGGAGACGATCGTGCCCCGGTTCAAGCAAGGCGATTTCTATGGCGGCGTGAAGGCCGGGCTCGATAGCATGATGAGCGTCATAAGCGGCGAAGCGCTGCCGCCGCCGTCTCGCCGACCCGGGGGAACCGATGGCGTTACGGGTCTGCTACCGGCATTGCTCGTGATAGCGATCGTTGCGGGCGGGGTGCTACGCGCACTGTTCGGGCGCCTGCCTGGCGCGATGGTGACCGGTGGCGTGGTCGGTGCGATCGCATGGCTGTTCTCCGGCGCCCTCGTCCTCGCCGTCATTGCGGGCGCGATAGCGCTGGTGTTTACGCTGGCAGGCAGCGGCATCGGCGCGTTTGCCGGCGGCCGATACCTCGGCGGCGGTCCAGGGGGCCTCGGCGGCCGTTCGAATCGCGATATCTTTCGCGGCGGTGGAGGCGGGTTCGGCGGCGGCGGCGCGTCGGGCAGGTGGTAACCGTGGATCTCAAGCGTATCTTTCGACATCTGTTGATGACGCGCTGGCGGGTCAGAAGAGCGTTCTCGGCGCGCGTGCTGTCCGCTATCGAAAGCGCGATCCGTGAAAGCCACCGGACCCATGCGGGTCAGGTCCGCTTCGTCGTCGAAGGTGCGCTGGACAGTGCCGACCTCTTCGATGGACTGACCGCTCGCGAGCGGTCAATAGACGTTTTCTCGCAGCTCAGGGTATGGGACACCGAGCACAACAACGGAATTCTTATCTATTTGCTGCTGGCCGACCGGGACGTGGAAATCGTCGCGGATCGTGGTATCGATACGCGCGTGTCCGGCGAGGAGTGGGAAGCAATCTGTCGAATGATGGAAGCCGATTTCCGGCGCGCACAGTACGAACAGGGAGCCTTGCGAGGCATCGAACAGGTCTCGGCGCTTCTCAATACGCATTTTCCGACACGCACGCCACCGCGAGAAGATCTGTCGAGCTTTCCCGTCGTGATGTAGCTCGTACTACATGGGCGTCTCGGCTGTGGCTGTGCGCGCGCTGCCGATGACCGATGCGAAATAATCGGCCGTCTTGCGTAGGCCCTGCTCGAGCGACGTATGCGGCGTCCAGCCGAAAAGGCGCGTCGCGAGCGAAATATCGGGCTGGCGTCGACACGGGTCGTCCACGGGCAGCGGCAGGAACTCGATTCGCGACGTCGATCCGGTGATCGCTTTGGTGCGCTGCGCGATCTCGAGCATCGACACTTCGTACGGGTTACCGAGATTGACGGGGCAGCCGGGATCGGACGGCAGGTTCATCAGACGCACGAATGCATCGATCATGTCGTCCACGTAGCAGAACGAGCGCGTTTGCGAGCCGTCTCCGTAAACGGTCAGCGGCTTGCCGCCGAGCGCCTGCACCATGAAGTTCGATACGACGCGGCCGTCGGCCGGATGCATGCGCGGCCCGTACGTATTGAAGATTCGCGCGATGCGAATGTCGAGACCGTGCTGCCGCCGGTAATCCATGAAGAGCGTCTCCGCACAGCGCTTGCCTTCGTCGTAGCACGAGCGCGGGCCGATCGGATTCACGTTGCCCCAGTAGTCTTCCGTTTGCGGATGCACGCGCGCGTCGCCATACACTTCGCTCGTCGACGCCTGGAAGATTCTGGCCTTCACGCGCTTGGCGAGCCCCAGCATATTGATCGCGCCGTGCACGCTCGTTTTGGTCGTCTGCACGGGGTCGTGCTGATAGTGGACCGGAGAGGCGGGGCAAGCGAGGTTATAGATCTCGTCCACTTCGACATAGAGCGGGAACGTCACGTCGTGGCGCATCATCTCGAAGTTCGCGCAGTCGAGCAGGTGTGCAACGTTGTCCCGGGTTCCCGTATAGAAGTTGTCGACGCACAGCACGTCGTGGCCCTGCGTCACGAGGCGTTCGCATAGATGCGAGCCGAGAAAGCCGGCGCCGCCCGTGACGAGAATCCGTTTGCGTGTCAGTTCTCTCATGATGCTGCTCCCTTGATCATTGTGTTCAACCGCTCACGCGCGATAGCGCCGCGAGCCAGTCGCGCACGAAGCGGTCGATATGAAAACGTTCGCGCGCGGTGCGCCGCGCCGAATGACCGAGCGAACGCGCGTGCGCCGGATCGCCGAGCAGGCTGTGCATCGCCTCGACGAGCAACTCGCGGTTCGTATGGACGTAGCCGTTTTCGCCGTTGCGGATGACGGTGGCGAGTTCGGTAGTCGCGAAGCCGACGATCGGCATGCCGATCGTCATCGCTTCGACGATCGCGAGGCCAAGGCTTGTCCAGCGGATCGGATTGAAAAAGAAGCGGTAGCGCGCGGTAAACGCAGCCAGTTCGAGGTTCGGTATTTCGCCGATGCCGCCGCTTTTCGCCGCTTCCATGCCGACGAGGTCGAGCGGCACGCGCTCGCGCATCGCATCGAACAGGTCCGCGCCGAGGCGTCGGCCGCGCTGCGCAAGATGGTTGACGACGACGATGCCGCGCTCGAGTTCGCCGGTGTACTGCACGCCTTTCGGCACCACGACGCCGTGTTCGATCACGCACGTCGGCGTCGCGCCGCAGTCCCACGCGAGCTCGTTGAAATGCGTGACGTGCACGAGCAGCGTCTGCGCGTCGTCGACCCAATGCCTCTGCGCGTACGGATTGTCGAGCGGCGGATCGTGCTCGATATAGATGCGCGGCAGGCGCCGCTGCTGCCCGGACAGCACATGCTCGCGATCGTGTTCCCAATGGACGCGATGCTGATACAGCACGACGTCGAAATCTCGTGACGCGACTGCGTCGATCGGCACTTCATGCACGTTGCCGCCCCACGGCAGCGAGCCGTTGCGGCCCGCATAGCCGGGCGGGTGGCCAGGCTTCGTGACGAGATAAAAGTCGTGCGGGACCTGCGTCAGGTAATACAGGTAGTTGCCGTGCACATGCCAGGTGAGAATGCGCAGGCGTCGATTAGCGGACATGGGACGCCTCCCTGCGTGCGATAAAGTAAGCCGCATCGGCGATGCGCGGCCCCGCGGCGCGACCGGCAACCGCGCGGAGCCTTGCGGAATCGGGTGCAAGCTGCTCGCGCGCGGCATCGATCACGCACTCGACGCTCACGTTCAACGCACACTCGTGCCCATACGGGCACTCTCGGAACGCGCACGGCCGGCATGCCGGATAGTCGGCAAGCACACGATGCAGTTGCCGGTCGAGCGGCGCCCAGCGGCGCGTGTCGCTGCCCGATGCGACGACGACGCTTGGCGTTTGCATCGCGGCCGCGATGTGCGAAATGCCGGTGTCGTTACAGACGACGAGCCGCGCATCGCGCACGAGCGCAGCGAGTGCGCCGAGCGAGGTGGCGCCCACGAGATGCAGTGCCGGCGCGACCATCGTGCCGAGCAGACGGGCCGACAGTTCGATTTCCGATGCTGTGCCCGTGATCGCGACGCGCCAGCCGTCCGAGGCGAGCGCGTCGGCGACTTCGGCAAACCGTTCGACAGGCCAGCGCCGCGACGGCAATTGCGCGCCCGGATGCACGAGCACGAGGCGTTCGCAAGCGATGCGGTGCAAGCCGACGAGAGCCGCGTGTTCGGCGAGGTCCTGCGGTGTCAGCTCGAACTCGAGTGTGTCGCCATCGGCCGGTGCGCCGAGTGCATCGGTCAGCGCGAGGTAGCGGTGCGGTTCGGGCAAGGTCTCGGGCCACGCAATAAAGCAACCGTCGCGCGCT
Organism: Paraburkholderia sp. SARCC-3016; assembly: GCF_031119615.1. Lineage (NCBI taxonomy): Bacteria > Pseudomonadati > Pseudomonadota > Betaproteobacteria > Burkholderiales > Burkholderiaceae > Paraburkholderia > Paraburkholderia sp. SARCC-3016. The sequence goes on along the minus strand of NZ_JAVHZD010000015.1, from coordinate 88,082 downwards.
TCGCCGGGCTGGACGAAGCCTGCATACGCGCGTGCGCCGAACTGGCCGACGATGTCGTTCGCGATGCCGCCGCTGCCGTGCATCTGGATCGCCAGATCGAAGCGGCGTGCGCGCATCGCGGCGATGAAGCCGGGCAGGGCGGCGTCGTCTTCGTGCTGTTCGGGAAACCCTCGTGCGCCCGGAAACACGATCAGTTCGTCGACCAGACCGCGATAGCGTTCGACGAAGCTTTTCGCCCACGGCAGGCCGATCAGTGCGATATGCGCATGCGGCACCGCGCGGCGCAGCGCGCGCAATGCGGGCACGCTGCACAGCATGTCGCCCAGTTGAAGCGCACGGAAGATCGCAATCCGCGCAGGCCCGGCGGGACGCGCTGTCACACACTCCAACGATTCGATCGATGTGCTCATAGGAACATCACCTTGAAACGAAACGCGCCGTACAGACGCCAGTACACCGATAGAAACGGAATCAGCAGCGACGTCCACGCCATTTCGGCCAGATGCGGCCAGTCGCGCCGCGTGTGGCGCAGACGTTGCACGCAGAAGCCGGCGGTGAGCCACGCCCATACGAGCAGCGCGAACCACGCGAGCGCACCGAAGCCTGCCAGCCCCGCCAGTAACGCGCACACGGCACTGCAGACGATCGCGTAGTAGCGCAACGGCGGGCGGGCGTCGATGCGTTGCCGGTACATCGCCGGATGCTTGCGGAACAGCAGCGCTTCGAAAAAGCTCTTTTTTTGCTGATGCAGGCTCACGCCCCAGCGCGCGGGCCGTACCGGATGAACGACGATCGCGTCGTCGGCGCGCACGATCCGGCAACCGGCGTTCAACAGCGTGAATTGCAGGTCGGAATCCTCGCGCCATGCGGCGGTGAAGCGTTCGTCGAAGCCGCCCGTTGCTTCGAGCGCCGCGCGGCGCACGAAGACGTTCGCGGTGGCGAATTCGGCGCGGGAGAGGCCGCTCGCGTCGAGTTCGTAGTCGCTCGGGTGATCGGGCAACGGCATCACGATACGACCCGACACGGCGTCGGCGTTCGCGCGCCCTGTCGCCGCGAGGCCTGCCGCGAGCCACCGCGGGTCAGGGATCGTGTCGTCGTCGGTGAAGGCGACGAGCGGCGCGCGCGCTACGCGCCAGCCCGCATTGCGCGCGGCCGCGGGGCCCTGCGTCGCGGTGACCGGCACATAACGAACTGCGAGGCCGCGCGCGGCCTGGCGAGCCGCGAAGCGGTCGACGAACGCGCGCGTGGCGACGTCTTCGGGTCCGTCGTCGCAGACGACGATTTCATAGCGCGTGCAATCGAGCTGTTGCGCGGCGATGGCATCGAGGCAGGTCGCGAGCATCGCGGGGCGCCGGTACGTCGGCACGACGACCGATATGTCGGGCGGTATCGACTGCGGCTGCGGCCGTGGCGCGTTGATAGAACCCACGCGGCTCGTGCTCATCGCACGGCCTCTGCGCGAACCGCGGTCGAACCGGCTTTCTCGACGATGAACGATCCGATCACCAGCGCATCGAGCGGCGACGTCCAGAACGATTCGACCGCATCGCGCGGCGAGTTGACCATCGGTTCGCCGCGCGTATTGAAGGAGGTATTGACGAGCACCGGCACGCCGGTTCGCCGATAAAACGCGTCGAGCAGATCGTAATAAAGCGCGTGTTGATCGCGATTGATCGTCTGCACGCGTGCAGTGCCGTCCACGTGCCGCACGGCAGGAATCCGGTCCGCCTTTTCTTCGCGCACGTCGAAGATGAACAACATGAACGGCGCACGCGCGGCGCCGACGAACCAGTCGGCCGCATGTTCCTCCATTACGACGGGCGCCACCGGCCGGAAATCCTCGCGATCCTTGATTTCGTTCAGGCGCGCCTGCATGCCGGGGTCGATCGGCGAAGCGAGAATCGAGCGCGAGCCCAGTGCGCGCGGACCGAACTCGGTGCGTCCCTGGTACCAGCCGAGCACCTTACCCGCGGCGAGCATCGCGGCTGCTTCGTCGGCAATGTCGCGCGCGCGGCGGTACGGAATTTTCGACCATTTCAGAAACTGTTCGACTTCGTCGTCGGCATACTGAGGTCCGAGATACGCGTGATCCATCGTCCAGTGCCGTTGCCGGTCGCCGCGTTGCCGGTAGTCGGTCCACAATGCGGCGCCGAGCGCGGTGCCGGCATCGCCGGCGGCCGGCTGCACCCATACGTCTTCGAACGGACCCTGGTCGCGCACCTTCGAATTCATCACGCAGTTCAGCGCCACGCCGCCCGCCATGCAGAGCCGCGGCAGACCCGTTTGCCGGTGCAGCCAGTGAGCGAGTTGCAGCACGGTTTCTTCGAGCACGCATTGCAGCGAACTCGCGATGTCGTAATGACGCTGTTCGAGCGGACCGCCTCGCTCGCGCGCGGGCCCGAACCGTTCGATGAGCCGCGGCGCGTCGACCGTATAACTGCCGTCCCGATGCACCTTGACGATCTCGCGGAACTGATCGGCGAAGCGCGGCTTGCCGAACGATGCGAGCGCCATGACCTTGTACTCGTCCGACGAGTGCAGAAAGCCCAGCCAGCCCGTTACCGCTTCGTAAAGCAATCCGAGCGAATGCGGCAGTTCGACCTGGCGCAGCCGTTCGTACGTGCCGTCGACGAAGCGTCCCATGCTCGTCGTCACGCCTTCGCCGCGCCCGTCCATCGTCAGCACCGCGCAATCGTCGAACGGGCTCGCGAGAAACGCGCTTGCTTCATGCGAAAGGTGGTGATCGACGAAATGCCATTTGAAGCCGCCGTCGCGGTCGACACCGCGAAAGCGTCTGGCCAGATGATGCGGCGCGCCGTCGAGCAATTGCGCCTTCGCGTTGGCGATATAGCTGAGAAACAGCGGATCCCACGGCGATTCGGACGGATTCGCCGCCGGTTGTTGCGCCGGGTCGAACGGCAACGCGATCGTGGCGCCCGGCGTTTTCGGCATGCCCGAAAAGAGCGTCGGGTCGTACGAGTACGCGACGTGGTCGACGTCCTTCAGCGTGATGCCTGCAGTCGAGAGGCAATAGTCGATCGCATCGAACGGCAATTGCCACGTTGAAAACGGCACGGGCCGCTTCGCGTGCTTCACGTGCGTAAAGCGCTCGTCTTCGGCGGCCGCCAGCACGACACCGTCGCGTACCAGCGCGGCGGCGCTGTCGTGATAGACCGCATTGATTCCGAGTGTGTACATGTTCGTCACTCCGTATCGAAGATTTTCTTGAAGATCGCAGGCGGCGTTTATTGCGCGACCTGCCGCGCTTCGTCGTCTGCCGGTTGCGGTGCCGCGCGCGAGCGGGTTTCGGCCAACAGCTCGAGCGTCGCGGCGACGACGTCCCCGGTTTCGACGCCGCGCAGGCAAGCGTGATGCCCGTACGGACACACGCTGCGATAACACCAGCGGCATTCGACGTCGTGAAACAGCACGCGATGCGGCGTTTGCCATGGCGCGTGCTGCGGATTTGTCAGTGCGTACAGGTCGACGACCGGGGTGCCCAGTGCGGAAGCGATGTGCACGGGGCCGCTGTTGTTCGAAACCAGCACGCGAGCGCGTTCGATCAATGCCGCGAACGCGCCGAGATCGAGCGCGTCAGCCAGTTGGTGGATGAACGGACGCGCCTCGGGCGGCGCCGACGCGCGCAACGCCTGCATCAACGCGGCTTCGCCGGCGCTGCCGGTGACGAGCACCTTCATACCGGTCTCGCGGATCAGCTGCGCCGCGGCGCTGCCGAAGCGTTCGGCAGGGTAGCGGCGCGACGCGGCCGTGGCGCCCGGATGCATGACGATGTACGGCTGCGTCGCGTCGATTCCGCGCGCGTCGAGTGCGACATCGAGCGCGGTCCGCCCGGCATCGGTGACGCTCATGCGCATTTGCGTGTCGTTCGTGTGCGCGCCGATTGCATCGACGAGCGAAAGCTGGCGCAGGACCTCGTGTTGCGCGCCTTGCTCGGGCTCGTGTTCGGGTACCCAGTCGGTCAGCAGCGCATACGGGTTCTCGCGGCATCGGGCGAGCCTTCGCCCGATGCCCGAGAAATAGCAGAGCGTGGCTGCGCCAAGCGGGTTCTGACTGTAGACGGTGAAGATCGCCGCTGCATCAAAGCCGCGCTTTTCCAGCAGCGCGCGCATCGCGAGGTCCGAGTCGACGGTTCGCGACCGGTTGTGGCCCGCCCATGGCGCGTCGTAGCAAATCGCGTCGTCCACGTCAGGCAGGAGCGGCGCAAGCGCGCAGCCGGCCGGCGAGGTCAGCAAGGTCAGGTGCCGGCCCGGTAACGCGTCGCGCAACGCGTGAAGCGCCGGCGTCGTCATTAATACGTCGCCGAGATTGTCGGTACGCACGCACAGGATGCGCTTGATTTCGGCGCCCCACGCCTCGAGCGGTTTTGCGGCGGCGTGACGCGCATGCGCGGTGAGCGGCTTCGCGAGAGCGGAGAGGCTTTTCATGACTTCGCCTCATGACCGGCGTAACCTGCGCAGGCGGCGGGCGCGCTCGAATCGGTTCTGCCGGGGGCCGCGCCGTTCGTACGCGAAAGTTCGTACTCGCAAGCGACGAGCCGCGCGGCGCCGTGCAGGTCGTTCGCATACGCGAACGGTCTGCGCCGCGGCCCGTCGCGCCATTCGGTTTCATTGCCGTTATCGAGCAGAATCGTGCGGCAGCCGGCGCGATTGCCGGCTTCCACGTCGTCGAGGATATCGCCGACGAGCCACGATGCGCGCAAGTCGATGCCGTGATCGTGCGCGGCCCGCAGCAGCATGCCGGGCGCGGGCTTGCGGCAGTCGCACGCGCAGGCGTACGGCGCGACATGTCCGCGCGGATCGTGCGGGCACGAGTAGAACGCGTCGAGCGTGGCGCCGCACGCCGCGAACATCACGCGCAATTGATGCTCGACCGCATCGAGCGCGTCGATCGCAAAACGGCCTTGTGCCACGCCGCCCTGGTTGCTCACGACGATCAACCTGTACGGATACGCGGCGAGCAACTCGAGCGCCGCGCGCGCACCAGGCGCAAAGCGCATCTTGCGCGGGTCGACGTTATACGGCACGTCGTCGAGCACCGTGCCGTCCTTGTCGAGAAAGACCGCGCGCGGAGCATCACGCTCAGGCAGGCCCGCCCGTGGGCGATCGACCCGACCGCCATGCGCGCGAGCCAGTGTCGGCAAGGAAGGCGGACTTTCAATGGAGGACATATCTGACGGGAGTCCGCAAAAAGAGTGTATTGGTTGCCGCCGCGGCACGTCTGCTGTGCGCGGCTTGCCGCGTGCATCGATGCGCGTAGAGGGGCTAGCCGAATGCCCCTCCCGCAGCGGGGCGCGCGCTGTGCGCAGCGATTGCCTCGTCGCGCTCGCGCGGCTGCGGCAGCCTTGCGACGCGCCGGTACACGTCTTCCAGCGATCGCGCGACGCCTTCCCATGTAAATGCGCTTTGCGCGCGCGCCAGTCCGGCCTCGCCCATTTGCCGCGCGCGCGCCGGGTTCGCATGCAGGTGCGCGAGCCGCGCCGCGAGCGCGACCGGGTCGCGCGGCGGCACGAGCCAACCCGTCTCGCCGTCGCGGACCGAATAGCGGATGCCGCCGACGTCGGCGCCGATCACCGGCGTGCCGCACGCCATCGCCTCGACGGGCGTAATGCCGAACGGCTCGTACCACGGCGTCGTCACGAATACGTCCGCCGCGCTGTAGAAGAGGCTCAGATGGGAACGGCCGCGCCGACCGACGAAAGTCGTCTGGGCGGCAACCTGCTCCTGTACGGCGATGCCGCGCAGTCGCGCGATTTCAGGCGTTGCGATTTCGTTGGGCGACTCGGAATTGCCGCCCACGATATAGAGACGTGCGGCGACGCCATGATCGCGTTTCAAGGCGCCGATGCCGCGAATCACGTTGTCGATGCCTTTGCGCTGCACGAGCCGCCCCAGTTGCAGCACGATGAATTCGTCCTGAGGCCAGCCGAGCGTTGCGCGGGCGTCGCGCTTCGCGACACGCTGCAATTCGTCGACATCGAAGCCGCACGGTACGATCTCGATTCGGTCGGGATCCGCATCGTAGAGATCGATCAGGTCGATCTCGTCCTGAGGGCATTCGGCAATAACGACATCGGAGTGACGCACGAGGTCGTCTTCGATCGCAAACCGCTCATCGGGAAAACCATCGTCATTGCCCTGGTGGATACGCCGCACGCGGCCTAGCGCGTGGAACGTCGTGACCACCGGCAGGTTCAGCGCGCGTTTCACCTGCAGCGCGACCTTGCCCGACATGAAGAAATTCGCGTGCATCAGATCATACGGACGACGCTCCTTCCTGAAGAACGATACGAGGAAATCCGCGAACTCATCCATATACGGCAGCAGGCGCTCCTTCGCGAGCTGCCGCGGCGGACCCGCCGGCACGTTGACGATGCGGATACCGTCCATTTCGGACACCAGCGGTAACAGCGACCGATCGCGCCGCGTGAACACGTCGACCTCATGGCCTGCGCGGTGCAGTTGCCGCGCAACGTTGGCAACGTAAATATTCTGTCCGCCGCTATCGACGCCGCCGGCGAGAGCGAGCGGCGACGCGTGTTCGCTGATCATGGCGATCTTCATGGGGGTTCCCTCTTGGTTTATGTTCAGGCGGTGTCCGGCGAGGGCCGGGGCATGGACGGCGGCAAGCGACGCATGCGGTAGTTTCAGCATCCGATGTGCCCAACGATGAGTGCGGGCATTTCCAACGAACGCCAACGCACGCATGGTTTTTTCGCCGTGGGCGTTTTTTCGAAGTGCTGTGGCGTTCCCTGATTTACACGGCACGTGTAAAAGGCGGGGCGGCGAAGAGCCGGTATGGCGACACCGCTTCGGGTCGCGTCCCGGATAAAGCGCGCCTTGGTGGCGGCCCCGCGGCGCGCCGGGACCGAATCTCGCTCGCGTCCGGAAGACGTTTTGTGATCACGCGACCGGACCGTGCAGATGAGCTCACCCGACCTTCGGCAAGACCACTCGCAGGATATCGGCGGGAAAAGCAGCCGGCAGATGCGCAGGCGTATCGCGGCCGATCTGTGGCACGCGCTCCTCGCTTACCGCGGCATCACGCTTGCGTCGTTTGCGCTGATGATCGTCGGCAAATTCGCCGCGGTCGCCATGCCGCTCGTGCTCAGGGAGATCGTCGACGAACTCGGGCGTCCGGTGTCGCTCGCGTTGCTGCCGGTATTTCTCGTGCTCGCGTACGCGCTGATGCGCTTTCTTGCCGATGCGCTCAATGAAGCGCGCGATGTCGTGTTCAGCGTCGTCACGCAGCGAACGGTCGCGTCGTTCACCGAATGGACCTTTGCGCACCTGCATCGGCTCGGCGCGCGGTTCCACGCGCAGCGCGAGACGGGCACGGTCGTGCGCGACGTGCAGAAGGGCGCCGACGGTATCGGCTTCCTGCTTGGCACTGCGATCTTCGCGATCGTGCCGACCTTCGTCGAGATCGCGACGATCGTCGTCATCATCGCGCGCGGCTATTCGTGGAGTTTTACGGCGGTAATCGCAGCCACCTTCGTCTGCTATGCGATCTATACCTATGTGTTCACGCGGCGGCGGCTGGTCGTGCAGCGGCGCGTCAATGCGCTCGAGGCGCAGTCGGATGCGCGGCTCGTCGACAGCCTGCTCAATTACGACACGGTCAAATTCTTCGCGACCGAAGATGTCGAAACGCGGCGCCTGACCGATGTGCTCGACCAGTGGGTCGACGCGCGCATCGCGAACCAGCGCGCTTTGACGACACTGCACGTCGGGCAAAGCGGCGTGATCGCGGCCGGCATCGCCGCGATGCTGCTGATCGCCGTTCAATATGTGCTACTCGGGCGCATGACGGTCGGCGACCTCGTGCTCGTGAACGCGTACATCATTCAGGTCTGCATGCCGCTCAATACGCTTGGCTTTGTGTTTCGCGAGACAAACGACGCGAAGGTGAACGTCGAGCGGATGTTCAGAATTCTCACGGCCCGGGGCGTGCAAGGCGAAGATGTCGACTTGCCCCGAGCGCGACCGCTCGTCGTCACCGACGGCGCCATCGAGTTCGCGCATGTCGGCTTCGCATACGACGCATCGCGGCCCGTGCTGCACGACGTGCATTTTCGCGTGCATCCGGGACACCGTCTTGCCGTGGTCGGCGGCAGCGGCTCGGGCAAATCGACGCTCGTGCGGCTGCTGTTCCGGCTTTATCAGCCCGCGGCGGGACGCGTGTGCATCGACGGCCAGGACCTGCGCGAGGTCACGCAAAAGAGCGTGCGCGAGGCGATCGGCATCGTCCCGCAGGACACCGTGCTGTTCAACGATACGATCGCGTACAACATCGCGTACGGCCGGCCCGATGCGACGCGCGCCGATATCGTGCGCGCCGCGCGCGCGGCGCAGCTCGACGAGTTTATCGAGCGCCTGCCCGATCATTACGATACGCGCGTCGGCGAACGCGGTTTGCGGCTCTCGGGCGGCGAGCGTCAGCGTATCGCGATCGCGCGCGCGATTCTGAAGAACCCGCGCATCATCGTTTTCGACGAAGCGACGTCGGCGCTCGACACGCGCTCGGAGCGCGCGATCCAGGCCGAGCTGAACCGGCTCGCGCAAGGCCGCACGTCGATTGCGATCGCGCACCGGCTGTCGACCGTCGTGGACGCCGACTGGATTCTCGTCATGGAACATGGCCGCATCGTCGAGCAGGGCGCGCACGACGATTTGCTCTCGCGCGACGGCGTGTACGCGAAGATGTGGGCGCTGCAATGGCAGCAGGGCGAACTCGAGCATATGCAGCGCAAGGTGTCTGCGCAGGCGGTCGAACTCGGTCCGCTGGTTGCCGCGGTCGGCGACGATCTGCGCGACGAAATCGCGCGCCGCGGCATTCGCTGGCACGTGTCGATGCCCGACGGCGAGTTGTGCGCGATGGGCAATCGGCTCGATCTCATGCAGATTACCGCGTCGCTGTGCCGCAACGAGATCGGGCATGCGCGCGCGGGAGAGACCGTCGAACTGCGGGTCGAACGGCGCGCGAATCATGCGTGGCTCTGCGTGTCGGGCGCACACGAGCGATCCGGCGAGATGCCCGAAGAGGCCGCGCGACGCATCGAGGCGAAGCTTTCCGCATTGGGGGGCCGCTTTACGGCGACGCAGGTCGGCACGCGCGTCGCATATGCCGCGGTGATTCCGCTTGCGCCCGTGGTCGAAGCCGCGACGGCGGATGTACACGTCGTGACGGCGACACTCGACGCCGAAGCGCAAGCCGATGATGCTGCCGCACATTCGAATGACGCCTCGAGCGCGGCTGCGGGTCGGCAAACGGGCGGCGGCCAGTCAGTGCCGGCTGCCGCGCCGGGTCAAGCCAGGCTCGACGAGCCGCTCGCCGGGTTGACCGTGCTCGCGCTCGACGATCAGGAAGAAGCGCGTGACGCGCTCGAAGCAGTGCTTTGCGCGAGCGGCGCGCATGTGCTTCTCGCTTCTTCCGGTGACGAAGCGTTGCAGCGTCTGGCCGAGATCCCGAGACATGCATGGCCGCAAGTATTGCTCTGCGATATCGTGCTCGGCAACGAGGACGGTTACCGTGTGCTCGAACGCATACGCGATCTCGAGGCGCAATATCCGCTCGCTGCCGGCGACCGCTTGCCGGCGATCGCGCTGACCGGTTACACGGAACCGGCCACCGGTGACGCTGCGCGTGCGCGACACGACGGGTTTGCGGCGCATCTGACTAAACCTGTCGCTGCGGCAGTTCTGATCGCGACGATTCGCGACGTGGCGCGCGCACATCGAGCCTGACTTCTGCGAGCATTGCCGCGACGCGTTCGGGTATGCGGCGGCGTTCGCGCAGCGCCCAACGCAGACCGCGCAACAGGGCGAAACCGTCCTGCCATAGGGTTCCTTCCTTGCGGAAGCATTCGATTGCGCGGGCCGTGGCGCGGCATGCGTCGCTCACGGCCAGCCTTTGCCAAGCAGTCCATGCCGCGTTACGCGCGAGCATCCGCCGACGCAGCGCGCTATCGCGCAACGGCGAAGGATGATGCGCGATCGCGCATGCCGCGCAGTACACAATGGCGTGCCCCGCGGCTAGCACGTCGAGCGCCACGCGCTCCTCTTCGCCGCCGATAAAGTAGCGCGCGTCGTAGCCGCCGATCTGGCGGAACACCGCTGTGCGCATGACCGACGCACCCGCCATGTAGCCGACCAGCGATGGGCCCGGCAGGCCTGTCGCATCGAGGGGACTGTGCTGCATCAGGACCGAGATCGGATCCGTTTCGCGCGCTTCGCCGACTTCGATACGCGCGTTCAGTATGCCGACCCGCGGATACGCGTCGAGCAACCGTACGGCGTGCGCAAGCGAACCGGGCTTCCACCACGTGTCGTCGTCGCAGAACGCGACGTAATCGGTGCGCACGCAATCGACCGCGAGGTTGCGTCCGGCCGCGCCGAGATTGCCGCCGCATTGCACGATCGTGATGTCGGGGAACAGCATGGCGACCATGCGCACGGTGTCGTCGCTGGAGCCGTTGTCGGCAACGACGATCGGTGGCCGTTCGGGTAGGGCGCGCAGCCGCAGCAACGTGTCGATGAGCTGCGCCATGCGGTTATAGGTCAGAACGACCACGGAAATGCGCGGTTCGGACATCTTTTCTCATGGGGTCGGGAGTGCGCATCCTCGTCGATGCGGCTGCACGATCCCACGGCTTTCGCAAACGGGGTGCCTGATGGGGGTGCCTGATGCGGTGCGCGATGCAGCGGCGCTTCCTGCGTCTCCTTCGGGACTTGCGCTTGCTCGACCGACAGTAGCCGGCGTTCGCGCCGCCTTGAACCTGTCATCCGGAGAGCATCGATGAAAGCTGTTGTATTCCACGGAGTCGGCGATATTCGCCTCGATACGGTTGCCGACCCGACGATCGAACAACCGACCGACGCTATCGTGCGCATTACGTCGAGCGCGATCTGCGGCACCGATCTGCATATGATTCGCGGCACGATGCCGGGCATGGCGCCGGGCACGATACTGGGCCACGAGGCGGTCGGTATCGTCGAGGAAGTCGGCCGCAACGTGCGCAATCTGGCGCGCGGCGACCGCGTGCTCGTGCCGTCCACGATTTCATGCGGTTTCTGTTCGTATTGCCGCGCGGGCTACACGGCGCAATGCGACACGGCCAACCCGAACGGGCCGCTAGCCGGCACCGCGTTTTACGGCGGTCCGAAAACGACGGGCCCGTTCAACGGCCTGCAAGCGCAATACGCGCGCACGCCGCTCGCCCATGCGAGTCTGATCCGCCTGCCCGACAACGTCGATGACGACCGCGCGATCCTGCTTTCCGATATTTTCCCGACCGGCTATTTTGGCGCGCAGCTCGCACAAGTCCAGCTCGGCGATACGGTTGCCGTGTTTGGCGCGGGTCCGGTCGGACAGTTTGCGATCGCGAGTGCGAAGCTGATGGGCGCAGGCCGCGTGATCGCCGTCGACCGCATCGCGTCGCGTCTCGAGATGGCGCGCCAGCAGGGGGCGGAGGTCGTCAACTTCGACGAAGACGATCCCGTGCAGGCGATCCTCGAATTGACGGGCGGCATCGGCGTGGATCGCGTAATCGATGCGGTCGGCGTCGATGCGGTGCGCGCCGAAAAGGGCGCGGCCGCGCAAAGCCAGAAAGGCGCGCAGGGGCAGTTCGAAGCCGAACGCAAGGAGATCGCGCCCGAGCAGAATCCACACGATGGCCACTGGCAGCCGGGCAGCGGTCCGTCCCAGGTGTTGCGCTGGGCCGTCAAGGCCGTCGCAAAGGCCGGCACGGTGTCGATCATCGGCGTCTATCCGGAAGGCGATCGCTTCTTTCCGATCGGCGAAGCGATGAACCGGAACCTGTCGGTCAAAATGGGCAATTGCAATCACCGGTCGATTACGCCGAAGCTTCTCGAACTCGTACGAAACGATTCGTTCGATCCGGTCAGCGTACTGACGCAGCGCGAGCCGATCATGAATGCGATCGACGCGTATCAGGCGTTCGACGCACGCGAGCCGGGATGGATCAAGGTCAAGCTCGAGCCGTGAGCGGCACGCCGCGGGCGCATAGTCCGCGGCCCGGCAAACTGCATCGTCAGATCCGGCCAGGCAGGCGGTTGAAATAATGCTCGATGCGCGACAGTGCGTAAATTGCGGCTGCGTGGCGCACTTCGTTGCGGCCGCCCGTAAACTGGCGGGTTTCGCAGAAGGTCGTGAGCGCGCCGTCCGCGGTCCGGAAGGACCACGCGAAGCACTGGGTGCCCGGCGGCGGACTTCCGCCCGGCGCACCGTCCGCGACGCCCGTGTTGGAGACGGCGATGTCCGCGCAGCACCCTTCCTGATGAAGCGCGCCTTCGGCCATTTCGCGCGCGACTGCCTCGCTCGTCAGGCCATGCTCATCCATCGTTTGCTGGCGGACGCCAAGGAAACCGGCCTTGCCGGACGGCGAGTAAGTAATGAAGCCGACGTCCAGACAACTCCCGCTGCCGGGCACGGACGCAAGAAGCGAGGCGATCTCGCCCGCCGTGCATGATTCCGCCGTCGCCAGCTTCTTGCCGCGCGAACCGAGAAAAGAGACCACCTGTCGTGGGACGTTCATCGTTTCCTCCTTGATCGACGGGCTTAACAGAATGATGCGAGCGTGTATCTCCAACCGCATAACCATCACATCTTTATGAACGTGCGCTGCTTCGCCGGCAGGCATACGCCATGCGGAAGTATGCGCGCGACCCGCCCGCAGACAGACGCTTGCCGGTAAGCCTCAGGCAATTGCGGTGCCACCGGTGCAAAGCGCTGGGCGAGCGGAAAGCGGCGATGAGCTACGCGTCTTCTCGCGGCGTGGCTCACGCGCCACGTCAACGACACTTGCCGACACATCCGGCGTCACGTCTTCAGGGAGCAGACCATGACCGTCAAAACCGTTCACGATCTTTTCGTACATTCGCTTTCCGATATTTACAGTGCGGAAAAGCAGATGACAAAGTCTTTGCCGAAGCTTGCCCGCGCTGCGACCAGTCCTGAATTGAGCGGCGCATTCACCACGCACCTCGAAGAGACGCGAGGGCAGATCGAGCGCATCGATCAGGTTGTCGAAGCATGTGGCATTCGTCTCAAACGCATCAAATGCGTTGCGATGGAGGGGCTCATCGAGGAAGGTCAGGAGCAGATCGACGAGATCGAAAGCGGACCGGTCCTCGATGCCGCGCTGATCGCCGCGGCACAGAAGGTCGAGCATTATGAAATCGCGGCATACGGATCGGCCATCGCGCTTGCGAAGCAACTCGGCGAAACGCACGCGGTGACGCTGCTGCTTCAGACGCTCAAGGAAGAAAAGGCCACCGACGAAAAGCTTTCCCTGCTCGCGGAAGAAAAGATTGCCGCGCAAGCGTTGGGCAAGTAGCGATATGCGGCGGCGATACCTCGGCCGCCGCGCTCGTGTCCAACCTGCGTCCTGTCAGGCGCAACGGCTGCTATTTGCATGGCGGCCGGGCTTCGGTAGGTACACATATGAAAACCGCACAGATCACGATTCGTCGTAGCCGCACCTCGCGTTTATTGAACGTCATGCGCGACGCCGCGAGCCGTTTCATCGAGGACCGATGCCCGATGATGGGCGCGAGCATCGGCTTTTACTCGGCATTTTCGCTCGCGCCGACGCTGCTGATCGTGCTCGCGATCGTCGGATGGTTTTTCGGCGCGGAGGCGGGGAAGGGGCGTTTTTTCGGGCAGGTCAAAGCGCTCATGGGCGCCGACGCGGCGAGCGCGATGCAGTCGATCGCGGAGCACGCCCACCGTGCCCAGGGCGGCGGCATTGCCGCGGCGCTTTCCGGCGTGCTGCTCGTCGTCGGTGCGTCGGCGACGTTTTCATCGCTGAATACTGCGCTAAACGTCGTATTTCGTGCAAAGCCGACGAAGGGCATAGCCGGTGTGGCGCTGCTCGTACGAACCCGGGTGCTTTCGTTCGCGCTCCTGATGGGGCTGGGCTTTCTGCTCGTGGTTTCGCTCGTGCTCGACGCCGCCATGCAGTCGTTGGGCGGTGCGCTGCTCGGCAGCACGACGCTGTCCGTCGTGGCGGCGGTCGCGCAGTCGGTACTCGGGCTCGTGGTGCTGACAGTCGGTCTTGCCGCCCTGATCAAGTGGTTGCCGGATACGAGGGTCGAGCTGCGCCATGCGGCGGCCGGGGGCTTCGTGGCAGCCATCCTGTTTACGATCGGCCGTCATCTGTTCGGCTTATATCTGGTCCATGCGGGTACCGCGGGATCGTTCGGCGCTGCGGGCTCGTTGGCCGTTCTGATGATGTGGCTTTATTTCTGCGCTGCAGTGTTCCTCTTCGGGGCGGAGGTGGCAGCGGCGGCCGGTGGCGACGCGCGTGCGCCGCGGGGGCAACCGCGGGGTGAGTCGCGGGGTGAGCCGCGGGGTGAGCCGCTACAGGCACCGTCGGAATGACACAATCGGGACGACACGAACGCCCATGGTGTTTCGCATGGTTTGTCTAGCCACGCAAGGGGAGGCCACGCCGCTCGACCGCGTCTATGCCGCGGCATAAAAAATGCTACCCGTTCGGCACTTCGTTTGCTCGACTAGTCATGAAGCGCGATTGTCCCGGAAGCTGCCGGTTGTCAGGTACGCGTCGTCGTCCCGTCGCCGCGTGGCGGCCGGCCGTCTTCGCCGCGTACGCCACGCGTGCGGCCGGCGCAGAGCCGCAACAGAATGCGTTGCAGCCCGCCGGCGTGCAGGCCGCGCATATCGGACAGCTGTGGAATTTCACGCTTGTCGTTTGTGCAATCGTGTTCGCAGCCGTGCTGCTTGCAACGCTGGTCGCGCTCATGCGCAGCCGCCGGGGCGACGGCACGGCCGCGCCCAACCTCGATTCTCTGACCCGCCCTGAACGGCGCACACGCCGCTCGGTCATTGCCGCCAGCATCGTATCCGTGGTTGCGCTATGCGGCCTGATCGTCGCCGACGTGCTGACCGATCGCGCGTTGTCGAAGCTGCCCGTCGATAACCCGGTGCGCATCGATATGACGGGGCAGCAATGGTGGTGGCAGGTGCACTATCCGGAGGGGCGCGGCCAGGCCGGCTTTACGACCGCCAACGAGTTGCACATTCCGGTGGGCCGTCCGGTCATCGTGTCGCTACAGACAGGCGACGTGATCCACAGCTTCTGGGTGCCGAATCTGCACGGCAAGAAGGACATGTTGCCCGGCATCGCGACGTCGATCGTGTTTCGCGCGGACAAACCGGGCGTTTATCGCGGGCAATGCGCGGAGTTTTGCGGTGCCCAGCATGCGTTGATGGCGATGCGCGTCATAGCGGAATCGCCCGAGCGTTACGACGCATGGCTGCGGCACCAGGCATTGCCCGCCACGACCTCGCTCGACACGACGGCGCAGCACGGCCGCGATGTCTTCGAAAAATCGGCATGTGCGGGTTGCCACACCGTGCGCGGCACATCGGCAAACGGCACGCTCGCCCCCGATCTCACGCATCTGATGAGCCGCGAGACCCTCGCGGCCGGCGTGCTCGCGAACACGCCCGCCAACCTCGCCGCGTGGATCCGCGACCCGCACGTATGGAAGCCGGGCGTCGCGATGCCCGCGGTACCGCTTTCGGACAGCGACCTGCACGCGGTCGTCGCATGGCTTACGACACTCCAATGAGCACGACCCACTCTTTGCGCATGACCGAAACGGACCTGCAACTGAAAGACGGGCCCGATGCCCCGGCCGACGCGCGCACCGCGCTGGCCGACACCTGGAGCGATCCGCGCGGCGTGATCGGCTGGTTCTCGGCCGTGAACCACAAAACGATCGGACGGCGCTTTATCGTCACGACGTTCGCGTTTTTCCTGCTAGCCGGCCTGCTTGCGCTTGCGATGCGCACGCAGCTCGCACGACCCGGCAACCGTCTGATCGGCCCCGACCTCTACGACCAGCTGTTTACGATTCACGGCACGACGATGATGTTTCTGTTCGCCGTCCCGGTCATGCAGGCGGTCGCCGTCTATCTGATCCCGCTGATGATCGGCGCGCGCAGCGTCGCGTTTCCGCGCATGAATGCGTACGCATACTGGATCTTTCTATTCGGCGGCCTGCTGCTGTATGTTGCGTTCGCGCTCGGCGCCGGTCCGCGTTCCGGATGGTTCAGCTACGTGCCGCTCGCCGGACCCGATTACGCGACCGGCAAGGGGTCGGACGTGTGGGCGCAGATGATCACCTTCACCGAGTTGCCGGCGTTGCTCGAAGCCATCGTGCTCATCACGACCATTCTGAAGATGCGCGCGCCCGGCATGTCGCTGAACCGCCTGCCGCTGTTCGCCTGGGCGACGCTCGTCACACAGTTCATGGTGCTGTTCGCGATGCCGGCGATCATGCTGGCCAGTACCGCGCTGATACTCGACAGGCTGGTCGGCACGCAGTTCTATAACCCTGCGCTCGGCGGCGACGTGCTGCTCTGGCAGCACCTGTTCTGGTTTTTCGGGCATCCGGAGGTGTATCTGATCTTTATTCCGGCGCTCGGCTTCATGTCGTCGATCATTCCGACGTTTTCGCGCCGGCCCATTTTCGGCTATTCGGCGATAGTGCTCGCGCTGATCGCGATTGCTTTTCTCGCGTTCGGGCTGTGGGTGCATCACATGTTCGCGACGGCGGTTCCCGAACTCGGAAAGAGCTTCTTTACCGCGGCCAGCGTGCTGATTGCGGCGCCGTCCGGCATCCAGATCTTCTGCTGGCTCGCGACACTGCTGACCGGCAAGCTGTCGCTCAAGGCGCCGCTGCTATTCGTCATGGCGTTCTTCTTCATACTCGTGCTCGGCGGCCTGTCGGGCGTCATGCTCGGCTCAGTGGCGCTCGATTTGCAGGTCCACGATACGTACTTCGTCGTCGCACATCTTCACTACGTGCTGATCGGCGGCGCCGTGTTTCCGTTATTCGGCGCGTTTTATTACTGGTTTCCCAAATTCACCGGGCGGATGCTCGGTGAGACGCTCGGGCGCTGGCATTTCTGGCTGTTTTTCGTCGGCTTTAACCTCGCGTTTTTTCCGATGCACCTGCTCGGCCTGCACGGCATGCCGCGGCGCGTCTGGACATATCCGGCCGGTATGGGATGGTCCGGCATGAACGCGCTCGCGACGGCCGGCGCTTACATGATGGCGATTGCGGTGCTGCTGTTCCTTTTCAACGTCGTGCGCAGCCGCCGGCGCGGCGAACGCGCGCCGGCCGACCCGTGGGGCGGCGGGACGCTCGAATGGAGCGTGCCGAGTCCGCCGCCGCCGCATAACTTCGACGCGCTGCCGGTCGTGCACGGCCGCGATCCGCTGTGGGAGCCGCAGCGCGAACCGCGCTCGGTGTCGGGGCTCGCCGTGCGCGCGCGTGAAGTGCTGACGACGGGTGTACTTGCCGCGGAACCGGACACGCGACCGTTGTTTCCCGGGCCATCGATCTGGCCGTTCCTCAGCGCGATCGCGACGACCGTGTTTTTTATCGGCTCGATCTATACGCCGACGGCGGTCTGGTGGGGCACGGTGCCTGTCGCGGCTGCGATGATCGCCTGGTTCTGGCCGACGCGCCGCACGAACCGGATCGGGCGCGCGCTCGAGCGCTGGCCGGACGACGAGCGAGCGCAAGCAGACGCGCGCGCGCAGCGGCAGCCGGCGCAGCGTGTTGCGCAGGGCGATAAGGCGCCGCGGCGCGCCGCGCTGGCGGAAGCCGGCCACGCAGGACCGAGCTCGCTCGATGTGCGCGGACTCGCGAGCTTCGGCTTCGGGCATCGCAGCCTCATGTGGTGGGCGACGGCGGGGCTGATGCTGATCGAAGGCAGTGTCTTCGCGATCACAGTCGGCATGTACTTCTATCTGCGCGCGGTCAATACGGCATGGCCGATGAACGCGCCGGCGCCATCACTACTGTGGGGCACGCTGAACACGGCTGTGCTGTTGCTCAGCATGTGGCCGAACGCGCTCGCGAAGCGCGCAGCCGAGCGCGGCGAACGCGGGAACGCACGAGTCTGGCTGGCCGTCTGTCTGCTGTTCGCGATTGCGTTCCTCGTGCTGCGCGGCTTCGAGTTCGCGGCGCTCAATGTCATGTGGTACGCGAATGCCTATGGCTCCGTCGTCTGGCTCCTGCTCGCATTGCACACGACGCACCTCGTCACCGATACCGTCGATACGGCCGTGCTCGCCACGCTGCTATATACGGGACCGTTCGAGAAAAGGCGGCTGCTCGATACGAGCGAGAACGCCGTCTACTGGTACTTCGTCGTGCTGAGCTGGCTGCCGGTCTACGCAGTCATCTATCTCGCGCCGCGCGTTCATTTCTGAGGGAACCGACATGAGAATCTGGCTCGGATTGCTCGTTGCTCCCGTCATCGTGCTCGGCGCGCAAAGCGCGAATTATGCGCTGCTGCAGGCCGCCTGCCGCTATCACACGATGGCCATGCTGCATGCCGTGAGCGTGAGCGCGTTCGTATTTTCGGTCGCTGCGGCGCTGCTCGCGTACGGCAACTGGCGTGCGTCGTGGCAACCGTTCGACGCGAGCTACGTGCCGCGCGCCGCGCGGCCTGCCTTTCTGTCGCTGATGGCGACGATCGTCGCGGCGCTGTGCGCGGTGATCCAGCTCGCGATGTATTTCCCGCAATGGTTGCTGTCGCCTTGCCAATGAAAACACGCTCGACATCGATCGCGCTCCCGGCGCTCCTGGCGCTTGTTGCGCTTGTTGCACTTCTTGCTGCGGCGCCGCTTGCACACGCTCACGTGCTGACCGACGCCGAGCGCGCGGCGCCGACGTTCGGCTGGAGTTTCGCGCCGTGGCCCGTCGCGTTGATGGCGGCGAGCATCGCTGCGTATGCGGCAGGCTATCTGCGGCTGAGGCGCAGAAGCGGCTCGCGCGGCCGCGTGCTGCGCGCGCGACACGCGGCGGCGTTCGCGGGCGGTTCATGCGCCCTCGCACTTGCCTTGTTCTCGCCGCTCGACACCTTGAGCGCGTGGCTTTTCTCCGCGCATATGGTTCAGCATGAAACGATGATGCTGATTGCCGCGCCGTTACTGGTGCTGGGCCGACCGCTCGCAGTATGGATCTGGGCGTTGCCGCACGAATGGCGCCTATGGGTCGGCCATCGTATCCGCGCGCGCGGCGTCGCCGCAAGCTGGCGCTTTCTGACCGCACCGCTGACCGGCTGGTGGCTGCACGCGGTTGCCCTGTGGGCGTGGCATGCACCGGCGGCATTCGAAGCGGCGCTCGTGCATCCGTTCGTCCATTCGCTGCAGCACTCGAGTTTTCTGCTGACGGCGCTCGTCTTCTGGTGGACCGTATTCGGCGACGGCGCACGGCGGCAGTCGGGCGGGCACGCGATGCTGTCGGTCTTCACGACCATGGTGCATACGACGGCGCTCGGCGCCTTGATTACGCTCGCGCCGGGGCTCTGGTATCCGTACTACGTCGAACCGTGCAGCACGCTCGGCATCGATCCGCTGCACGACCAGCAACTGGGCGGACTCATCATGTGGGTGCCGGGCGCGGCCGCTTACCTGATCGGCGGCCTGGCAATCGCGGCGCGCTGGCTCAGCTGCCAGTCGTCGCCGCAGTTTGCGCCGGGGCGAGCCGCGATCGTTCCACGGGACACGCCGCGATGAAGCTGCCTCGGTTCAACGGTGCGACACGCACGGCGACGCTAGCGGCAGTATGGACGGTCGCCGCCGCGATAACCGGCGCTCCGGCGCCGGGCCCGGCGCAAACGGGCGATTCGGCAGCGCATGCGCCCAGTGCGCCGGCGGTCGGAGGCGCCGATGCACAAACGCTGGCGCGCGGCGAGTATCTGGCGAAGGCGGCCGATTGCGCCGGATGCCACACGGCGGCGCAGCGCGGTGCGCCGTACGCGGGCGGGCTGGGCATGGGCTCGCCGTTCGGCACCATCGTCTCGACGAACATCACGCCGGACCCGCGCTTCGGCATTGGCCGGTACACCTACGCCGAGTTCGCACGCGCGTTGCGCGAAGGCGTCGCGAAGGACGGCAAACGGCTATACCCGGCGATGCCTTACGCGTCGTTTACCAAAATTCGCGATGACGACATGCACGCGCTTTACGCGTATTTCATGCATGGCGTGGCGCCGGTGGCCAAGCCCTCGCCGCCGTCCGACGTCGCCTTTCCGTTCAACCAGCGCTGGGCGCTGCGTTTCTGGCAATGGATTTTCATTCCTCGCGGCGTGTATGAGCCGCGCGCGGACCGCGATGCGCAATGGAACCGCGGCGCGTATCTCGTGCAGTCGCTCGGCCATTGCGGCGCATGCCATACGCCGCGCGGCGCCGCCTATCAGGAACGCGGCTACGACGAGTCGTCGTCGAGCTATCTGGTGGGCGGCGTGAACGACCACTGGTTCGCGCCGAATCTGACCGGCGATGCGGGTGCGGGTTTGGGACGCCTGTCCGCGCAGGACATTGCAGCGTTTCTGAAGACCGGACATGGCGCCGGCATTGCCGCGTACGGCAGCATGGTCGAGCAGATCGAGGACAGTTCGCAGTATCTGACCGACGACGATCTCGCCGCCATCGCGCGTTACCTGAAATCGTTGCCCGCGCGGCAGCCGTACGGTACCTATACACAGCATGCGGAGGTCGCCCGCTCGCCGCAAAACGGCAACCGCGTGCCGGATTCGCTTTCCGCGGGCTACAACGTCTACCAGTCGTTCTGCGCGCGTTGCCATCGCGACGACGGTAAAGGTGTGCCGAACGTATTCCCGGCGCTGGCCGGCAATCCGTCGGTGCTGGCGGAAAACACGACGTCGCTAATCCGGCTGCTCGTCGAAGGCGGTAATAGCCCGTCGACCTTGACGGGCCCGCCGCGCCAGCAGATGCCGCGCTATGCCGACACCCTTGCGGACGTGCAGATCGCGCAGGCGTTGACGTATATTCGCGGCGCGTGGGGCAATAACGCGCAGCCGATTACGGCCAACGACGTCAGTTCGTTACGCCAGCTTTTGCATAAATAGCGGGACGAAAATGCCGAACAGGAACCTCGCACGCTTCGCACGCAATAGCGCAGACGGTGCGACGCTCACTTTGGTGGTGAGCCGACATTAAAGTACGCGCCGTACCGCGAGACGCTACGCGTAGTTGCGGCTTCGCGCGCGCCGCCGTGCAGACGGTCCGCCGAACAGGCCGCTCACGCTGAAAATGGCAAGGCCCGCCAGCACCGCTGTTGCAACCGGAAACGTGCCTGCCGTGTGAACGGCCACGTCGACCGGACGCTCGCCGAGCAATTGCATGCGCCGTCGCGTCATCGCGGCGCCCAGCGACGACAGTTCGTTCTTCAGCGACCGTTCGGCGATTGGAATCAGCACGGTTTCTTCGTCGGCGACATGATGAATCGTGACGCGCATCAGCTGCATGAAGAGCCCGTCGTAGGCCGCATTTTCCGGCCCCATCGAACGTAGCTGCGCAATAATCTCGCGCATTTCGTCATGTTCGGGTTCGCTCTTTTTGACGGCATCGTTGTCGGGAGCGATCCGTGCCACTGCGGGATAGAAAATTTCTTCTTCGAGCTGTGCGTGAATTTCGAGTGCCGTGCAGACCGAGCCCACGATGGCGCGTTTGCGCCACCACGGGCTCGACAGGCGATAGCGGTGAAACGCACATAGCACATGCGTATGATCCATCCGGATCATCGATGTGATCGTCGGCGAGGCTGAACTGAAGTCGGTCATGGCTTTCTCTTGCGGTCTTGTGGGAGCCCGCTCCAGGGTTACGCGCAGCGGGCGCTAACGACCGAGCATCCGACGTTCCCACGTCGGACGGCATCTTCCGCGAGCGCCGGCAGGCACCGCGGCTTCTCCGGCGGCCGTCCATTCGCAAGCGAAGCGCGGAGGCCGCTTCACACGTCCTCCGCGTTGCCGAAGCCGCGGATCAAGCCTCGCGGCTAGCGCACGCGCCGTCCCATGTCGCCGGCGGGACCGTCAGCGAGCGGAACGCCTCCGGCATATCCCGGCCCGGTCTTCGTGCCCCGTTCGACCGTCGGCTGGTGCCTGAAACCGAGTGCGCCCGCCCCGAGTGCGATGACCGCGCCCACGAACAATCCGGCCACCGAAAACCAGCTCGCACGAGCAACGGTGCGCGCCGCGGAATCGGCGACCTGTCGCGCATCGGCTTGCGCCTGCGGACTGGAGGCTGCTTCAGTGACCGACGCGATGGCGCTGCGCGCCTGCTGCGTGAGGTTGTCGATTGCCTCGTTACCGGCCTTCGACTGACCCGCCGCCGCGCCGGCCGTTGCCCCGGCCGACGCGACGTTGCCGGCGACGCCGATCGCGCCGCCGATTACCGACGCCATGCCGAAGACAACGAAGAGGATCATCACGGCCCATGCCAGCAGCCCATGCATCCAGCCCAGCACCGGCGCGCAGCGGCCGGCGAAGTAGGCGCCGGCGAAGACCGAAACGACGGTCGTCACGATCAGCCAGACGCCCGAGCCGAAACCGAAAGCCCGCGCCGGATCGGGTCGAGACAGAGGATTGAGAAGCGAAGCACCGATTGCCGTGCCGAGCACGCTCATCACGAGATAAACGACGAGCGAGATGACAACGCCTGTGAATACCGCGCCCCATGAAACGCGCGGTAGTCCGTCCTGGGTTACTAGAAGTCGCATGAGATGCCTCCAATCGGATTGCATGACTAACAATTGCGCAGGCCTTGCCCGCCTTTATCGAAGCGCAATCCGCATTCCACCATGGCTTGCCGCCGCTTCGGAAAGGCGAATACCGGTCTTTTAAGCGGGGACCTGAGAACTTGCGCCCGTGTACGATTGTGGTACCGTCGATGCCACGAACGGGTCCCGCCTAAGCCACGTTCTGTCGGCCGACAGACCGCGTGCGCGCGGGCACGCTCAGCGCATTGGAAGACAAACGCGCGAACGAAACAGCACGCAATGTATTCGCGCAAATCTGAATGAGAGATCTGATGGACGGCGAGCAGCACGAGGAAGTCGATTTTTTATGGCTACGGTCCCTGGTCACACGCGTGTCCGAATACGCGATTTTCCGGCTTACCGAAACAGGGGAAGTGGCTAGCTGGAACCCGGGCGCCATGCGCATCAAAGGTTACGAGGCTGACGAAATCATCGGCCGGCATTTTTCCGTGTTCTACACGCCGGAGGATCGCTGCGACGGCGTTCCTGAAATGGTGCTGGACACCGCGCGCAAGCACGGGCAATACGACACGGAGGGCTGGCGCGTCAGAAAAGACGGCAGCCGGTTCTGGGCGAGTGTGCTCATCACGGCGCTTTACGCGCCGGACGGCACCTTCAGCGGCTTCGGCAAGATCGTACGCGACACGACGGACAAGCGCCTCGCCTATGAAGCGGTCGCCGACAGCGAACGCCGCTTCAGGCTGCTGGTCGAGGGGGTCACCGATTACTCGATCTTCATGCTGTCGCCCGAAGGGTACGTAACCAACTGGAATCTTGGCGCCGCGCGCATCAAAGGATATGAAGCGGGCGAAATTATCGGAGCACATTTCAGCCGGTTCTATACGGCGGAGGATGCGGCCGAAGGTCTGCCCGCTCGCAGCCTCGCGACGGCCGCGGCCGAAGGGCGTTTCGAAACCGAGGGCTGGCGCGTCAGGAAAGACGGCAGCCGGTTCTGGGCCAACGTCGTCATCGATGCAATCCGCGACGAAGAGGGGCAGCTGATCGGTTTCGCCAAGATCACGCGCGATGTCACGGAGCGCAAGACGGCCCACGAAGAACTCGAAAAGGCGCGTGCCGCGCTGCTTCAGTCGCAGAAGATGGAGGCGCTCGGCAAACTGACCGGCGGCGTCGCGCACGATTTCAACAATGTGCTGCAGGTGTTGCGCGGTAACCTCGAACTGCTCGAAGGGCGGCACGGCCGCGACGTCTGGACGAAAGAGCGTCTCGGCAAGGCGATCGAAGCGGTCGAGCACGGGGCAAACCTTGCGTCGCAACTGCTCGCGTTCGGGCGGCGCCAGGCGTTGCAGCCGATCGTCGTGAATCTGGCCGTCATGCTGCGCGGCATGGACGATCTGCTCAGGCGCGCGCTGGGCGAGATCATTCACGTCGAAACGGTCGTCGCGGGCGGTCTGTGGAACACGCTGGTGGACCCGAATCACCTCGAGAATGTCGTCCTGAATCTGGCGATCAACGCCCGCGACGCCATGCCGGAAGGCGGCAAACTGACGCTCGAACTGTCGAACGCCATGCTCGACGATCACTACAAGGCGCTCGACGCGGACGTCCGCGAGGGCCAATACGTGCTGCTGGCGATCGCCGACACCGGGACCGGCATGCCCGCCGACGTACTCGAGCGCGCATTCGAGCCCTTCTTTACGACCAAGCCGGAAGGGCAAGGCACGGGACTGGGCCTGAGCATGGCGTACGGCTTTATCAAGCAGAGCGGCGGCCACATCAGGATTTACAGCGAGCCCGGGCATGGAACGATCGTGAAGATCTACCTGCCTCGCTCGATGGAGCGTGTGGCCGAACTGGACCCGTTGCCGCCGGTCGTGCTCACGGGCGGGTCCGAAACCATACTGGTGGTCGAGGACGACCGGCGCGTGCAGGCGACCGTAGTCGAAACGCTCAAGCAGCTCGGCTATGCGGTGCTGAAGGCAAACGACGCGCAAAGCGCGCTGGCGATCGTGCAAAGCGGCGCGCAAATCGACCTGTTGTTCACCGATGTCGTGATGCCCGGCACGATGCGCAGCACCGAACTCGCGAAACTTGCGACGCGCATGCTGCCGCACCTCAAGGTTCTTTTCACCTCGGGCTATACGCAGAACGCGATTGTCCACGGCGGCCGTCTGGATCCGGGCGTACACCTGTTGAGCAAGCCTTATAGCCGGGAGCAACTGGCATCGAAGATCCGCCGGTTGCTAGGTCCTGCTCGCGCGAAGGACGCGAGTCCTGCGCTGGCCGGATCGTCGGCCGGGCCGGCGCAGTCGGGCGCGGCTCATGCGCCGGCGGGGCTAACGGTTCTGATCGTGGACGACGACGCTACGGCGCGTGAGGCGGTCAGTGAATTGCTGATGAGCTTCGGCTATGACGTGCAACAGGCGGGCAGCGCTGAAGAGGCGATGCCGATGCTCGCAATGAACCGGCCGGACGTGCTTTTGACGGATATCGTGCTGCCCGGCCAGTCGGGCGTCGATTTCGCGAGAGAGGCGCTCGCACGCCATCCGGATATCAGAATAGTGTTCGCCTCCGGCGGCGATGCTCCCGATCCTCGCGAGACGGGGTTCCAATGCGCATCGCTGCGCAAGCCCTTCAGTGCCGCACAGCTGCATAGCCTGATAGCGGCAATGCATGGCCGGACGGACCCCAAAAGAGACGCGTGAAGCGATGACGGCCGGCGCATGCGCGCGGCAGCGCCCGGCGCGAAGCGCAGACCTGTGGCCCAATCGGTCGACGCCGATTTGCGGGTATGCGGCCGTCACATGAACTGAATCGCGCCGCTGCAGCGACATCTCGCTACCGCGGCGCGGCCAAGCCCCGTTAAAAGCGAAGACGCATGCCCGCCGTCACGACCACCTGGTTGCTCGTCGACGACGCACCGCCACTGGACGTGTTGTTGATCATTGCTCCAATGAGCTGGCCATTCAGGCCTTGGCGGTTCATCACATGCTGGTATTCGCCTTCGAGGTAGACCGTGGTCAGTTTTGACAGGTAATAGGCAATCTGCATGTTCAATTGCCCCCACTTGGGTTCGGATCCCGAGCCGAAATTCGCCTGCGTGTACGTATAACCGCTTGCGATGCTCAACGCGCGCGTCACTGAATAATGGCCGTTCAATTCGAAGTTCTGGAAGTGAGCGCTATTGCCACCGAACGATATGGTCTGACCGGCCGTGGCCGGATTGACGCCAAAGCCTTGAGTAAGGTTGGTCTGGGAGTACACGAAGCCCGCCGCGGCAGGACCGATCGCGTAGTTCACGCCGGCCCCCCACGTTTGTTGGCGGCCTGCCAGCAGCGTGTTGTCGCCGGTCACCGCGCCGGCACTGTTGACGCTGGCAAGCGCTGCGGCAGGAGTCGCACCCGACAGGTCTTTATTCAGTTGCAGGTAAGCGGCCGCAAGCGTAAGCCCCTTGTATTTGTACGACGCGCCGGCGCTGTAGGCACGATTGTTCGAGAATTGGCCTGCGGTATTCGAGAAGGCGTAGACCGCTCCGAACTTCAAGCCGCCGAAGGTCGGGCTTTCATACTTGACCGAGTTGTTCAGGCGGAACGTGTTGTCCAGGTTGTCGTTATCGAACGGATGAGCGCTAAAAGTACCGCCATATTGCTGGCCTGCCAGCCCAAGCGGTTCGACGTAGTCGACCATGATGTCGTATTGCCGGCCGAACGTTACGGTGCCATAGTCTTTACTCGCGAGACCGACAAACGCCTGTCGGCCGAATTCGCGTCCGCCCTGGCCTAGCGTGCCGTTGTTCGTGCTGAAGCCTCCCTCCAATGTGAAGATGGCCCTCAAGCCGTCGCCGAGATCCTCGTTGCCGCGCAGACCCCACCGGCTCGAGTTGACTGAACCACTTGTTTCCTGCCAGTTCGCGTGGCCCTTTACGTTGTTCGTATAAGTGATGCCGGCATCGACGAGGCCATACAATGAA
The DNA here is from genome assembly GCF_031119615.1 of Paraburkholderia sp. SARCC-3016. Classification (NCBI taxonomy): domain Bacteria; kingdom Pseudomonadati; phylum Pseudomonadota; class Betaproteobacteria; order Burkholderiales; family Burkholderiaceae; genus Paraburkholderia; species Paraburkholderia sp. SARCC-3016. Next base: position 61,508 of record NZ_JAVHZD010000015.1, on the reverse strand, counting down.
ACGCTGCTTTGTGCATGTGCGGCCGTAGCCAGAGCGCTCGACAGCGCAGCAAAGATGATGGATTTTCTCATTTGCGAATCTGATTTAAAAGTACGTATGAGCTGGTCTAAAAATATCGTATTAAATTAGAAATTCCGGAAAATCGGATAATGACGAAATGACGAGGGCGCTTCCTTGCAGTCGAACGATTTGCCATGTTCGAACCGGGAGGCGGATCAATTGAACACGTTTGACAGTCACCCAGCTCGTGGCCGCTGGGAAACCGCGATTGGCCGTTGCATCACGCTGCTGCCACTTCTTTTGACATTAATAACTTCGCTCCAATACACAGCAGAGCGGCGCAATGCAATTGCCCGGAATAAACGTCTGGGCACGCAATGTTTTGACTGTCCGGATGTCTCCTCTTTTGCTGATGATGCGGACCGGGGCTCGCATCGTTGCGCCATATTAACTATTCATGAAAACCTTATCAACAATTTGAAAGGCAAATTTGACACAAATGCACTCGGGCGTTGAAATTAATTTATTCATAATTTGTGATATAGGATATCTGTTCAAATCAGACTTGAATGTAAATCGTGAATGTGAGGGCAGGGAAAGCGCGCCGCGACGGCGATGCTCGCTCAATTCGGCCGTATGATGCGTGGCAGAGAATTTGCTGCCCATTCCGCCACTTGCGCTCGCTCGTGATCTCTTATGCCGAGACCGTCGTTTTCCACTCAGCTTCTCACGCTCTGGACTCTGATTGCTGCGCTGTGCGGCCTGCTCAGTGTCGCGGTATGGCTCATGTTGTCATCGGCGCTAAGCGAGCGCGTCGTTGCGGCAAAGCAGCAGGCCGTCGCCGCTTGCACGGCGGTCGCGTCGCGCTATGACCTGTCGATGCAACGCCCCGGCGAAACCAACGTCGACCTGATGCATGCAGTGCTCGATCTCGTGCTGGTCCAGACCGACGGCATTGAAGGCGGCTTCTGGACCGGCGAGCCGCCTTCGAATGCGTCGCACGGCTTTATCGCTTACGCGTTTCCGACCTATGGCGGCAGCGGCGTCAAGCGCGACATTCCCGAAGCCGAGATGCCGCTTATCCTGCGTGCGCTCAAAGGCGCATCGAGTACCGGCCAGTTACAGGCCGATATCGTGTCGAGCGGAACGGACGCCGTGCTCGCGGTGGCCTGCCCCGTGCCGCGTCACGAGAACCTGCTCGCATGGACGCTCACGCGCGCACGCCCTCCGCTCGGACCGTACGGCGAGCGCGCGACGGCCATACTTGCGGGCGTGCTTGCCGTCATCGTCGTGCTCGCGCTGTTTCTTGCGCTGACGCTCAAACAATGGAGACAGAATCTCGCGCTGCTCGAGACGGCGCTCGCGCCTAACGGTGCATTCGAGCAGGGCAAGCGGCTCGAGCGCGTCGGCGAGCGCGATCTGGACCCGATCGTCGATGCGCTCAATCGTTATGGCGAACGCGCAGAGCGGCTCAAGCGCGATGCCGATGTACTGAACCGGCAACTCGCACAGGCAGAGCGGTTCAGCACACTCGGGAAGATGGCCGCGCAAATCGCCCATGAAATTCGCAATCCGGCGGGCGCGATACGACTGAAGGCCGAAAACGCGCTAGCGGGCGACAGCGCACGCCGCGAAGCCGCGTTGAGAACGATCATCGAGCAGGTGGGCCGCATCGAGTTGCAGGTGACGAGCCTGCTTGCGCTGACGCAATCAGTGACGGTCCGCGCGCGCGAGGTCGATCTTCGCGTATGGCTCGACAATATCGTTCACACGCATGAATCGCGCGCGGAATCGAGGCACGTCGCGCTTCGCGTGGAGGTCGCGCAGAAGCCGACGCAGCCAGTGTTCGATCCGGCCCAGCTGGCGCGCGCGCTCGACAACCTTCTCGTGAACGCGCTGAGGCACGCGCCGTCAGGCGGAACCGTGACGGTTCGCGCGTATGGCGCGGCGGCGCAGGAGGGCGAACGGCTCAGGCTCGAAGTCGTCGATAATGGTCCCGGCGTGAGCCCGGCTGAGCGGGAGCGGATCTTCGAGCCGTTCGTGACGGGCCGCCCCGACGGATCGGGCCTAGGTCTTGCCGTCGTGCGCGAAACTGCGTCGGCGCATGGCGGCCGTGCTTATCTCGCGGAAGACTCGAATGTGACGCGCTTTGTGATCGACTTGCCATGGCGACCATCCTGATCATCGACGACGACGATGCTTTTCGCGAAGGCCTTGCGGAGACCGTGCAAGACCTCGGCCACTCGCCGATCGAAGCGACGTCGGGCGAGGAAGCGTTCGAGCAGTTGCGCGCGCGTTCGGCGCCCGACTGTATCTTCCTCGACTTCCGCTTGCCTCGCGCGGACGGCCTCGCCGTGTTGAAGACGCTGCGCACGACGCCGGGGCTGCAGACCGTGCCGGTCGTGATGCTGACCGCGCACGCGACCAGCGACAACACCATCGGCGCAATGCGGCTCGGCGCTTTCGAGCATCTGACCAAGCCCGTCGGGCGGGACGAAATCGCGGCGCTGCTCCGGCGCATTCTATCGGCGCAGGTCGGCACGCCGGTCGCGCGCGTGTTCGCCGACGAGGTCAGCATGCGGGAGCCGCAACTGCTCGGCGTCAGCGAGGCCATGCGTGAAGTGCAGAAGCGCCTCGGCCGCGCGGCGGGTACGAATTCGACGGTGCTCATCACCGGCGAAACAGGCACCGGCAAGGAGATCGCGGCACGCGTGCTGCATCGCGCGTCGGCGCGCGCGAGCGGTCCTTTCGTCGCGGTCAACTGTGCGGCCATTCCGCACGAGCTGCTCGAAAGCGAACTCTTCGGACACGGCAAGGGCGCGTTCACCGGCGCACAGGGTGACCGGCGAGGGCGAGTCGAAGAAGCGCATGGCGGCACGCTCTTTCTCGATGAAGTCGGCGATATGCCGCTTCCCATGCAAGCCAAGCTTCTGCGCGTGCTGCAGGAGCGGCAAGTCACGCCGCTTGGAACGAACCGGGTCGTTACGGTCGATGTGCGCGTGGTCGCCGCCACGCATCGCGATCTCGCTTCGATGGTCGAGGCGGGCACCTTCCGCCAGGACCTGCTGTTTCGTCTCGACGTGATCCCGTTGCGAATGCCGCCGCTGCGCGAGCGCGTGGCCGATATCCTCCCGCTTGCCGAGCACTTCCTCGCGGGTGCATCGTCCGACGTCGCGCGCAAACATCTTTCGGCCGATGCGCAGCGCCTGCTCGCGACCTTTACATGGCCAGGCAATGTGCGCGAACTTGCCAATGCGATCGAACGGGCGAGTGCGCTTGCGCCCGGGCAGGTGCTGACGCGCGAAGACTTCGCGTTTCTGACGGCGGCGGCAGACCGCGGGGATGACGCGATTCCGCCGACACTGCTCGAACTGCCTCTGCCGCAAGCGATTGCGCAACTCGAGCGTGCGCTGATCGTTCATGCGCTCTCGGCAGCGGGCGGCAACCGCGCCGAGGCAGCGCGCCGGCTCGGTATCAGCCGGCAGTCGCTCTATACGCGCATGGCGGCGCTTGGCATGTCCGAGGCTTCGGCCTAAGCCCGGCACCGTCAAGGAAACGGACAGGCGCTGTCCGGTTTCTTGACAGATCGGCGCGCCTTTAACGCACAACGCGCCGAGCCGTCGGCTTTTCTCGAATGGCATAGCCCTTGCAGATCACTCGTCGCTACGCGAAAGGAGTGAATCATGCAATCGATCCTTTATCCCCGTTATTCCGGCTTGCGAATCGCCGTGCTCGCGGCCTTGTTCGCAGCGAGCGCCGGCTGTGCCGCGCAATCTCAGTCCGCCGCAACGCCGACGCCGCCTCCGCTCGCGGCAGACGCTCCGCCGCCATTCGCCAGATCTCCGATGTCTCCCGCTCCGCTCGCTCCGCCGCCTTCCGGCGCCGAGCCGGCGCCGCCTGCCGACGCGGCTTCGATCGCGACCACGCGAGGCACCGTGGCGCGCTTCCTCATCAATCCGGATGGCGATGTCGACGGTTTCACGACCGGCGACGACACTCTCGTGCGCTTTCCTCCGCATATGGGCACGCAACTGACTTCGGCCGCCCAACGCATTGTCGACACGCGCAGCGGCCAGCAAGTAATCGACGAGCCGCCGATGCGCGGCGCCGCGCCGTTGCCGCGTGCAGCACGTGGAGAAGGGCTCTCCCGCCTGAGCGCACAAGGACAGGTGGCGCATGTCACGACTGCGCCGCGCGGCGAACCCGACGGCGTGATTCTCGCCGACGGCACAGTGATCAAACTCGCGCCGCCCGAAGCTCAACAGTTCGCGTCGCTCGTGCGCACGGGCGCGATGGTATCGGCCCAAGGCTATGGCACGCGGAATCAGTACGGCACCGCGCTTCAGGCGACTGCGTTCGGCTCCCCAGGCGACCTCACGCCGCTTTATGACCGCGCTGCGCCTAAGCCGTGAGGCAAGGCCATCGGAACACCTTTGAAACACGCTCGCTTTCAGGACAACGCAAATGCACTGGATCGACCCCACCAGCCTTCCGGAGACACGCGGCAAAGTCACGCGCTTTCTATTGAATCCGCACGGTGAACTCGACGGCCTCGTCATCGCGTCCCGTCAGGTTCACTTCCCTCCGCATTTGTCGAAGCAACTCGCGCGTCATGTCGCGCCCGGCGATGTCGTTCGTGTTCGCGGCATCAAGCCGCGCGATGCGGACATGCTTGCCGCCGTTTCGCTGACGACGAAGAACGGCGTTCTGATTGTCGACGAAGGTCCGCATCGCAACGGCGCGAAGCATCACCAGCCGCACGTCGCGCACAAACCGATGGACGCATGCGGCGAAGTGGTGCTTTCGCTCTTTGGCCCGAAAGGGGAGTTGCGCGGAGCGCTGCTGGACGACGGCACATCGTTGCGTATGCCGCCCCATGCCGCGGCGCAGTTGACCGTTTATCTGAGCCCGGGGGCACACGTTCATGCCTGGGGCCACGGCGTGAAGAACCGGCACGGGCGCACGATCGAGGTCGACGAAATAGCCGAACTCGTCGACGCGCCGCGGACTGCCTGACGAGCGATTGGTGACGCATGAATCCCGTGTACGCACTCGCAGGGCTGAATTTTTTCATGGCCGACGTGCAGGCGGGTATCGGGCCGTTCCTCGGAGTCTTTCTCCAGGCGCACGGCTGGCATCCCGAGTCGATCGGCACGGTCATGACGCTGGGCGGTATCGCGGGCATGCTCGCGACTTCTCCCGCGGGTGCCCTCGTCGATGCCACCCGTCACAAGCGCGGCATCATCGTGATCGCAGGCGCGATGACGACGCTCGCGTCGCTCGTGCTGTGGGTCTCGCATGCTTATTGGACGGTGGCCGCGTCGCAGATCTTCACTGCAGTGACGGGCGCGGCGCTCGGTCCCGCGGTGGCCGGCGCGACGCTCGGAATCGTTCGCGAAAACGGCTTCGACCGGCAGTTCGGCCGTAATCAGGTGGCCAATCACGCGGGCAACGTAGTCGGGGCAGCGCTCTCGGGCTGGCTCGGATGGCGATATGGATTCGGGGCGGTGTTCGCCCTCACCGGCGTGTCTGGTTTGCTGACGGCGATCTCGGCGCTGCTGATCCGCCGCGACGCAATCGATCGCGACAGTGCGCGCGGTCTCGGCAGATCGACGCCGGCAGAACCGAACCGTGAGCATGAACATGCGAGTAGGTTTCGCGTTCTGTTGACCTGCTGGCCCTTGCTGTTGCTTGCTGCTTCGCTCGCGATGTTTCATCTGGGCAATGCGGCGATGCTGCCGCTTTACGGCCTCGCGGTCGTCGCGGCGCATCAGGCAGAGCCGAGCGCCTTCACCGCACAGACCATCGTGGTTGCGCAACTCGTGATGGTCGTAACGGCATGTTTTGCCAATCGCCTGATTCATCGAATCGGCTACTGGGGCGTGATCCTGGTCAGTTTCCTCGCGCTGCCGCTGCGCGCAATGGCCGCTGCGATGTTCATTGCGGCGTGGGGCGTATGGCCAGTTCAGGCGCTTGACGGCATCGGCGCGGGGTTTCAGAGCGTCGCGGTGCCCGCGCTGGTGGTGCGGCTGCTGCGAGGTACGGGACGGGTCAATGTCGGGCAAGGCGTCGTCATGACTGTGCAGGGCGCAGGCGCCGCACTGAGTCCCGCGCTGGGCGGCGTACTCGCACAGCATTTCGGATACGCGAGCGCCTTTCTCGTGCTGGGCGCCGTTTCGACAGGATCGCTCGCGCTCTGGGTGCTCTTTGGCGCTACGCTCAAGAAAGCCTGCGGCGTCGATCGAATGCGCGCGAGTGGCGCGATAAAAGCGTGATCGGATCGGCATGCGGCCGCGCCGCGCGCCGACCCATGCGCGCTCAATAGGTTTTGTACGGCAGAAATTTGCCGGACAGAACCACATTGACCCGATCGCCCTTCGGGTCGCTTTCGCGCTGGATGTCCATCGAAAAGTCGATTGCGCTCATGATGCCGTCGCCGAACTCCTCGTGAATGAGTTCCTTGATCGTCGTGCCGTACACGCTGACGACCTCGTACCAGCGGTAAATCAAGGGGTCTGTCGGTATCGGCGTCGGCAACGAACCCTTGTAAGGGACGATCTGAAGCCATGCGACGGCTTCATCGGGCAGGTCGAGCATCTTGCCGACTGTCTCGGCCTGCTTTTTGTCGAAGGTCATCTGGCCAAGACACGCTGCCGTCGTCCACTCTTTTGACAAGCCCACTTCGTTGGCGATCTCGGCCCATTTGATGCCTTTGCGAACTCTTGCGGCGACGATCATTTCAGTGACCTGCGCGCGGCTGGAAATCATGTCTGCCTCCTGGCGAGTAAGGGGAATGCGCGGCAGCAGTGCGCTGCGCGCCTCATTCTAAGAGGACAAAAAGCGGGCAGTGCGGCGCGGCGTCGACATTCACGGCTGTCTCGTCGCACGAGCAAGCCGCGCGGGCACGCGTGAATGAGGGTTAGCGTTTCGTGGAATCGTCGCGAGGCGAGCTTTCCTGCACGACTTCGACGTCGACGGTCCGAGCGTCGTCCCCGAACGCACGCGCGTGCCGGCGCAGCGAGCGCGTCTTCCACCAGAGATAGCCGACAACGATCATACCCACAACGAACAGCACGGCGAGCAGCACCACCGAGACAAGCGCGGCCGCGACAAGCATGATCGCGCCCATGACGAGCGCCAGCAATCGGCCGAACCATCCGGAGCCGCCGATCCGGATCCCTTTCACGTATGACACGCGTGGCGGAGGCGGTCTGTCGTTCTGCATCGCTGGTCTCCTGGTCGTTGTCCGGCGAAAGGGCGGCGGTTGAAAATGTGCGTCGAGCGAGGCCGGATGGCATCGTGCCGGATGCGTATTCCCTCGGCAATGGTGAACCCGTGCAGCGGGTCGCATTGCTTTGATTATGCTAGAAAATCATTTCGCATTGACCTATGCGCCAGCTGCGCGAGTGTAGCAATCGCTTCGCAACGTGTCGCTCGCTGATTGCCCCGATGGTATGGCTGTTGCCGAGTGCAAAGTCCGCCGCGGCGCTGATTGTCGCCATTCTGGCGTACGTCGTCTCCATCTGCGGCCCATCGCACATCATCGCCGGCTCGGTGGAAGCGGCGTATGCGGTGCCGCGCGACAACGCGCTTGCAGGATTTTCTGTTGCGCTTCCTCGCGCCGACGCTGCCTCGCAACGTAGTAGGCGGCGCCGCACTCGTCGGCCTGCTGAACCACGCGTCGATCGGGCCGGAGATGAATGGTCGCACATAAGCCATACCGCTTCGCATGGGACCGCGCAGCGTTTCAGACTACGGCGCTTTAGCCGCGAACAGTTCCGCAGCCAGGCTCGACCGTACCGCATCGAGCATCGCGTCCCCCCGCCGCTTGTCGCCGGGCGTCACGCCACATCGGCTTTGACGAACCTTGCCATAAACGTTCTTGTATTTCCGTCGGGAAATAGCACTGCAACCTGTTCATCAGTTGCGAACACAACATTGCCCGCGCCATATTTGCGCACGCGCACCGGCGCGCCACGTTCGAAGCGCCGTCTCCTGCCGGGGTCACCGGGCCCGCGTTTCGGCAGGCTCGCATCGTCTACGGTCTTTTCAGATTCGATCGTCCCTTCGACGGGATTCAAACAGTTATCGCAGGTACCGCAGCGTTCGAAACCTCGTGCGTCGTCGAAGTAATCGAGTATTACGCGCCAACGGCATCCGCCCGTCTGCGCGTAGTCGATCATCTGCTGCAAGGCTTCGCGGTCGCGCGCAGTGAGTTGCGCATAGCGTTCGGCGGCGGCCTCGATTGCGTCGTCCTTCGGTGCGTCGGCGCGGTCGTGTGCGGCGCTGGCGCCGGGCGCCTCGCTGCGCAACCGGTAACGCTGCTGACGGTCGCGTGCGACGTGCCGCGAATCGGTCAATATCTTCAGCGCCACGGCGAGCTTGTTGCGGCCGACGCCGGGCAGCGAATCGAGCAGTTCGCGCGCCGAAAGTGCGGGCTGCAAAGCGCTCGCTCGCGGTGCGAGCGCTTCGCAGATACGTCGCAACAGCGCGCTATCCGGGTAGCGGCCCAGTGCGAGAAACTGCTGCACGCGCCGGTCGTTCAGATCGAAGAGCAGCTCGCAGTGTGCGATGCGTCCGTCCCGTCCTGCCCGGCCGGTTTCCTGGTAATACGCATCGATGCTGCTCGTCATCTGGTAGTGCACGACAAAGCGGAGGTCCGGAATATCGATGCCCATACCGAACGCATTGGTCGCGATCATCACGCGCAGGTCCCCAGCCATGAAGCGCTCCTGCGCATCGTGCCGGTCGCGCGAGGACATCCGTCCGTGATAGCAGGCCGCCGCTTCGCCCCACTCGACGAGCGTCGCCGCGAGCGCCTCGGCTTCGCGCACGGTCGCCGTATAGACGATGCCTCGGCCGCTTTCCGTTTCGAGCACCTTGCGCAGCGCCGCCGTTTTTGCTTCTCGCGCGCGCGTCGACGCGCGCTGCCGCCCGCCTGCGACCGACACCTGCGTAACGCGATAGTGAAGGTTGTCACGATACATGCCCGTGCGTATCAGTCGCGCATCGCGCAGACCGAGCGAGCGAACGATGTCCGCGCAAATGCCGGGCGTCGCCGTCGCGGTCAGCGCGAGCACGGGCGGCCTGCCGAGCGCTTCCACAGCATCGACGATGCGCAGGAAGGCGGGCCGGAAGTCGTGTCCCCATTGCGACACGCAATGCGCCTCGTCGACGACGACGAGTTCGATCCGGCGTTGCGCCGATCGTGCGCGCAATGCATCGATCAATTCGGACTTCGTCAACTGCTCGGGCGTGACGAACGCAATGCCGCGATTCGCGAGCCGCAACGTTTCATAAGCGCGCTGCGCTTGCGCTACCGGCATCGCGCTATTGATCTGCAACGCGTCGATGCCCGCGTCCTTGAGCTTGTCCACCTGGTCTTTCATCAGCGCGAGCAGCGGCGAGACTACCAGTGTCCATCCGTCGAAGTGCAGCGCCGGCAACTGGTAGCACAGCGATTTGCCCGCGCCTGTCGGCATCACGGCAAGCGTGTCGCGCCCTTGCAGCACGCTGCGAATGATGTCGTGCTGCCCGGGGCGCAGCCGCTTCAGGCCGAATACGTCGCGCAGGGTTTTGCGCATGGCGTTCAGCCGGGCAGTCGTGTCGGCGCTCATAGGTGGATGGTCTGTGCGGTTCGGTGAGCGTGTCCGTCGCAAGCGCCGTTCCGCTAGTCACCCTGTCGTTTCACCGCACCAGCATCCGGGCGAATTCACGCAGCAGAGCAACCGGGTCCTGGCGGGGGCGAAAATAATGCTTACCGTTGACGCCCACGGCGCTAGCGTCAATAGTATTATTTATCGCCGCCTCACAAAGCTTGCGGCCAACGCTGACCTTACGCATTACCTGCATTTCTTTTCGTTCCATTTCGTTTGCGATAGGGGCGACGGGGCCAGCGCTGAATTTCGAACCATCGCGTGCCTGATCCAGTGCGCCGTCGTTCAACACCGCACTGAAGCTGGCCGGCACGCGCTCGAACAATACAGAAAGGAGACAGACACGTGCGTTCGCTTCTTGCTTCTGCAGTATTGGGACTCTGCATTGCCGCTACGTCAGGCGCCGCGTTTGGGCAAGCTGCGACGGGCAACACCTCATCGCTGAAAATCGCGCTGTCCAACAACTACGCAGGCAACAGCTGGCGGCAGACCATGCTGAAAAGCTGGTCCGAAGTCGCTGACCCCGCAGTCAAATCTGGCGTGGTCGCAGCCGCACCCACATTCACCACCGCGGAAAACCAGGCGACCGAACAGGCGCAGCAGATCCAGAACCTGATCCTGCAAGGCTACAAGGCGATCGTGATCGACGCGGCGTCGCCCACCGCGCTGAACGGCGTGATCAAGCAGGCATGCGGCGCGGGCGTCACGGTCATCACGTTCGACGGGATTGCGACCGAGCCCTGCGCGTATCGCATCGCGGTGGACTTCCACCAGCTCGGCGCAATGCAGGTCGACTACATGGCCAAGCGCCTGCACGGCACCGGCAATCTGCTGGAAATTCGCGGCCTTGCGGGCGTATCGGTTGATGACGAGATTCATCGCGGCATCACCGATGAGATGAAGAAGTATCCCGGCCTGAAAATCGTCGGCTCGGTGCACGGCGACTGGACGCAGACGGTTGCGCAGAAACAGGTGGCCGGTATTCTGCCGACGCTGCCGAAAATCGACGGCGTGCTCGCGCAAGGAGGCGATGGCTTTGGCACTGCGAATGCGATCAAGGCGGCCGGGCGTCCAACGCCGATCATCATCCTCGGCAACCGCCAGGAAGAACTCGCGTGGTGGTCCGCGCAACGCAAGAACGGCGGCTATGAAACGCTGTCGGTGACGATCCCGCCGGGCTGCTCGACCTTCGCGTTCTGGGTCGCGCAACAGCTGCTGGCCGGCAAGAAGCTGCCGCACGATATCCAGATGCCGCTGTTGCAGGTCGATGCCGGCGAGCTCGATACGGTGTTGACCAAAACGCCGCAAGGCGGCCTCGCCAACAAGCTGTATACGCGCGACGACGTGCTGAAGGTTGTCGACGCTAAGTAATCCGCTCTGATTCGACATCATTCACCGATGCGCCAGTCGCCGCATGCGGATCTCGCATGCGGCGCGGCGACTCTCGCAGAGGTTCGGCTTTGAACGATCGGACTGCAACGCAACGCATCGCCGGCCAAGCGCCGGTTTTTATCGGCCTTGACGGCATCGGCAAGACCTTTGGCCGTGTGAAGGCGCTCATCGACATCAGCTTCGAGTTTCGCGCCGGCGAATGCGTGGGCATCGCCGGCCATAACGGCGCCGGCAAGTCCACCTTGATGGCCGTGTTGACCGGCGTCTTCGAGCCGGAGCAAGGCACGCTGTCGATCAATGGACAACCGGTGCGCCACTACGATCCGAATGCGGCGCGCGCAGCCGGCGTGCGCTGCGTATTTCAGGAACTGTCGCTGTGCGCGAACCTGACTATCGCGGAGAACATGGCAATCGTGCATCCTGCGCTAAGCGGCCGCGCCTGGCGGCGGCGCGCGACGCAGATGATGCGTGCACAGCTCGATGCGATCTTTCCCGGCCATGGCCTGAAGGGTCATGAACTGATCGGTGATCTGACGTTGACGCAACGTCAAATGGTCGAGATCGCACGGGCGTTCACGGTGACCGACTACCCAGTCAAGCTCGTGATACTCGATGAGCCGACTTCGAGCCTCGATGCGCACACCGCGGCACAGCTGCTCGCGTTCATTGCGCAAGCCGGCGCGCGCGGCATCGCGACGGTACTGATCAGCCACATGCTCGGCGAGATCGCGCAGGCCGCACAACGCGTGCTGGTGATGCGCGATGGCCGCGTCGCCGCGGTATTGCCTCGCGAAGCGGTCACGCAGGATGCGCTGATCCGGGCGATGGGGCAGCACGTCGAAGTGGCAGGCGAACCGTCGGGCGCTCGCACTGCTCCCGAGACTGCCGGGCAACAACGGTCCACGTATCGCTGGACGCTCGGTACCGACGGGCGCGTGCAGATCGAAGCGCCGCGCGGCGAAGTGGTGGGATTTGCGGGGCTTGCGGGCCAGGGGCAAAGCGAAGCATTGCTGGCGGTCTATCGAGCCGCGACCAGAAGCCGCGAACGGATTGCCTTCGTAGCCGGCGACCGCGCGCGCGATGGCGTGTTTGCGCTATGGTCGATCGCGCAGAACCTCGATATCCGCTGGTTGCTGGGGCAGCGGGCGATGCCCGATACGTCGGGTCAGCACGAGCCGGTCGCAGCGAACCGCGGCCGCGCCGCCGGGACGGCGCCGCTCGCGCGCTTCGTCGATCGCCGCGCGGCACGTGCGATAGCCGATGCTTGGCGCGAACGTATCGGCATACGCGGCGCGCCGCTCGCCGCTAGCATCCTGTCGCTATCCGGCGGCAATCAGCAAAAGGTGCTATTTGCGCGCGCGCTGGCTTCCGACGCGCAGCTGATCCTGATGGATGACCCCACGCGCGGCGTCGACATCGGCACGAAGCGCGACATCTACCAGCTCGTGCGCAACGAAGCGGCACGTGGGCGCACGTTCATCTGGTACACGACCGAGAACGACGAATTCGCGTACTGCGACCGTACTTATGTGTTTCGCGCTGGCCGCGTCACGCGCATGTTGCTCGCGCATGAATGCAACGAGCAGTCGCTGCTGGCTGCGAGCTTCGAGGAGATACACCCATGACGCCCGATCTCGCTACGCCACGCGCAGCGTTGCGGTTCGACCGCGCGCGTCTGCGAGCACTGCTGCCGGCGTTGTCGCTGGCGGCGGTGCTCGCGCCGATTTTCGTCCTGCAGCCTGCGGCGTTCAGTTATTTCGGCATCGGCCTGCTGCTGAATCTGGCTGTGCCGCTGGTGCTCGCCACCCTCGCGCAACTCGCGATCATCACCGCAAACGACCTCGATCTTTCGATCGGTCCGTTCGTCAGCCTCGTGGCGTGCATTGGCGCGACGCTGCTGGTCAATCAGCCCTGGCTCGGCATCGCAGCACTCGCCGGATGCGTCCTGCTGTACGCGGCGATCGGCGCGCTGGTCGAGATCCGGCAGATTCCTTCGATTGTCGTGACGCTTGGACTGTCGTTCGTGTGGAACGGCCTTGCGGTGCTGCTGCTGCCGTCGCCGGGTGGCGCCAGTCCGGCGTGGCTGACCGGCGTGATGGGCTTTCAGACACCACTGGTAGCCGCGCCGATCGTCTGGTCCACCGCGATCGCCGTGCTCGGCCATCTGCTGCTGATGCGCTCGTCGGCCGGCGTGCGCCTGCGCGGTGCAGGCGGCAACCCCCGCGCAATGCGCCGCTTCGGCTGGTCGCTCGTGCGCAGCAAGGCCAAGCTGTATGCGCTGGCCGCGCTGTTCGGCGTGCTGTCGGGCTTGAGTCTGCTTGGCCTCGCCACGTCGGCCGATGCGAATCTTGCGCTGCGCTATACGTTGATGTCGATTGCTGCGGTGATTCTGGGTGGCGGCGAATTCGTCGGCGGACGCGTGTCGGTGATCGGCGCGGTGCTTGGTGCGATTACGCTCACGCTGGCTGCATCGTTTCTTGCGTTTCTCAACGTATCGCCCGACTGGCAGGTGGGTGCGCAGGGCGCGATCCTGATCATCGTGCTGTCGCTTCGGGCCTTGCTGCAACAACGCGGAGGCACGCAATGAGCGGCACCCATCACGACACGCAACATGAGATCGACGTCGCCGCAGCGGCGCGCGGCGAACATGCTGCGGATGGTGCGTGGCGCGACCGGCTGCGCGACGTACCATGGGTCTGGTCGGTCGCCGGCGCGATTGCGGTGTGGCTCGTGACGGCCGGCGTGTTCGGTTTTTCGATAGCGGGCAATGTGGTCGACACGGCGCTGGTGTTCGCGATTTTCATGGTGTTCGTCGGGCTCGGACAGATGCTCGTGATCACCGCTGGCCCGGGCAATATCGACCTGTCGACGCCATCGGCAATCGCGTTGAGCGGCGTGCTTGGCGTGCAATTGATGAAGGGCGACGATGCGCTGATCATCGCGGGCGTCGGCGTTGCACTCGCGGCAGGTATCGGGATCGGACTCGTGAATTATCTGCTGATCCGCTTGCTGCGCATTCCGCCGATCATCGCGACCTTGTCGTCGAGCTTTATCGTCCAGTCGATCGCGATCACCCAAAGCCGCGACATGCCGCCTCCGCCGGCGGCCTTGCAGGGGTTCGCCAATGGGCGTCTGTTGGGGCTACCTCACGTTGCGTGGCTGGCGTTGCTGCTTTCGGTCGCGCTCGCGCTGCTGCTGCATCGGACTGTATTCGGGCGCGCGTTGTCGGCGCTGGGGCAGAACGGTCGCGCGGCGTGGCTGGCAGGTGTGAAAGTCGAACGGGTGCGTTGCGTGACATATGTGCTGTCGGCCGTTATCGCTGGGTTTACGGGGCTGCTGCTTGCTGCAGTATCGGGCGGTGCAGCGCTCGACATGGGTGTCGAGTACATGTTGATCTCGGTGGCCGTGGTTGTGATCGGCGGCACGCTTGTCACCGGCGGCAAGGCGAGCGTGGCCGGCGTGTGGGGCGCTTCGATGTTCCTGTTTCTGACCAACGCGATTCTGAATGCGCTTGGCGCCGGGGCAGGGGTGCGTTCTGTCGCGTATGGGCTGCTGATTATTGCGGTGGTGGTGGCGGGGGGGCGACCGGGGCGGCAGGCTTGATATGCCTCGATGTCAGCTTCCCGCACGCGAGTTGCCGAGCGATATTGGGCAAAGAAGGAGTCGGTCGGATCTGTCGGGTCGATATAGATCTCGTCGGTGCCGCGATCCTCGAATCTCTAATTGCCTGGAATCGCTCTGTGGTTATGTGCTTACGAACGGCTGTCGCACCGTCGCGAGCGCTGAGGCGCCGCTGATCGCGCAAACGTCGCGCGACGCCTGCGCGAATGCCAGTCTCGCCATGCGACCGGACATCTGCGTGGAATTCGGCAACTACGTGCATTGTTCTCGATCTCCGGTTGGAGGAACGGCGGAACACCAACAACCGCCGGCTTCCACGCCGCATACGGAGACATCGATGAAGCTTTTTCAGAGGACTGCTTCAAGCGCGATCCTGCCTCCCGCCCGCCGTTCGGTTCATTTAGCGATACTGACGGGTTCGCTGTTAGCCTTGAACATGGAAGCGGGCATGGAGAACTGGAACCGATCGTCGCAGATCAGGAACGTTTCGGTCGCTCTTATTTAAAGTATGTGAAGACTCGTTTCATTGAACCGGGCAGTGCTAATGTCGGGAATTGATCTATCAGCGTTACCGGGTATCGGCCAATAAGAGAAAGGCTGATCGTATCCCCATATGTCATGAATGCAACGGCGGCCCTTGCCCTGCTCGATTCGCAGTGCCATGCGCTCGCTGTCGACGTCGCTGATCTTCAGCGCTACCACTTCGCTGGCGCGTAGCCCCGCGCCGTACGCGACCTAAGAGCCGGGCCGCGCGTCGCGCCATGGCCGCAACGGCGAAAATCGGCGCGCATATCGTTGCTGGCGATGCAGCGCGCAAACCGTAAAATGGCGGATATCTCCGTTCCGTTCGCGCATTCGATGAAGTCGCCCGATCAACCGCTTACCGTCAGGCAGCTGGCCGTGCAGCAGCTGCGCACCGCAATCCTGTCCGGCGAGTTCGAGCCCGGCGAGAAACTCGTCGAGCATGAGCTGTGTGCGCTGCTTGGTGTCAGTCGGCCTTCGGTGCGCGAGGCGCTGCTGAGTCTGCAGGGCGAAAAACTCGTGACCATCGTGCCGAACCGCGGCCCGTTTGTCGCCACGCTCGACTGGGATCACGCAAAGGAGCTCTACAACGTGCGCGAACTGCTCGAAGGCGAGGCGGCCGCGCTATGTTGCAATCGGCTCGACGAAGCGCAACTGGCACGCATGAATCAGGCGCTCGACGATTTCGAGGCCGCCGTACTTGCCGACAGTGCAAACGCGCGCATTGCAGCCACCGATGCGTTTTACGATGTGATCCAGCGCGGCTGCGGCAACCGCGTGATAGATGAAATGCTGACCAGCCTGCATGCGCGCGTAAACGTGCTGCGGCTGCGCTCGATGTCGCAAGCGGGGCGCGGCGTCGCGAGCCTGCGCGAAATGGGCGATATCCGCGACGCGATCGCGGCAGGCCTGCCCAAGCGCGCCCGCGCGGCCGCGGTCGCGCATGTGCGGGAAGCGGCGCGCGCGGCGCAGGCCGCGCTTGCGGCGGCGGATACGCCGGGTTGACGGTGTTTTAGTGCAAGAACCCTTAGCGCGCTACGCGATTGCGCTGCCCCATTTGTGTTCGACCTCCGCGGCTTCTTCGATCGACAGCGCCGACGGTGTCGGAAAGCGGTCTTTCCACTCGAACGGGCGGCATGCGTTCAGAATCAGTTTGGAATTGGTCGTGTTGCCGGCTTCGCGCCGCGCCGGATGAATACCCGGGTCGAGCGACGAACTCCAGCCGTCGCGAATCACGTCGGCGGCCTCGGAAGGCTCGCAGCGCGTCGTAATCGCCCACAGCACGTCGCCGATGTTCGAAGGGTCGATGTCTTCGTCGACGGTCACGACGAGCCGGCCCAGATACGAATTCGCCGCCGCAATCAGCGCCGCGCGCTTCGCGTGGCCCGCATAACGCTGCTTCAGCGCGATCACCGTCATTGTCGTCGATACGTGTTGCCACACGCCCGCGATATCGGTAACACCGGCCGCTTCGAGATTGGTCCAGATGCCCGCGCCGCGCAACGGCAGCCCGAAATGGTGGCGCGGCGGCTTCAGCGGCGGCGAGCCGAGCAGCACCGGGTTGTCGCGATAGTGGATGCCGCTGACCTCCATCACCGGCGCCGGCCGCTTGTCGGCCGCGTAGTAGCCGGTAAATTCGCCGAACGGTCCTTCTTCGAGCGACGCTTCCGACATCGGCAGCAATTGCCCTTCGACGATGATTTCCGCCAGCGCGGGCACGGGCAGGCCAGTTTGCGGTGCGGCGAACACGTCGATCGGCGCACCCTTGATCGCGCCCGCAAAGTCGAATTCGGATACGCCTTCGGGCAGGTATTCGAAGCCCGCGGAGAACAGCGCCGGATCCTCGCCGTTGACGATTGCGACCGGGCACGGCTTGCCCGCGTTCCAGTACTTGCGTGCGATGATCGCGCCGTGCCGGCCCGGATGATCGAACTGGATCGTGACCCGCTTCGGCCCGTGCACCTGCACGCGATAGATCGATGCGTTGATCCATCCGCTGTCCGGGTCGCGCATCACGACGAGGCTGCCGGAGCCGATGTACGGGCCGCCGTCGCCGCGATGCCAGATCGGCGCCGGAAAGCGGCCGAGATCGACGTCGCCGTGCTGCATGCTGTTGGCCATAAAGGGCGCCTCGCGTACCGTGCACGGCGCAACCGGCTGCAGCGTAGTGCGCCGGTTCTTCCATGCCTTCAGCGCATCGAGCGGGCGCAGTGTGGGGTCGACGCCGAGCGCCAGCGCCGCACGCTGCGGCGTCATCGTGGCGTTGCTGAATACCCGAAAGCCTGGCTGATAGCCAGGAATATGGTCGAACAGCAGCGCCGGCTGATGTGCGGCTCCCGCCGCGACCTCGGTCACCGCGCCGATCTCGTACTCGACGTGCGCACCGTCGATGCGGCGCAGCGCACCGAGGCCGTCGACCTGTTCGATGAACTCACGCAAATCCCGATAACTCACATCCTTTCTCCCTGGTTTGACCTTGGCGTGCGCCACCGCGCGGCGGTCACGCACGATCGCGCACGATCGCGCACGACTACAGGCGTTGTCGCGCCAGCAGCGCCATCGACGCCGCACCGATGATCGCCGCCGTAGGCAACACCGACAAGCCGACGTTGAAATTGCCCGTTGCCTGTATCAGCGCGCCGATCGCGAGCGGCGAGAACGCGGCGACCACGTTGCCGATGCCGTTGTGAAAGCCGATACCGGCCGACACGGCGCGCGGCGGCAGGATCCGCAGTGCCAGCGCGAATTGCGGCGGCATGCCGCCGCCCCAGAAAAATGAGCTCGCGGCGATCATCAGCGCGGCCGCTTCGGCGCCCGGCATATGGATCACCAGCCACATCGACGCGCCTGCCAGAAACAGCGCGCTCGCGCTGACGATAGCGCGGCGCTGCAGCCGGTCGGACAGCCACGAACTGAGCGCCATGCCGAAGAACATCGTAACGAACGGCAGCCATGCATAAACACCCGAGCGATGCAGATCGAAATGGCGCGAGCTGACGAGGTAGCTCGGCAGCCAGCTGTTGAGGCCCCACAGATAGGTGAGTCCGCACGTATTGAACAGCGTGAGTGCCCAGAAGCGCCAGTCGCGGATGAACTGCATCACCTGCTGTGCATATGGGGTATCGGCGGCGCGCTCGGCAACGGTCTGTTCGATGACCGGCACGTCCGGCCGGTCCTTGATCAGCAGCAACACGAGCGGCAGCACCACCAGCAGATTCAGCGCCGCGTATGCGAAGAACGACGAGCGCCAGCCGTATGCGCCGACCAGATGGATCGTCAGCGCAAAGCCGACTGCCGAGCCGAGCGGACTGCCGACCAGCCACATCGCATTCGCGCGCGCCTGCTCGCGCGGCGGAAACCATTGTTTGACGAGCGCATTGGTCAGCGAGAACTGCGGACCTTCGGCGATGCCGAGCAACGCGCGGTAGCACAGCATCGCGGTGAAACTGCTGGTCACGCCCATCAGCGCCATCGACACGCCCCACACGACGGCACCCGCGGCAATCGACCATTTGGGGCCGAACACGTCGCCAGTGAAACTGAGCAGCACGCCCGATACGCCGTAGGCAAACACGAACACCGTCATCAGCAGGCCGAGGCGGGCCGGATTGAAACCGTGCCCCATCGCATTTTGAAACGACGGATCGGTAAACAGGATCGCGACGCTGATGCGATCGAAGAAGGCCGAGATCACAGCCAGAAACAGCACGCCCGCGATCAGCCAGCGCCGTCGGCGTAATCGCGGTGCCGTGGCGTCGGGTGAGGCGACGGCCGGTTGGTTCAGCATTTGCATGGTCGGTTCCTTCGTTGAGCCTGCCGCGCTCGCGGGTGCGGGTTCGTGGTGAAAATGAAACGCATGCGCCCGGATTGTCGGACACCGCGACTATGCCCGACACAAAAGTGACTGACAATCTCGCCAAAAAAATCTTTGCGACAAGGCGGCGAGCTGACGCTTTACCGAGCCGGTGAAATGCTTTGAATTTCCGGAATTTCGTCAGAAACATTCGTAAATATCGGGGGTAAACGCGAAATTTAGGTGCCCGTGATGTGGGCCGCGCAGGCAACGGTCCGGCACCTCGATGGGTTCTAAATACATAACTTAACTAATATAGTTGACAAATGTATTTGACCCGTCGATGATCGCTGGCAGATCGGCCCGCCAGCAGGGCCGTGCACGCAGGAGGAGCGACGGATGAACCGAAGTCCAGACATGTTCAGGAATGCAATGCGCCTTTTCGTCGGTGGCGTCACGCTGCTGACCACCGCAAACGGCGACGCGCGCCGCGGCATGACCGCGACGGCGGTGTGCTCTTTATCGGCGGCGCCGCCGCGGCTGCTCGCGTGCGTGAACATGTCCGGCGCCACTTACCGGTTAATGGCGTCGAGCCGCGTGCTGACGGTCAATCTGCTTGGCGCGGCGCATGAGGCGCTGGCCGCGCGTTTCGGCGGCGCTGCGCCCGACAGCGATCCGTTTGATGGCGCTGCCTGGCTGGAAGGCAGCAACGGCGCGCCGCGCCTCGCTGACGCGCCCGCCGCGTTCGAATGCGCGATCGGCGAGCTGATCGATGCCGGCACCCATGCGATCGTGATCGCCGATGTGCGCAACGTCGTGATCGCCGGCATTGCGCGACCGTTGATCCACGTGAACGGCCGCTTTGCGCACGTCGACGCGACCGATCACGTGCCGCTCTGACGGCGCTACCCGTGCCGCCGGATCGATCCGGCGTGCCGTTTTCTTCCAACTACAGACTCGTTACAGGCAGCCACCATGTCAACATCCACGCTTCAGTCTCCGCGCGAGCAGGCCGTGCGTCGCACGCAATCGTCGCTGCGCAGCGGCGCCGAATATATCGACAACATCAAGGACGACGGCCGGCGCGTGTTCGTCGACGGCGAACTGGTGCGCGACGTTACCACGCATCCGGCGTTTCGCGGCGCGGTGCGCTCGGTCGCGCGGCTATACGATCTCGCGGCCGCACCGGAGCGACGCGACGTGATGACATACGAGACCGAGGCGGGCACGCGTGCGCTGCGCTGCTACCAGATTGCGCGCACCCTTGGCGAGCTAGGCGAGCGTCGCCGCATGTCCGAGCAGTGGGCTGCCGCGACCTGCGGCCTGATGGGCCGCTCGCCCGACCACGTGGCGAGTTTTCTCGCAGGTTTCGCCGCGAAACCCGAACTGTTCGGCGCCGCTGGCGACGCGTTCGCGCAGAACGTCACGCGTTTTTACGAGCATGCGCGCGACCACCACCTGTATTGCGCCTATGCGATCGTGCCGCCGCAGATAGACCGCAGTAAGCCAGCCCACCAGCAGTGGGACCCGACGCTGTATGCCGGCGTCGTGCGCGAGCGCGACGACGGTATCGTATTGCGCGGCGCACAGCAGCTGGCAACCGGAGCGGTGCTGGCCGATTACGTGTATCTGAGCTGCATTCATCCGTTGACGCCCGGCGACGATGCCTATGCGAACGGTGTGATGATCCCGTTGCATGCACCCGGCCTGAAGGTGTATTCGCGCCGCTCGTTCGCGGCCTCCGCAGCCAGCACGTTCGACTATCCGCTGTCGAGCCGCTTCGACGAAACCGATGCGCTGCTGGTGCTCGACGATGTGTTCGTGCCGTGGGAGCACGTGTTCATCTACCGCAATCGCCAGATCTGCTGGGACCAGTGGTGGAAGACTCCCGCGCATTCGTGGGGCAACCATCAGGCGCAGACCCGCTACGCGACCAAGCTGCGCTTCATGCTTGGCGTAACCAAGCGCATCAACGAGCTGACCGGTAACGATGCGTTGCCGCCCGTGCAGGTGCAGATGGGCGAGATGGCGGCGCTCGCCACGATCGTCGACTCGATGGTGCTCGCGCAGGAAACCCAGGGGACGGTCGACGCCGACGGCATCGCGTGGCCGTCGAAAGCCGCCCTGTATGCGGTGATGTCGTTGCAGGCGCAACTGAATCCGAAGATGGTCGACATCGTGCGGGAACTGAGCGGCGGCTCGATGATCGCGTTGCCGTCGTCGGTGCGCGACTATGAACTGCCGGAAAGCGCAGCCGACATGGAGCGTTACGTCGCGTCGCCGGGCGTCGGCTCGCGCGAGCGCGTCGCGTTGCTGAAACTGGCATGGGATCTGATCGGCACCGAATTCGCGGGGCGTCACCAGCAGTACGAGAAGTTCTATGGCGGCGCGTCGTTCCTCGTCAAACAGAACATGGCGCGCGCCTATGACTTCGCGCGCGCCAGGCAGCTGGTCGACGACGTGCTCGCGCTCGGCGACTGAGCGCACTCGCGCGCTGGCCGCCGCTGGCTGCGCATGCGGGGGCCGGCCCGCGTCTGGCTGCGGCAGGCGCGATACGGTATGCTGGCCGTTTAACCCGGGCACTGCGAGGCGGTGTCCCTTACGGCCGGAAATAGCCGGAATGTGAACGGATGACACGAACCCAGATGCGCGATCCGCTCGAATCGCGCCGCCTTTCGGCCGAGTTGAAGGCGATGAAGGAGGCGCGCGAAAGCGCGGGCAAACACCCTTATTTTCGCGGCGTCGCGAATGCACGGTATGTGCTGCGCAAGGTTTTCCGCATCATCGAGGAGCATGCGAAGGAGTTCGGTCTGGATCCGGTGCACCACCAGAGCCTGATCCAGATCTACGGCAGCCCGGAGCGCCGGCTGCGCATCAAGGAACTGGCGCTGCGCATGGACATCTCGCAGGCGTTTGCGTCGAACGTGGTGCGCGCGCTGGTCGACAAGGGGTATGCGGAGCGCGTGCCGTGCGACGAAGACCTGCGCTCGATCTTCGTCGGCGTCAGCGATGCGGGCGTGAAGCTGCTTTGTGCGATCGACGACGCGGTACGCGTGCACGTCGAGTATTTCACGCAACAGCTGTCCGCGAGCGAACGCGAGATGGCGGTGTACATGATGATGTTCTATATCGGGATGTAGCACGCGTCAGGTGGGCGCAGTGGAGCAGCAGATGAAATCGACACGGTGGATCAGCGGCTGGCGGGCATGCAGTGGCACGCGAACGGCAGGTGTCGCATGAACGAGCAGAGCGTGCCGCGGCGCCGGCGCATCGTGGTAGGCATCAGCGGCGCATCGGGCGCGATCTACGGCGTGCGGCTGCTGGCGCTGCTGCGCACGCTGGACGTCGAGTCGCACCTCGTCGTCAGCCGTTCGGCGCAACTCACGCTGCAGCAGGAAATGCAGATGACGATCGCGGATCTGAAGACGCTGGCCGACGTGCACTATCCAAATGCCGATATCGGCGCGGCAATTTCGAGCGGATCGTTTCACGTCGACGGCATGATCGTCGCGCCGTGCTCGATCAGGACGCTGTCGGAGATCGCGACCGGCTGCACCGCTTCGCTGATCTCGCGCGCCGCCGATGTGATGCTGAAAGAGCGCCGCCGGCTGGTGCTGATGGTGCGCGAAGCGCCGCTGCATGCCGGCCATATCCGCAGTCTCGCGGCGGTGACCGAGGCCGGCGCGATCGTCTATCCGCCGGTGCCCGCCTTCTATGCAAAACCGGCGACGCTTGAACAGATGGTCGATCACACGCTCGGGCGCGTGCTCGATCTGTTCGATCTTGATGCGCCGACAGTGGAGCGCTGGACTGGAGGGAATGGCGGCTGACGTTGCGCGCCGTGCGTATCGTGCGGCGCGGCGAGATGCGCGCGCCGTCAGCTCATGTCGTTAGTGCATGTAGTCAGTGCATGTAGTCAGTGCGTATCGAACACGCGCTGATACTGCGCGATCGCAGCGATCGTCGCGGCCCGCTCCGCATCGGTCGGCCGGCGTGGATCGGCGGCCACCGGCAGTGCGCCGAATTTCATCAGGCAGGCCATCAACAGCAAACGCGCCTTGATCGCAGTGAGATTCGAGCCTGCGATTACCAGCGGGAACGGATCGGCGAAGCCTTCCGGTGCGCCGCGCCCGACCCGCACCGTTGGTATCCCGCTGAAGGCGGCACGCAGGATCAACTGCTCGCGCGCCGCTGAAGGGAGCCGCCCATACGGCACCAGGCCTTCGGTCACGAGGCCGGCGAGGCGACCGAGACTCAGCTTATGTTCGATCAGTGCGACGAGGTCGTGTGCATCGTCGGGGCCGCTCGTGTAGTCCTCGTCGAGATAGCCGCCGTCCTTGACGATCGACACCGACGGAATCGCCGCTTCGGTCAGTTGCCCCGCGGCGTTCCTGATCGCGATTTCGATCGGCTGTAGCACGCCGTCGCGGCGCTGCACCGCGCGCACCGCAGCCGGCAGACGGCGCAGATTGACCTCGGACAGATACGTGTGCCGGTAGGCCGGCACGTACATCAGCGACACGTTGCCGAGGTGGCTGGTCTGGCCGAGGATGCCGCCATGGCCGCCGCAGGCGCGGTAGCCGCCGGGCCGCGCATCGACTTTCGTCACTTCGCGGGCGGCGAAATACTGCTGTTCCTGAATGACGAGCACGCCGCAGCGGTTACGTCCCTGTTCGTCTTTCCATGCCTGCGAGCGGATCAGGCCGATCGAATCGACAATATTCTGCGGACCATCCGCACTGGCCTGGCCTTGCGGACGCTGCGCAGCGTTGCAGCAAACCAGCAGTGTCGTATCGAGCAGC
Source organism: Paraburkholderia sp. SARCC-3016 (assembly GCF_031119615.1). NCBI lineage: Bacteria > Pseudomonadati > Pseudomonadota > Betaproteobacteria > Burkholderiales > Burkholderiaceae > Paraburkholderia > Paraburkholderia sp. SARCC-3016. The sequence continues at coordinate 37,722 of NZ_JAVHZD010000015.1, read as the reverse complement.
AGGTTGAACCAGTACGCGGTTTCCTCGATCTGCGGGCTGCCTTGTGTCCAGATCAGGCCATCGTAGCGGCCGCTGTCGGCGATCTCCTGCGCGTCGTTGGTAATCTTCGCGAGCGATGGACGCGGCGGCGCGCTTGCCAGATGGTACGGTTTGTAGCCGTTGAAATCGCGGCCGCGCGTTTCAGGCGCGATGTCGCCGATGCCCTGGTCGGTGCGCAGCGCGGCGGGCAAGCCGCGTTTGTAACCGGCGGGCGGCATCACGCGATAAAAATCCACGTCGGCCTGCGACGAAATCGTGCCGGCCACGCCGTCGCGGTCAATGGCGAAGCGATCGATTTCCTCGAAGCTGCGCGAGCCGTCCGGAAAGAAGCCCTGGCGCGCCAGTTCTTCGGCGCCGCCGGGCACGGCCATCTCTTCTTCCCACGCGCTGCCGTCTGCCTGCACGGCCATGTAGGGCAGCGGATACAGGCCGTCCTCGGGCCGCAGTTCGATTTCGTAGACGGGCCGGTCCGTCGCCGCGCGGCGCGCACCGCTAAACGAACCGTCCGCGCCGACGTAACCGTCAGGCGGGCCGTACAGATTCGCGGCATCGGCCTCGAGCGGATGGGCGGAAAACTGCTCGACGTAGACCTTGACAGGCACCGCTAGCCGTTGCGCGCGCAACGCGTCGACGCGCAAAGGCTCGCCGTCGGCGCCGGTCCGTGCGGGTAGGCCGCGTTTTGCGCGCGCCTTGTTCGAGGTGACGAGCGGCGGCGTGTTCTGGATGGTGGCCGTCGGCCCGCTCAAATGGGCGATGCGCACGCGGGCAGAGTGGGTCATGGTTCCGGGACTCGTTGCAAAAAGAAAGAAGCGCGGTCGCTGCCCGACGGACGTGGCACGCTACACGATGCGCATCATCGGCGCGTGCCGGCAGATCGTTGCAGAATGAAGCGTGCCGGTCAGTGCTCGCGCACCAGCGGCAAAATAACCAGCGCGCCGACGATGCTGGCAATCACGATAACCAGCAGTCCCGCATGAAAGCTGCCGGTATGGCCGACGATCCAGCCGATCAGCACCGGCGCGCACGCACCCACCAGATTGCCGATGCCGTTCTGCACGCCGATGCCCGAGGCAATCACCGAACCCGGCAGCACTTCCATCGACAGCGCATATTGCGACGGCAGACCGAGGCCCCAGCAGCCCGCGCTCAGCGCGATCACCACCGCGGCAACGTGCGGATCGTCGACCACGGTGCCGACGTACAGCAGGCAGCCTGCACCGAACAGCCCGATCGCACACAGCAGCGCCTTTTTGCCGAGCCAGTCCGACAGCCAGCCGGAAGTCATTTCGGCGATGTACATCAGCACGAACGGCAGCGACGAATAGACGCCCATTTCGCGCAAATTGAAATGGCGCGAGCGTTCCAGGTAGGTCGGCAGCCAGCTGTTGAGACCCCACAGGTACATCAGCAGTCCGCAGCCGTACAAGGTCACGAGCCAGAACTTGTAGTTCTTCAGAAACAGCGCGGGGCTGGCTTTTTGCTTCGGGCCCGACACGGGCTCCGGCGGCATCAGATGCTTGCGCTCGCGCGTGACGGTGAAGATCAGCGGCGCCATAATGAAACAGCTGAGCGCGCCGAAAACATAAAACGACGCACGCCAGCCGTAGCTGTGCACCAGCCACAGCGACAGCGGGAAACCGATCGCCGAACCGATCGGGCTGCCGACCATCCACACCGCATTGGCGCGGCCGCGCTCGCGTTCGGGAAACCAGCGGTGCACGAGTTTCGAAATCAGCGAGAATTGCGGGCCTTCCGTGACGCCGAGCGCGACGCGCGCCGCCATCATCGTTGCGAATGAGCTCGATGCGCCCATCCATGCCATCAACACCCCCCACAGCGCCGTGGCGATGCCGAGCGTACGGCTCGGCCCGAACAGGTCGCCGACGAAGCCGAGCAGCAGCGACGAAATGCCGTACATGAACAGGAACGCGGTCATCAGCAGGCCAAGCCGCGCGGGATCGAAACCGGTACCGATGCTCGTATAGAAATCGGGATTCGTGAACAGCACCGCCACGCTGATGCGATCGAAGAAGCCGACCACCACGGCGCCGAACAGCACCAGCACCACCACCCAGCGCCAACGCTGCACAAGCGCGCTCCGCCGGAGCGCCACACTCTCTGCCATATTCGCCATCGACCAGTTTCCTCGCGGGTGCGCGGTGTTGCTGCGCGGCTTCTGCATTTCAAAATAACGAGCGGCAGCGGCTCGCAGCCGTGCACGAAATCTCATTGTCATTTGAAATATATTATCGTCACACAATCGGTGGCAAGTAAACAAAAAAGAACGCGCTGGTGCGGGGCGCTGAAGATGGAGAGAGGCCGTCGGATAGCGTAGCTTCTCAACGCGAACAACGGCGAGGCGGTACATGCGAGGCTAAGGATAGCGTTTCAAATAGGCGCGTACATCGCGATGCGATTGCGATATGGCGAGGGCGGCGTAACGGAACGGGGTACGGGGGGCTGCGGTGCATGGCCGGCGAGCGGCGCGCCGATGACGCGATGCGATGCCACGCGACGCGCGAGCAGAGGGGTGGCAGGTTACCGGGGGGAGGGCGGCTCGGCGAATGGGAGCGGCCCGCACGGCAAGCGTCGGCGGGCGCGCGCGGACTCAGCGGTTGCGAAATGAAATGAAGCGGCGGGTGTAAATAAAAGCGCTCAGGAAGCGCGGCGCCGCGCGGCCGGGCGCGCCCGCGGCGCGACCGCCATGGCCGCTTTCTGCGCGCGGCGCGGCGACGCCGCACGCTCCGGCAATCTGGCTTCGCCGCCGGCGCGCGGCGTGCTGCCCGTGGCCCGCACAAAATCGAGCCGGCCGGCGAGCGCGGAGCGTTCGAGCACCTGCTGCATGCGGGCCCATGCGCCGGCGTCTTGCCAGTTGCGCAGCCGGCGCCAGCAACTGATGCCGGATCCGCAGCCCAGTTCCGCCGGCAGCTCGTTCCAGTGAATCCGGTTCGCCAGCACGAACAGAATGCCGTTCATTGCCTGCCGGTCCGATACCGGCTTGCGGCCCGGATATTGATAGCGGCGCGGCTTGGCGGGCGGCAGCAAAGGTTCGAGCTGCGCCCACAACGTATTGTCGATCAGCGGTTTGCCGGCTTTCGCGGCAGTCCCGCGCACGGCGCGCGGCGCGGCGGCGGCCGGTGCGTTGCCGCCTGCGGCAGACATGTCGCGCTTTTTTTCATGCCTGTTGCCGCCGTCGCCTGCATCGCGACCATCGCCGGCGTCATCTCCCAGTGCCAATTGCGCCGCATCGCGCGCCGCCATCACGTGCGCTTCGGCGGCGCTGCGCGCCGCAACGGCGTCGCGTTTGCTGACCGCGTTGAGGATCCGGCGCATTTCGGCGAGACTGTGTCTGGAGCGGCCGGGATTGGCCATCGACTTGGCGCGCAGCACGTTGATGCGCGCCAGCAGCGAGCCGAGCACCTCGTGGATCACCAGGTTGCCGCAGCCGTTCAGAATGACCTCGTAGAACTCGCTGGTCGAGCGCACGCGGTCGACCGCGGATTCGTTCTTGACCGCGGCCTCGAAGCTGCGCAGTGTGCGCTCGAGGTCGGCGATCTGCGCGGGGCTCGCGAGCGTCGCGAACAGCGCGGCCGCTTCACCTTCCAGCAGCTTGCGGACGTGATAGATCTGGTCTGCCTCGCTGCGCGAGATGATCGCGACCGACGGCCCGCGGTTCGGCACATTGGTGACGAGCCGCTCCGATTCCAGCCTGCGCAGCGCCTCGCGGACCGTCGTACGGCTCACGCCGATGCGCTCGCACAGCGTCAGTTCGACCAGCCGTTCGCCGGGCGCGAAGTGGCCTTGCATGATCGCTTCGCGAAGTTTCAGCGTGGTTTGCAGCAGTACAGTCTGAGGGGTGACCTTGATATCCACGAGTTCCGCCTGATTCGGTTTGTTGCGCGTTGTCCGCAGTGCACGCCGATCGTTGTTGTGTGTTTCGGGTGATGCGCGTCGGCGCGGCGCCGCGCACGGCAGCGCGATACGTGGCTGCACGTCATGCGACTGTACCACAATCGTGTTTCAAAAAGGAGGGCGTAGGCGACAGCGGGCGCCGGCCGCATTGCGCGGCGCCCGCAAGCGGAGGCGGTGCTTTAGGCGGCGGGCGGCGTAAACCGGGTACCGAGGCGATTGAATACCACGTAGTGGCCTTTGAACCAGCTTTCGGCGGCAAGCTTCGCGCGCCACGGCGACGCGCGCGCTTCTTCGCGCTCCGGCGCCGACAGTGCATCGGTCGATGCCAGATAGTGCAGCGCGAGGTGCGTGTACTTGCCGGGTTCGCCGTCGACGATTTCAAAACGACGCACCATCAGCCAGCCGGCGCATTTCATTAGCGTCGGGATGTGATCTTCCGTGTACCAGCGGTCGAATTCATCGGCGCGCCCGGCCGGCACTTCGAAGAACACCGCGTACAGCACCGGCGCCTCGATCGTTGCAGAGCCGGCCTTTTCCCAGCGTCCGCATTCTTCGCCGATATAGCGGGTAAAGCCGCTGACGTCGCCGAGCATGCGGCGCGTGCGCTCGCCTGGCGAGCCCTTGATGGTTTTGTACTCGGGCGTCGCCAGCGCACCCGCAGTTTCCATTTCGTAAACCGCCAGGTAGGCCGGCCCCTCGTTGGCCCGGTAGCGCTGCGCACCGGTGAAACCGGGCGCGCGCATCCGCACCGGAATGTGCTCGGTGTTGTACCAGTCGTTGAAATCCGCTTCCCATTCGGGTTGCGGAGTCATTTCAGAAAAAAGCACGGCTTTTTTTGTCATGGTTGACTCGCTGTTGTCGGATCCATTTTGCTAACGGGTATTGACGTCATTGTACGACAATCGTAGAGTTTCGCAAATTGCAGTACCCGTAGCCGCAGTACCCCGACACCCGGGCCGGCTTGCCGGCCCTCCTGGAGCCAGTATGAATTTGCAGATCAGAGCGTTTCACACCCTTGTCGAAGATCATCTCGTGCCGTCCGGGCACGATACCGAAGCGCCGCTGCGCAAGGTCGCCGTGGTCGCGCTCGTAAAGAACCCGTGTGCGGGCCGCCATGTCGACGATCTTTCTGAAATGATCGACGCGAGCGGCATGCTCGGCGAGCAGCTCGCGAAGCTGGCGACGGATGCGATGCATCCGTACCCTGTGCAGAGCTACGGCAAGGCCGGCATCGTCGGCACGGACGGCGAGCAGGAGCATGCGAACGCACTGCTGACCACCGTGTTCGCAGAGCCGCTGCGCAAGGCGCTCGGCGGCGGCAAGGCGTGGATTTCGTCGTACACGAAGGTGGCGACGAGCGGCTCGTCGATCGACGTACCGCTCGCGCACAAGGACGCGCTGTACGTGCGCTCGCACTACGACGGCATGACCGTCACGGTGCCGCACGGCCCGCTGCCCGATGAAGTGGCAGTGATCTTCTGCGTGGCCAACCGCGGCCGCATCGGCGCCAGGGTGGGGGGACTGAAGGTCGACGAAATCAAGGGCGAGGACGGCCTCGTCTGAGTCTGAAACACCTGACTCCCGAACGGAGGGAATACGAATGAAGACGGCAATAGTGAATCTGGCGACGATTGTCAGCGGTGAATGGCGCGACCCGTTTGTGCGCGGCGACGGCATTTTGATGGACGAAGGCAAGATTGCCAGAATCGGCACGCTGTCCGACGCGGATCTGAAAGACTGCGACGTCGTGATCGATGCGGATGGCGCGACGGCGATTCCGGGCCTGATCGATTCGCAGATCCACAACACGTTCGGCGATTACACGCCGCGTCAAAAGACGGTCGGCTTTCTCGAAAGCTATCTGCATGGCGGCACCACCACGTCGATCAGCGCGTCCGAGGTGCACGTGCCGGGCCGGCCGACCGATCCGCAAGGCGTGAAGGCGCTTGCGGTCGCCGCACAGCGTTGCTTCGAACACTATCGGCCGGGCGGCATGCGGGTGTTTGCCGGCTCGATCATTCTCGAACCGGGCCTCGTCGAAGACGATCTGCGCGATATCGCGGCGCAGGGCGTATGGCTGGCGAAAGCCGGCTTCGGCGCGGTGAAGACGCCGTACGACTACGCGCCGATGATCGGCTGGGCCAGAAAGCACGGCATGATCACGACGGTGCACACCGGCGGTTCGTCGATTCCCGGCTCGTCGGGCATCTGGGCGGACCATCTGCTCGCGATGAAGCCGCACGTATCGTTCCATATCAACGGCGGGCCGGTGGCGATGCCCGACGTCGATTTCGGCCGCATTCTGCACGAGAGCGATATCGCGATGCAGGTCTGCACGGCGGGCAATCTGCGCACGCTGCTGAAGATCGCCGATATGGCCGTCGACGCCGATCAGTTCGACCGCTATCTGATTGCCACCGATACGCCGACCGGCAGCGGCATCATGCCGCTGGGCATGATGTATACGATCACGCATCTGGCGAGTCTCGGGCGCCGCATGCCGCCGGAAATGGCGATCTGCGCGGCCACCGGCAACAACGCGCGCACCTATGGCATCAACTCCGGCTTTCTGCAGGTCGGCCGCGATGCGGATGTGGTGATTCTCGATGCGTGCGTCGGCGGTACGCAGCGCACCGCGCTCGACGCTCTGGCGAACGGCGATATCGCGGCGGTCGCGGGCGTCGTGACCGACGGTGTGCCGCGCTTCGTCGGACGCAGCCGCAATACGCCGGCCTCCGAAAAGACCGTACGGGTTGCGGTGTCGCGCGTGATGCAGGATTTCGCAACGCCCCGCCACTAAGGCCAGGCACTGAGGCAAGACACTCAATGACACAGCAGAGAATCATCGTCGTCGGCGGCGGCCCGGTTGGCGTCGTCACGGCGCTCGCATGCGCGCAGCGCGGTTTTGCGGTCACGCTGCTCGAAGCGCAGACCGAAGTGGATCGCAGTCCGCGTGCCGCCACCACGCATCCGTCTACGCTCGAAATGATTGCGAGCGTCGGCTTGATCGACGAGTTCGTGAAGGTCGGGCTGGTGGCCCGCTATTTCGACTTCTGGGACCAGACGTCGCACCGGCTCGTCGCGCGCTTCGACCACGACGTGCTGCGCGACGATACACCGTATCCGTTTGTCGTACAGACCGAACAGCACAAGCTGGTCGATATCGGCCTGCGCAAGCTCGCGCAGTATCCGGACGTCGACGTGCGCTTCGGTGCCGCCGTGACCGCGCTCGAGCAGGACGATCACGGCGTGACGGTCAGCATCGAAGGAAGCGGCGGCGCGGAAAAGCTGCGTGGCACCTTCGTGGCGGGCGCCGACGGCGGCCGCAGCACGGTCCGTAAGCTCCTCAACATCGAGTTCGAAGGCTATACGTGGCCGGAGCGCTTTCTGGTGCTGACCACGTCGTTCGATTTCGAAAAGGCGATGGGGTGTTCGTTCCGCAGCTATCTGGCCGATCCGGTCGAGTGGGGCAATCTGTTCAAGATCGCCGGCGACGATCTGAAAGGCCGCTGGCGCGCCGTGTTCCCCGCGCCTGTCGACGTCGACGACGACACGGTGATGAGCGATGCCGAAGCGCAACGCCGGCTCAACCGGATCGTCGATCTCGGCGGCGCGCCGTACGAACTGTTGCACCGCAATCTGTACCGCGTGCATCAGCGGGTGGCCGCGTCGTTCCGCGAGCATCGCGTGTTTCTGGCCGGCGATGCGAGCCACGTGAACAATCCGATCGGCGGGCTGGGTCTGAACTGCGGGATTCACGATGCGCTGGAGCTGGCGCAGACCTTTGCTGAATGTGCGAACGGCGACGCACGCGCGCCGGTGCTCGATCGTTACGAACGCCGCCGCCGCACGCTGAACGTCGAGTTCGTGCAGCAGCAGACCGTCGCGAACAAGAAGCGGCTTGAAGAGAAGGACCCGGAGCAACGCGCGAAACATCTGGACGAACTGGCACAGACCGCTGCCGATACGGTGCGCCAGCGCGCGTTTCTGATGCGCACGTCGTTACTGCAGAGCGTGGCGCAGGGCAGGTCGATCGCGTAAAGGCGCGCTTGTGCGCAGGTGCCTGCGCGGGTTCGGCTCGCGCAGCGAAAGGGCGATGCAGCGCAGCCTTGCATCGCCCTTTTTTTTGCAGCTCGTTGCTGACACAGTCGCAATCGGCACATATGCGGATTTACCGATCGCGCTTGCCAGAGCCGCTTCGGCTCAATGCGCGCGAGCTTCGCTCGCGAACCAGTTGCCGACTGAAAACAGCGCCGCATCTTCTCCAGCCGCGCCGATAAACTGCAGTCCGAGCGGCAGATTTTCGTCGCTGAGCACGGGCAGCGTCAACGCGGGCACGCCGAGAATCGAAGCCGGCACGGCGAACGCCGCGTTGCCGGTGGACGCGAAACCGGGTGGCGCGGCGCCGCTCGCGCTCAGCGTCACGACGCCGTCGCAGCCGGCGACGAGTTCGGCGAATGCGGCACGCAGCTGCGTGCGGCGCGCGAGCAACGCGATGTAGTCCTGCTGCGTCATCGTAGCCGCGCGCGCAAGGCGCTTGAGCATCGTGTGGCTGAGCGCGCTGCGGTTGCGTTGCGCATAGCTTTCGAGCGGCCAGCGCGATTCCCACGCGATGATCGACTGCGTCAGTTCCAGCAGACCGTCGGCCAGCTGTCGTTCGAATTGTTCGACCTTGTCGGACTGCGCGCGTGCGACGACGTCGACGCCGCGTTCGCGCAACCACGCGACCGCCGCGTCGAGTGCCGCGCGCGCACCGGGCGTCGCGCTGTTCCAGCCGGCCGTTTCAATAAGAACGACGCGTTGCGGTACGCGCGCCTGCGGCATCAGGTCCGGTCCGGCGAGGCCCGGATAACCGGGATCGCCGCCCACTCGCGATGCAATCGCGCGCGCCGCGATCCATACGTCGTCGAGCGTCGCGCCGAGCACGCCCGCGCTGCTGTGGCTCAGCTGATCGTAAGTGCCGCCGCGGTTCAGCGCGCCATAGGTGGGCTTGAAGCCGACGCAGCCGCAATAGCTGGCCGGCCGTATCGTCGAGCCGACCACCTGGCTGCCGAGCGCGAGCGGCACGAAGCCGGCGCCGACCGCCGCGGCGGAGCCGGCGCTCGAGCCCCCCGGCGTGCGCTGCGGATCGTGCGGATTGGCCGTGCTCGCGAACATTTCGGTGGCCGCGAATTCAGTCGTGGTGGTCTTGCCGACAATAATCGCGCCTGCCTCGCGCAACGCCTGCACGGTCGCCGAGTCGCGCCCGGTGTGAAAGCCGGTCCACATCGGCGATCCCTGGCCGGTCGGCAGGTCCGCCGTTTCGATGATGTCCTTGATGCCGACCGCGATGCCGTCGATCGGCGACAGGGGTGCGTTATCGAGCCAGCGTTGCGTCGAGCGCTGTGCATCGGCGCGCGCGCGTTCGACGGCGAGCGCGACGAAGGCGCGCACCGCGGGCTCGCGCGCTTCGATACGCGCAAGCCCAGCTTCGAGCAGCGCGAGCGGGCTCGTCGTGCCGCGCCGGAACGCATCGGCGTGGCTGGTGTAAGAGGGGGCCGCTGAATAAGCGATCTTCGGGCTCTGCATGCGGAAATCCTCCGTGATGCGTTGCTTCGTTTCAGAATGAACGGCACACTTACGCGGCCTGCGTAGCTTGCCGGGTTGATGCAGCCGGGCGGCACAGCAGCCGGTACAGCACGACGATCGACGCCCCGCCGAGAATCACCGGCTGCGAGACGATGGTCTGCAACAGCGTCGGCAGGTGCCGCAGCGCTTCCTGCGACACGAACAACCCGCCGAAACCGAGAAACAGCGAGAAGCCGACCACCATCACGCGCCGCTCGTCGAGCAGGCTAGAAAAGATCAGCCGCGCGCCGTGAGAAAACACGCTGCCGAACAGCACGGTCGAAATGGCCGAGATGATCGGCCCCGGAATCAGCGCGAACATCAGGTCGATCCTGGCGAAACAGCCGAGCGCGACCAGCAGCGCGCCAGTCGCGAACGTCACATAGCGCGAGCCGACGCGCGTGCTTTGCAGCAGCGACAGGTTGGTCGCGTAGAACACGGTGCTGAAGCTGCCGAACACGGCGGCGAACACCGACGCGAACGCCATTGCGAACACGCCTTGCGAGACGCGGCCGACCGACAGCGGCTTGCCGATCCACGTGGCGATCAGCTCGTACATCGCGATCGACTGTACGCCGGTCGGCAGCAGCGTGAGCAGAAAGATCAGCACGAACACCGGTCGCACGCCGAAACCGAACGCGAACGGTTGCGGCACCACCAGCAGCGGCGTCGCGCCGTCATAGTGCAACGCCGCCGGGCTCCAGGCGAAGTAAACGGCGCTGCCGACCAGCAGCGAGATCAGCACGGCGCCGCGCCGCGCGACCACGTGGCGGCGCAGCATCAGCACCATCAGCACGACCACCGCGAGCGCGCCCGCCGCGATGTTCAGCACCGGATAGCCGGGCGAGGCCGGCTCGCCGATCCAGTGCGGCACCGTCGCGCCGGCGATCTGCACCATCGCCAGCACGATGATGACGCCGGACACCATCGGATCGAGAAAATAGCGCGACAGCAGGCCGATCAGGCTGACGCCGCGCACCGGCAATGCAAACAGACTCCAGATCAGCGACGCAGCGAAGAACGAACCGAACGCGGTGCCAAGACTGCTGCCCGGCAGGTGGCCGAGCACGATCAACGCGGAAAAGGTCGGCGCCCACGGTCCTTGGACCACCGGCAGACGCAACAGCAGCACCGACTGAAAGATCGTTGCAAGCCCGCACGTGATGAAGCAGATGCCGTACAGATACGCGATCTGCGCGATTTCCATATGAAATGCGCGGCCGAGGATGCCCGGGAAGATCATCATCGTCGTCATCACCGAGATGTTCTGCACCGACAGGAAAAAGCTTTGCGCGAGCGACACCTTCTCGTCGACACCGACGTCGAAGATGAATTCGCGGCCGGCCGGGGCGGCTTCAGTGCTCATCGCGATCTCCTTCGAGCGGCTGGTTCATCGCCATGTCGGCGCGACGCTGACGCACGAGTGCGTCGGCGAACGAAAAGTAGTCGCTGCGCGCGGCGGCCTGCGCCTGTGCTTCGAGATGAGCGGGCCACGCGCCGAGATCGTAGCCGTGCCACGGCGCTTGCGGTGTCAGCGCGGGCAGGCCGAGGCGTTCCCAGATGCGCCGCGCGTGCTCCATGAATTCGCGTTTAGGCAGTGCGACCGGCGCGAAGTCTTCCTTCAGCAGCGCATTGATCAGCACCGACGCGCTGGCGCCGTCGTCACGCGGTCCGCGGGGTCCGTGCCCGGGGTCCTTGTGATCGAGCACCCGCAGATCGTGCTGCGGCTGGCAGCGATACGACATCGCCCAGAACAGCGCGTCGGCGTTGGCGGGATCGATATCCTCGTCGATCGCGACAATCCATTTGCCGGCAAAGCGATGCAGCGTCGATGCGCCATACAGCGCGCGCCACACTTCGGTTTCAGGAACGCCGCGTTCGAACTGCACGGCGATCACGGCATACAGGCTCGTCAGCGGCTCATGCATCGATACGCGTTTGACGCCGCGAATGCCGAGCGCCGTGCGCAAATGGTTCAGAAACACCGGCTCCATTGCAACGCGCCGGATCACGCTCGATTCGCTCGGCGTCACCTGGCTGATAAACGACGTCAGAATCGGCGCATGCCGCCGCGTGATCGCGGTGACGTCCATAAACGCGTTGTATTCCTGCAGGTTCACGTAACCGTGCGATTCGCCGAACGGCGCTTCGGGTTCCAGCCATTCGGTGCTGATAAAGCCTTCGATCACATATTCGGCGTCGGCGGGCACCAGCAGGTCGACGGTTTGCGCGCGCACCACGTCGATCGGCGCGCCGGCCAGCGCGCCTGCCACCGCCAGTTCGTCGACGCCTTCGGGCAGCTTCTGCACCGCCGTGTACGACACCGCCGGCGGACAGCCGACCACCACCGCGCACGGCATCGGCTCGCCGCGTGCCTTGTATTTGAGCCAGTGCGAATAGATGCCGGCGCGCAGTTCGACCGACGGATTCATGCCGAGCCGGCGCGGCGCTTTCAACTGGCCGCGATAGTTGCCGACGTTCTGCACGCCGGTGTCGGGATCTTTGGTGATGTAGTGGCCGGCGGACAGGTACGGCGCGTTGTCCCAGCCGGGCGTCGAGATCGGCACGGGCAAGCCGTCGAGCCCCGCACCGGGCTCGTCGAGCGCGGCGCCGAGCGTGACGATGTCGTGGCACGGCGCGCGCTCGACAAGGTTCGGCGCGAGCGGCGCGGCGATCGCACGCACCCATGCATCGCCGATCTGCTCGAGCGGTTTGCCGAAGCCGACGCGATACACGTCGGGCGTTGCTGCAAGGCCGCCGACCAGCACCGCGCCGTTATAGCGTCGCCCGTGGCTGTCGATGGGCTGCGTGAACAGAAATGCCTTGCGCGCCGTTTCGGCGATGCCGCCGCGATACTGCCAGCGCACCAGCGGATGCATCTCGGTGTCCTTGTTGATCGGCTCGTCGACAACGCATAGCAGCCCGCGGCGTGCGAGCTCCAGCACGTGCGCGTGCAGATCGGGGTAGGGGCGCGGCGCGGCGCCGGGTGCGGCGACGTAGCGGGCAAGTGCGTCGGGCAGCGGGGTGTCGCCAGGCTGGTTCATATCGGTCTCGCGGAAGGGCCGGCGCCGCGTCGGCGAACTGCCCGCGCCAGCAGGGGTTGAACGGAAATGAGCGGCACCGGCGCGCGCATCAGAACGAATGGACCATGCCGAGCACCGTGGCCAGCTGGTTGTGGCCCGGCAACACCGGAATGCCAGGGCCCTGGCCGCTGTTCGTCGTGAACGACGCAAGGCTGCCGTTCTGGATGTACGACACGCCGCCGTAGACGCCCGTGCGCTTCGACAGCCGGTAGTCGTAGCGCATGCCGTACGACGTCGAATTGCCGTCTGAATCGTGTTGCAGCTTGTACTGGCCGTAACTGAGCATCAGCGTGCCGCGCAGCACGTTGGGCACTTGCGCCGACACTTCGTAATAGAAATTGTTCGGCGCGGCGAACGTGTTGGTGTTGGTGATGGTCACGTCGCCTGCGCCCCGGTGCAGCACGAACAGGCCGTCGAGCTTGAAGGGGCCGAAATCGTACGACACGCCGAACAGATCGTGGGTGCCGGTAGCGGTCGGTGAACTCGCAACCACGGTCTGCGACTTCGCATAGACCTGGCTCAGATAGTCCGCTTCCAGCGACAGCGTGCCGTTCGTGTAATACGCGCCGGCCGAGAACGTATTGCCCAGCGTGCGCGGCTGCGTCGGGTCGCCGTTCGCGCCGAAGCCCCACATCAACGAAAGCGTGAGCCCGTTCAGGTTTGGCGACGTATAGATGATCGAGTTGGGGATCTTGGTGGACGGGAAGAAATCGTAGTTGTTGGCCGCATGGCCCCAGTCCCAATGGCCGAGATCGCCGGCCAGGAAGCGCAGCAGGCCCCACATTTCAGGCGTGTTGTTCAGGCCGGCCTGAAAGCGCCCGAACGGGCCCGACATACCGACCCACGCTTCCCGTCCGAAGAATTTGCCGGCTTGCGCGCTCTGGCCGTTCGCAACGTTAATGCCGCTTTCGAGGCGGAAATTCACATGCACGCCGCCGCCGATGTCCTCCGCGCCCTGAATGCCCCAGTTGGACGGAAACGCATTGCTGCTGTCGATGCGAGTCGTGCTCTGACCGCCTGAGCGCGCGTACTGGATCGACGAATCGAGCACGCCGTACAGCGTGACGCCGGTGCTTTGCGCATGTGCTGCAAAGGACGTGCCGCACAGAACTGCCACGCATGCATAGTGTTTGACCTGATTTTTCATCGTTGAAATGTGAAGTTGACAACGCTGGTTCTGGAAGCTCGCGGGCAATACGGCGCGACGCCGCCTTGTGCGGGCGGCGATCTTTCCCCGATGTGATACGTCGTGTGGAGTGCTTACAGCGCGAGACGGAGCGACGCGAAACGGCGCGTCATCCATCATTCTGAAATGCCGAAGAACCCCTCGCCGCACGGGACACCTGTGGCTTTCCCGGCGCCGTGCGTTTCTGTTGACGTAGGGGCAAATATATGATCGTCGTACAATGCGAACAAGTAAACAAAAATACCGGGCAGCGGATTTTTTGCGCTATTTAGCCCTTAATATGCGCAGGCGAATGATTTCGTATGTTTCAAAAAGAGGAATTGAAACGGGGTGAACCGTGCTCTGGTGGGTTGTCGCGGTGCGCGCTGCACCAATCTGAAACGGGCGCGGGGCGCCCGGACCCGCTCAGCGGTCGGCTGGCGCGAGCGCTTCGCTGCCTGAGCGGCTGGTGCCGTCGATATGAATGCAGCGCACGTAGCCGTCGCCATGCGCGGCATGCGGCGGCGGCGTCGCCTGCGAACAGGCGGTATCGGCGCGCGGGCAGCGCGCTGCGAACGCGCAGCCGGGCGGCAATGCGCGCAGGTCCGGCGGGCCGCCGGCGATGGTTTCCAGATCGAGCTCGCGCGGCCGGCCCGCTACCGTCGAGGCGAGCATCGCCCGCGTATACGGATGCTGCGGCGCAAGCAGCACGTCGCGTGCGGCGCCATATTCGACGATCTGTCCCGCGTACATCACGGCGACCATGTCGGCGATCTGCGCGGCCACGCCGAGATCGTGCGTGACGATCACGATGCTGGTGCCGAACTGCGCCTGCAGCTGCTTGAGCAGCACCAGCGTCTGGATCTGCACGGTCGCGTCGAGTGCCGTGGTGGGTTCGTCGGCCAGCAGCAGCCGCGGCCGGCACGACAGCGCGATGGCGATCATCGCGCGCTGCCGCAGGCCGCCGGACAGTTCGTGCGGATAGGCGCGCAGTCGCCGTTGCGGCGACGGCACCCGCACGTGTTCGAGCAGCGCGAGTGCCTGCGCCTGCGCTTCGCGGCGCGTCACGCGCCGATGCCGGACGATGGTCTCGACGATCTGCTCGCCGATCGTGTACACCGGATCGAGCGCGGTCATCGGCTCCTGGAACACCATCGATACCGTTGCGCCGCGCAGCATCGACAGCTGCCGCTCGCCGAGCGCCAGCACGTCGGTGCCGTCGATACGGATCGAGCCGCCGAGCCGCGTGCGGTCTGCGGGCAACAGGCGCATCAGCGCGCGCAGCGTGACGCTCTTGCCTGAGCCCGATTCGCCGATGATGCACAGCACCTCGCGCGGCGCGACACGCAGCGAAACGCCGTTGACCGCATGCACGGTCGCGTCGCGGCTGACGAAGCGCGCGGTCAGGTCGTCGACTGCGAGGACGGGAGCGGAAGCGGTGACAGAAGCGGCGTTCATGATCGAAGGAGGTCGGGTGGCCGGTGTGCCTCGCTCGCATCGCCGTCGACGCGAAACGCGTGCGGCGTACCCGTCGGCGGGTCGCCGGCGCGCGTATGTGCCGACGCGGCGTCGTGCATGTGGCAGGCCACCGCGTGCAGCGGTGCGGCAAGCGCTTCGCCGAGCGACGGCGCGCGTGTCGTGCACACGTGTTCCGCATACAGACAACGCGGATGAAAGCGGCAGCCCGGCGGCGGATCGACGGGATTCGGCGGGTCGCCCGCAAGCGGCGCCTCGGCAATGCGGCGCCGCGGATCCGTATCGAGCTGACAGCCGAACAGCGCGCGCGTGTACGGATGCCCGGGGTTGCGGTACACGTCGTCGGCAGGACCGATTTCGACGATCTCGCCGAGATACATCACGAGCACGCGGTCGGATACGTAGCGCACTACATGCAGGTCGTGCGAGATGAACAGATAGGTCAGGTTCAAGTGCGCTTTCAGCGCGCGCAGCAGCATCAGCACCTGAGCTTCCACCGACTTGTCGAGCGCGGAGACGGATTCGTCGAGAATCAGCAGGCGCGGGTTCAACGCGAGCGCGCGGGCGATGTTGACGCGCTGCTTCTGGCCGCCGGACAACTCGTGCGGGTAGCGCGCGGCAAACAGCGCGGCGCGCAGCCCGACCTGCTCGAGCAGCGTATGCGCGGTTTGCCGCGCAGCGTCGCGCGTCGCGCCGTGCACGCGCATGCCATACGCAATCGATTCGGCCACCGACATACGCGGATTCAGCGACGCCGACGAGTCCTGAAACACCATCTGCACGTTTTTGCGCAGTTCGCGTAGCGTGAGGCCGGTGCGCTCGCCGACCGCATCGCCGTCGAAGATCAGTTCGCCCGCATCGGGCTCGACGAGCCGCATCAGCAGCCGCGCGAGCGTCGATTTGCCGCAGCCCGACTCGCCGACCACGCCGAGCGTTTCCCCTTTGGCGATGCTGAACGACACGCCGTCGACCGCGTGCACGTGCGCGAGCGTGCGGCCGAACAGTCCGCCGCGCACCGCGAAGCGCTTGCGCAGGCCGCGCGCGATCAACAACGGCTGGCGCAGGCCGCCGCGATCGCGCGGATCGGCTGCGGGTTCGCCGGTGTGCCGCGCAGCGCGGGCGTTGCCCGCGGCATTCGAACCATCGATATCCGACACAGGTGGACGCCTCCTCATGTGCGAATGTCCATGGCGTGACGCAGCCCGTCACTGACCATGTTGAACGAGAACGACACGATGCAGATCGCGAGCCCCGGCAGCGCGCACACCAGCGGCTGCAGATAGATTGCCTGGCGCAGGCCCGCCAGCATTTGCCCCCAGTCGGGAGTCGGCGGCTGCACGCCGAGCCCCAGAAACGACAGACCCGCGGCGAGCAGCACCGACACCGAAATCAGACTCGATGCGAACACGAATAGCGCAGGCAGCACGTTGCCCAGCACGTGCGCGACGATCACCGACAGGCTCGATGCGCCGGTGGCCTGCGCCGCTTCGACGAAATCGAGCGCGCGCACCTGTGACGTCGCGGTTTCCGCGATCCGGCACAGCGACGGGATGAACACCAGCGTCAGCGCAAGCAGTCCGCTTGCCACGCCGCCGCCGATCGTGCCGGAGATCGCGACGGCCAGCAGCACCGACGGAAATGCGTAGAACACATCCATCGTGCGCATGATCGCCATGTTCAGCGCGCCGCCGTAAAAGCCCGCCAGCACGCCGAGCGAGCCGCCGATCGCAAGCGCCAGTGCGACCGGTGCCACGCCCATCGCCAGCGACATGCGCGCGCCGTACAGCAGCCGCGCGAACATGTCGCGGCCGAGGTCGTCGGTGCCGAGCAGATGGCCCTGCCAGCCTGGCGGTTTCAGGCGCCCGAGCAGGCCGGTCGCATACGGGTCGTAGTGCGCGACGAGCGGCGCGCAGCACGCGGCGAGTAATGTCAGCACCAGTATTGCGCCGAAGCTTAGGGTCACGTAGTCGTGCCGCAGGCGGCGCGCGATCGCGCGCAGGTAGCCGGGCGGCGCTACTGCGCGAAGCGCGGCGGGCGGAAGGACGGCGCTCATGGTGTCGTTTTCCTTATTGACGCTGCAGGCGCGGATCGGCGCAGGTCTGCAACACGTCGACCGCGAGGTTGATGAACACGAAGGTCAGCGCAAGGATCAGCACGGTACCTTGCAGCAACGGCACGTCGCGCGTCAGGATCGCCTTGCTGAGCAGAAAGCCGGTGCCGGGCCACGTAAAGATCGTTTCGATCAGGATCGAGCCGCCGGTCAGGTAGCCGAGCTGCAGGCCCATCACGGCCAGCACCTGCGGCAACGCATTGCGCAGCGCATGGCGCATCAGCGCGTGCGGCGCGAGCCCTTTGGCGCGCAGCACCTGCATGTAGTCCTGCGCCAGCGTGTCGGCCAGTGCCGCGCGCGTGCTGCGCATCACCACGCCGAGCGGCAGCAGGGCCATCGTCAGCATCGGCAGCACCGCGAAGCGCGCGTCATGCCAGTCGAGCCAGCTGAAGGTCGCGGCCGCGCCGCTGCCCATGCCGGTGGCCGGCAGCCAGCGCAGCTTGACGGCGAACACGATGATCAGCACGATGCCGAGCCAGTAGCTGGGCACGCTGATGCCGAGCGTCGATACGGCAGTTACCGCGCGCTCGACGAAGCGGCCGCGATGCCACGCGGCGAGCATGCCGGCCAGCACGGCGAGCGCGAACGCGATTAGCGCGGCCCCGGCTGCAAGGCTCGCCGTATTGGCCAGCGCGCCGGATACTTCGACCAGTACCGGCCGGCCGGTCTGCAGCGAGGTGCCGAAATCGCCGTGCAGCGCGCGCCACAGCCATTTGGCAAACTGCACCGGAACCGGTTGATCGAAGCCGTACAGCTGGCGGATCGTCGCGATGTCGGCGGCGCTTGCGTCCGGCGGGATCAGCGATGCAGCGGGATCGCCGGGCGCGAGATAGACGAGACAGAAACATACGAGCGATACGCCGAGCAAGATCGGTATCGTGTACAGCACGCGTTTTGCGATGTAGATCCACATGACGTGTCGTTCCTGGTTGCGCGGTCAACGATCTCTTTACGGCCGGCTCGCTTGGCGGGCCGCGCCGAGTGCGACCGGTTCCCACAGGTCGCAGTGATGTCCGGCACCGTAGGCCGCGGTGACTGAGGGTGCGTGCGTGTCGAGCCGCTCGACGCTATCGTTTGCCGCGCTGTAGCGCGGCCAGGCGGCGGCCGGCGTGCCGCTTGCAGCGAAGCTCGTCCAGTTCGCGACCATGCGCTGCGCGAGTGCTTGCTGCGCGGCGTCGAGCGGATGCGGGGTACCGGCGCCGCCGTGAAAATGCGGGAACAGGTACTGCAATTCGGCCGTGTGATACGCCCGCATCGCGTAGCTGACCGGGCCGAAATAGGAGGGCGCGCGGCGGTCGTCGAACTGGTAGCCGTACACCGGCACGTAGTTCGCCAGGTTGCGATCCAGATAGCGCGCGATGCAGATCTTCAGGTCCTGCGCCGCGACGATTCCGGCCTCGCTCGGGCTCGCATCCGATGCGAGCGGGTAGGCGTCGCGCAGTGCCGCGCTATGCGATAGCCGGCGCAGCGCGGCGCGCGCCGGCATGGCGGCAGCGTTGGCGCGTCGGCGGCGCAGGGCCGCCTCCGGTCGCGGCCCGCAGGTGTGCGGCGGGCCTGAAGCCAACGAGCGCGGCATGCTGTTCATACCCACGTGCCCGCGCCCTGGTGCTTCGCGTTGTCGCGCAGGCAGCGCACCAGCAAGTCGGTGTCCATCACGTCGCCGAAGATCGCGTAGAACGCCGTGAGCGTCGCGTTATGCTCGTCGTCGGTGCCGGCTGCGGTGCCATCGCTGATCATGATGGTCTTGTAGTTCAGCATCATCGCGTCGCGCGCGCTGGATTCGCAGCACGCGTTGGTTGTCGTGCCGGCGATCGCGACGGTGCGGATGCCGCGTGCCTGCAACAGCTCGTGCAGATTCGACGATCCTCGGATGAACGCGCTGTAGCGGTACTTGAGCACGGTTTCGTCGCCGGGCTCGACGACGAGGTCGCGGTGCAACTGGTGGCCGGGCGCGTCTTTCTGAAATGCCGCGGTGCGTTTCGCGGCGCGCGCCGGATCGCCGGCGGACAGCTCGTACCACTGCGACCAGTTCTTCTGTTCCATTTCGTTGACGGTATTGCGGACCCACACCACGAGGCCGCCGGTTTCACGCACAGTCTGCGCGAGCCGGTTGAGGTTCGGCATGATCGTCAACGCCTGTGCGCACGGGTAAGCCGCGTATTCGTCGAGCAAAAAACCGTTCTGCATGTCGATCACGACGAGCGCGGTGCTGGCGGGATCGAGGTCGTCGTGGATATGTGCGCGGCCGCGCCGCCGTACGACGCGTTCGACGATGTGCTCGGGAATTTTCACTGGATGCATGATGGCTCTCGGTGGTGATGGCGGCCGCTGCGCCGACGACATGCGTGGGCGCAGCGGCGCGCCTCGCGCGATGCATACAACGCGGCTGATGCATGGCTCAGAGAACGCCGCCTTTCAATGGACGACGATCGGCGTCAGGTCCTGGAACCAGCTCTGTGCTTCGACATAGCCGCTCAGATTCGGCGCCAGCGCGCGCGGGTTCAGATCGCTGACGATAAACAGGCGCGCGGCGTCGGCGGCGTACAGCTGATGGATCTGTGTGAGCAGCGCCTGCTGCTGTTGCGCATCGAACGTCGACAGCACGCGCTGGCCGAGCGCATCGATGCGTGCATCGTCAAGGCCTCCCCAGTTGGTGCCGTTCGGGGCTGCGTAGACCTTCTCCACCGCTTTGAGCAGGCTGAGCGGATCCATCACGCCCATCGAGAAGTTGATCGCGTCGTACTTCGGATAGGCCGCCGCGCCTTTGACAAACACGTCGGTCATCGCATTCCAGTCGATCGTGTCGAACACGACCTTGAAGCCGGCCGCATCGAGTTGCGATTTGACCAGCTCGTTCATCGGCAGCGGCTGCATCTGCCCGGACCCAGACGGCGAAATTGCGACGTGGATCTCGCATGGATAGCAGTGCGCGTCCTTCAGCAGGGCGGTTGCCTTCGCCGGATCGGTATGGATGGCGGGCACGTTGCCGTAGGCCGCCTGGCTCGGCACGAGCGCGCCGTAACTCGGCTTCGCGAGGCCGCTCAGCAGCGCGACCATTGCGTCGCGATCGACGGCCAGATTCGCGGCCTCACGCACGCGTGCGTCGCTGAAGGGGCCATGTTGCAGGTTGAACAGATACGGCCACGTATGCGGGTAGACGTTCGTCACCACATGCATGCCGGCCTGCCTCAATTCCGGCAGCATGTCGGGCGACGGCGCCTCGATGAAGTTCACCTCGCCCGACAGCAGCGCGGCCGCCCGCGTGGTCGCTTCGGGCATCGGCAGCAGCACCAGCCGGTCGTGTTTCGGCACGCGCGCCGGGTCCCAGTAAGACGGGTTTTTGACCAGTTCGAGCCGCTGGTGCGGCACCACCCTCGCGAAGCGGTAGGGGCCGCTGCCGGCCGGATGTTGCGAAAAGACTGCATAGTTGTTTTTCGCCGCATCTACCGCGCATTTTGAAATCATCAGCACGTACGGCAGGTTGTACGGGAACAGCGAGTTGACCGTTCTGGTCGTGATGGCGATCGTGTCGTCCGAGACCTTCTCGACCTTGTCGATGTCGCCGGTGCGCGCACGGGCGCGGGCGAAATAAACGGGGCTGAACGCAGGGCTGTTGCGATCCGTCAGGCGCACCAGGTTCCACACCGCGGCATCCGCATTCCATGCGCAACCGTCGTGAAACTTGACGTCGTGACGCAGCTTGAAGATCCAGCGTTTCGGATCGTGTGGATCGACGTGCCACCCGGTTGCGAGGCCGGGCTTGATAGCGACTTCGCGGTCGGCGCGCGACAGATCCCAGTTCACGAGGCCGTCATACAGCGAATAGCCGACGAAGCGATAGCCTTCGAAGCCCTGATCGGGCTGCCCGGCCCAGTCCGGAATATCGGCTGCGGTCATCGCGACGGTCAATACCGATTCTGCGGATGCGGCGGCCATGCCGGCCGCGTATGCCAGCAGCGCCAGCGTTGCCATCGTGGAGGCGCGCAACCAGCGCGTCAGACCCGTCTTGCGACTACGCATAACCGTCAAACCCCCTGGGTTGAGAAGCACGACCGAGTCCTTGGATTCATTTCGAAAAGAAACACAGACGCTGCCGCTCGTTGAATTGACATTTAATATATGATCGTCTGACGATGCAAGCAAGTGGACAAAATAAGGCAAGCACTGTCCGGTATTGGCCGTGAGGTGTTCACGCGTCGCAGTGCGTATCTAAATGACAGCCTATTTTCGTTTTGTAATGGCGGTGTGGCCCGCATGCACACCTATGTCGCGGTGAATGGACAAGGTGTCGGCGGCGGCGGCGAGTGGAGCAAATGCGGTCACTTGTTCATTCGTCCGCGTTGTACAACGGCGGGCAGTTGAACGCGCAGTACGCGTTCGGCAACGCCGGCGAATCCGGGCAGAACAGATGGGCCGGCCAGGTGCAGCATCGCAACGGTCCGTTGAACGCGAACGTCGTGTACCAGCAGATCAGGTTCCACACCGCACCGGGCGACCTCGCGGCGAGCGTACCGGGGCTGTCGACGCAATCGCGGTGCAGGCGGGCGCGACCTGCGAGGTCGGCATGGCATCGTCAAGCTGTGCGGGCAGTATCAGTACGTGTCGAATGCGGTCGCGGGCGGCGGGTACCACAACGACTTCTGGCAGCTCGGTGCGGTGCTCTGCATCGGCCTCGATACCATGCCGATGTCGGACGGCATGCCGAAAAGCGGCGGCCAGCGCGACGAGTTTCGCAATACGTGGTCGGTGGACTACGACTATTACTGCCGGCACGCACGCTCGTGTACAGCAGCCGCGCTGGGCAATCATGCGAGCCATTTTTCGTCGGGTTATGCGGTTGGAGGCGGCATGCGGACGCTGTTCCAAGACCTTTCGGCGGCTCGGCCGAAGCGCGGGCCGTCAGGCATCGATCGATGCGTGGCTACCCCGCGACCGGCCACGCGGGGCGCGTCACCGGGGTCCGGTCACCCGGCATCCGCCGACGTTGCATCGCCGGGCAGCGCACGCCCCGCCAGCTGCTCGCGCAATTGCGACTTGATGCTGTGAATATGCTCGCGCATCAGCTGTTCGGCGCGGTACGGCTCGCGCGCCATGATCGCTTCGAACAGCCGGTGGTGGTCGTCGTGGCTGCGCAGCTTCCAGCGGTATTCGTCCCACAGGATGTTACGGTCCGACGACATCGGCACGTTGTGGCACTGGCGAATCATGTCGTTGATCATGCGGTTGCCGGCGGCCTGGCCGATTGCATCGTGGATGCGCACATTGACGTCGCGAAACAGCGGCTTGTCTTCCGGCAACAGCATGCCTTTCGCGAGCAGCGTGTCGCCGTCGGCGAGCGCCTCGCGATAGATCGCTTCCAGTGGCGGCGTCAGTCCGTGCTCGGCCGCGAAGCGCGCAGCGAGCCCCTCGAGCACGCCGCGTATGTCGATCACTTCGAGCAGCTCGGCGGTAGCGAGGTTGCGCACGCTGTAGCCGCGGTTCGGTGCGTACTCCAGCATGCCCTCGGCCGCCAGCCGATGCAGCGCCGCGCGAATCGGCGTGCGCGACACGTCGAGCATCTTCGCTAGCGGTACTTCCTGCAGCTTCTCGGCGGGCGAGAACACGCCGGCGAGAATCGCTTCCCTGAGTCGATCGGTGACCGACTGCGAGCGCGTGATGCTGGCGGGATCGGCAAGCCGCAGCTGCGTGGGCTGCGCGCTCGTGTCGGCGGCGGGGGGGACTTGCTTGGTCATGGCGGCAGGCCTTCCGAAGTGGATCGGGTGGTCGTATCAATAGGCGGTCTGTTGCCAGATTGTATCCAAAGTGGGGATTTTCCGTGCGCGTCGCAACGAGGCTTTCTATCTGCCGACGTCTGCACCGAAGCGGGCAATCCGCGCACCGATTCGGATGCCGCAATCGCAGGCTGTGCATCAGAACAGCACATCATCCCTTGTTTGTAGGCATTTTATCGATGACCGTCAACCGGGTCGGCGATCGTTGTTTGATCCGATGAAGCCCACGGAGACTGGGCATCGCGCATTCCATGATTGGATACGCCTGCGAATTGGCACGTCTGTTGCTCAGTTATGTATACAAAACGTGAGTTCCACGAGGTCACGCATGCAGGCTGAAGACAACGCGATCGGTACCATCACGGCGAACCTCGACGCTCACTACGAGCCGTTCGGCTGGCACCACTGGCCGGAGCATCCATGGTTCTCGTATCAGTTTCGCCGCGGCCTCGGCGAAACGCAGGAGGGCGGCGGCGCGGTCAGCGAAGCATTGCGAACCGCCGCGCGCATCGTCGCCGGCGACGACGACAGCTGGCACGTCGAGTGGCGTGCCACCGGCGAGCGCAATCTGCAGCGCGCGCAGGCCGAAGAAGCGCTGGGCCACGTGCGCACGTCGATCAACTGCTATCTGCGCGCTGCCAACTACTTCCGCCAGGCGGAGTTCTTCCTGAACCCGGACGATCCGCGCCGCCTCGAGACCTTCACGCTGATGGAAAGATCGAGTCACGGCTTCCTGCGGCAATTGAGTCCGGCAGGCGAAGTGCTCGAGATTCCATACGAAAACGGCAGCACGCTGCCCGCCTATTTCGTGCGCGCGCCGTTTCCGGTCGCGCGCCAGCCGGTGCTGATCTGCATGGGCGGACTCGATTCGATCAAGGACGAGATGTGGTTCATGCAGGCGCATGGCGCGCTGCAACGTGGCATTTCGGTGCTGATGATCGACGGCCCCGGGCAGGGTGGCGCGCTGCGCCGGCAACGCATCGTCAATCGTGCGGATACCGAAGTGCCGATCGGACGCTGCATCGATTACCTCGAAACCCGGGCCGACGTCGATCCGGCCCGCATCGCCGTGTGCGGTTCGAGCCTCGGCGGCTACTACGCGGCGCGCGCGGCCTGTTACGAGCACCGCCTCGCCGCCTGCGTATCGCACGGCGCGATCTGGAGCATCACCGACATGTGGGGCAGCGCCGGCGAAGACCACGGGCTGGCGATGCACATCAAGTGGGTGTTCGGCCGGCCGAGCATGAAGGCAGCCATGGAGAAGGCGCGCGAGTTCACGCTGGAAGGGCATCTGGAGCATATGCGCTGCCCTTATCTGGTGATGCACGGCGGTCACGACGTGCTGACGGTGTCGCAGGCGCGCAAGGTTTACGACTACGGCGTCGCGAAAGGCGTCGACTGCACGTTGCGCCTGCTGGATGAGGAAGAGACGGGCGCCGAGCATTGCCAGCACGACAACCCGACGATCGGCCAGGAACTGCTCGGCGACTGGCTCGCCGATCACCTGGGCATCGATCAGCGCGCGCTGCTGGCGCTATCCCGTAACAACCTGCAATAAGGAACCCTCATGAATTTCGGTGTCGACAAAGTCAGAGCGGCGGTGGTCGCGATCGATCTGCATCGCGGGCATCTGGACATGGAAGTGGCCACCATGCCGGCCGCGCCCGACGTCGCCGCGCGCGTGGTGGCCGCGAACCGACGTCTGTTCGACTGGTGCCGCAGCCAGGCGATTCCGGTCGTGCATCTGGTCACGCATTACCGCGACGTCGAGGAGATCCGGGTGAATGCGTTCTGGCGCACGCGCGCCGAAGATCCGAACAATCCGCGCAAGAACGTGCTGAAGCACAACCTGACCGGCATGCCGGGCTGCACGATCATGCCCGGTCTGCACGACGCAGCGCGCGACTGGGTGGTGGACACCAAGAAGCGCTACAACTGCTTCACCGCCACCGACCTCGATTTCCTGTTGCGCTCGCATGGCATCAACACGCTGATCGTCACCGGCGTCAATACCAACAGCTGTGTGCTGTCGACCGTCACCGCCGCGTGCTCGCTCGACTATGCGGTGCTCGTGCCGAGCGATTGCGTCGACACGATGGACGCGCCCGCGCTGCACGATGCAGCGCTGCTGTGCATTCGCACCGCATTCGGTTTCGTGATGACCTCGGATGAAGTGATGGCGCTTGACGAACTCACAACCTGAGCACCCGCGCGCAACCGACCCCGCGCCCGAGTCTGGTGCCGCACCAGCGGCCGCTCCCCCCAATTGAAGGAACCGCATTCATGTCCATGATTCCGCGTGAAAGAACCGAGTACTCCGCCATCGTCGACCGGCCGCCGCTTACGCTGCCCGGCGACGCAAGGGTGATCGTATGGACCATCGTCAACCTCGAGGTCTGGGACATCGCGAGGCCGATGGCGCGCCAGGTGCTGCCGGCGCCGACCGGCGCCGTGCTGCTGCCCGACGTGCCGAACTGGTCGTGGCACGAATACGGCATGCGGGTGGGCTTCTGGCGCTTCAAGAAGCTGTACGACCTGCTCGGCATCCGCCCGACGCTGTCGATCAACGCGCGTGTGTGCGTCGACTACCCGCGGGTGGCGGCGGCCTGCCGCGACGCGGGCTGGGAGTTTATGGGTCATGCGTTCGAGCAGATGCCGATCCACAAGGTGGAAGACCAGAAGTCGATGATCGAGCGCAGCATGGACGTGCTCGAGAAGTTCGTCGGCAAACGGCCGGTGGGCTGGCTCGGTCCGGGCCTGACGCAGACGCTCGAGACGCCTGACCTACTCGCGGGCGCGGGCGTCAAGTACATCGGCGACTGGGTCTACGACGACGAACCCACCACCATCGCTACCGGCAATGGCCCGCTGGTGACGCTGCCGTACACGATGGAAAACAACGACATCACGATGATGATGGTGCAGCATCACGAAGCGGCGTACTGGACGCAGAAGTGCATCGATACCTTCGATCGCTATTACCAGGAAGGCGCTGAGCGGCCGAAGATCATGGCGATGGCGATCCATCCGTATATCAGCGGGCAGCCGTTCCGTATCGGGTATCTGGAAAAGGTCTACGAGCATATCAACCGGCATGCAGGCGTGCTGCACTGGAACGGCGAGCAGATTCTCGACTGGTATCGCGGCCAGCAGGGCGTCGCCGGCGCCAGGCCGGAAACAAACACCGGAGCCGCGCGCTGATGCTGGCCACCGTCCAGTTGCTCAACGGGCTCACCTTCGCGGCGCTGCTGTTCCTCGTCGCGAGCGGCTTTACGCTGGTGTTCGGGCTGATGCGCATCGTCAATCTCGCGCACGGTGCGATGTATCTGGTCGGCGGCTATACGGCGTATTCGGTCGCCACGGCCACCTCCAGTCTGCTCGCCGGCATCGTCGCGGCGGCGGCGCTGGTGGCGCTGCTCGGCCTCGTCGAGCAGGCGCTGCTGCGGTTCGTGGCCGGGCACGAGCTGCGCCAGGTGCTGCTGACGCTCGGTCTCGGGTTGATCATCAACGATGCGGCGCTGGTGATCTTCGGCGGCGATACGCTGAACGTGCCGATTCCCGAATGGCTGCAGGGCCCGCTGCAGGTCGGCGGTCTTTATTACCCGCGCTATCGGCTGTTCGTGCTCGGCGTCGGTGTGCTGGTGTTCGTGCTGCTGTGGCTGACGGTCAATCGCACGCGCCTCGGTGCGCTGATCCGGGCGGGCGTCGACGATGCCGAGACCGTGCAGGCGATGGGCATCAACATCCGCGTCGTGTTCGTCGCGACCTTCCTGCTCGGCATGGCGCTCGCCGGCATTGCGGGGGCGCTCGGCGGCGCGTTTCTGTCACTGTATCCGACTGCCGATTCGGAAATTCTCGTGTACAGCCTTGCCGTGGTGATCATCGGCGGACGCGGCTCGCTGGTCGGCGCGGCGCTCGGCAGCCTCGCCGTCGCGCTGCTGTCGACCTTCGGACAGGTGTGGTTTCCCGAGCTGTCGTACTTCGTGATTTTCGGGCCGATGGCGCTGCTGCTCGCATTCCGGCCGCATGGCCTGTTCGGACGTACCGCATGAACAACCTTCGGAAGACCTCGCGCAAGGCCGCCGCGACGGCCGCGCTCGCCGCCGTGCTGCTCGCGCTGGTGCCGCTCGTCGCGCCCGGCTATCGCACGGGGCTCGTCACGCAGATGCTGATCTACGCGTTGCTCGCGATGTCGATCGACATCAT
This sequence comes from Paraburkholderia sp. SARCC-3016, assembly GCF_031119615.1. Taxonomy (NCBI): domain Bacteria; kingdom Pseudomonadati; phylum Pseudomonadota; class Betaproteobacteria; order Burkholderiales; family Burkholderiaceae; genus Paraburkholderia; species Paraburkholderia sp. SARCC-3016. Next base: position 10,353 of record NZ_JAVHZD010000015.1, on the reverse strand, counting down.
GGCCGGCTATGCGGGCCGCACGTCGCTGTGTCACGGCGCGATCTTCGGCACCGCCACCTACGTGGTGATGTACGTCGTCACCGTGGCGGGCGGTAACGTATGGTCCGGCTGTGCGCTGGGCGTGGCCGCCGCGATGGCGGTGTCGCTGATCGTCGGCGTGCTTGCGGTGCGCACCAGCGGCGTGTACTTCCTGCTGCTGACGCTCGCGCTCGGCATGGTGGTGTGGGGCGTCTGCGTGCGCTGGACGTCGGTGACCGGCGCGGAGAACGGCTTGCGCGGCAACGTGCGGCCCGACTGGCTGGCGGATCCGTCGCGCTTCTTCTACTTCGTGCTGGTGCTCGCCGGCCTGCTGACGTTCGCGATGTGGCGCTTCGTCGGCTCGCCGTTCGGCATGTCGCTCGCCGGCATCCGCGAGAGCGAGTCGCGCATGCGCAGTCTGGGCTACGACACGAGCCGCCATCTGCTGATCGGCTTTGTGTTTTCCGGTTTCGTGGCCGGGGTCGCGGGCGCCTTGTATGCGCTTTTCAACAGCTTCGTCAGCCCGTCGACAGTCGCTCTGACGCAGTCGGTGATGGGCCTGCTGATGGCGATTCTCGGCGGTATCGGCACGCTTGCCGGCGGCATTGTCGGCTCGGCGCTGATCGTGGTGCTGCAGAACGTGGTCAGTTCGTACACGGAACGCTGGTCGATGGTGCTCGGCCTGCTATTCGTGCTTGTGATGATCTTCGCGCCCGAGGGGCTGCTGGGCAGCCTGCGCAGCCGTTCGGGCAAGCGCGCGGCGCGGCTCGCGCGCGCGGCGGGCAAAGCGGGGCAGGTCTAGAACCATGCCGTCGAAAATATCAGATCGTGGGGAATCAGCAATGGATCGTCGCAGCTTCGTCAAAACTTCGGCTGCCGCATTCGGCGGGCTCATGCTGTCGACGCATGCGCTTGAGGCGCTCGCGCAAGGCACGGGGCCGGTCAAGATCGGCTTGCTGGCGCCGCTGACCGGCGTGGTCGCGGCCGGCGGCAAGGAGATCGTCGAGGGCTTCAACCTTTACTGGACGCAGGTCGGCGGCAAGGTGGCCGGCCGCGAGATTCACGTGCTGGTCGAGGACGACGGCTCGAATCCCGACATCGCGTTGCAGAAAGCCCGCAAGCTGGTCGAACAGCAGGGCGTGGCGTTTCTGATCGGCGACCTGCTCGCCAATACCGGCCTGGCCGTGGCCGAATATGCGAAGAGCAACGGCGTGCCGTACTTCATGCCGGTGGTCGCCGCCGACGACCTGACACAACGCGCCCGCGTGCCCAACGTGCTGCGCGTGGCCGGCTACACGGCAAGCCAGATGTCGCGGCCGCTCGCGGACTGGGCGTATCGCAAGAAGAATCTGCGCAAGGTTGTCACGGTGTCGCAGGATTACACGTTCGGCTACGAGCAGTGCGGCGGCTTTGCACAGGTGTTTACCGGGCTCGGCGGCAAGATTGCCGGGCAGTTCTGGAACCCGCTGAACACGCAGGACTTTAGCCCCTACATCGCGCAGATCCAGAGCGCCGCGCCCGACGCGGTGTTCGCGATGCAAACCGGCGCCGATGCCAATCGCTTTATCCAGCAATGGGCAAGCTTCGGCATGAAGGGCAAGATTCCGTTGATGGGCGCACAGAACTTCACCGACCAGTCGGTGATCCGCACGCTGGGCCCCGAGGTGGACGGCATCGTGTCGTCGGCGCACTTCGCCGAAGGCAATCCGATCCCGGCGACGCAGAAGTTCGTCGACGCGTATCAGGCCGCTTACAGGAAGCTGCCGTCGCTGTACGGCTTCTCGTTCTACTCGGCGGCGATGTGGCTCGCACAGGCGATCCAGGCGGTGAACGGCCAGGTGGAGGACCGGCAGAAGTTTCTCGCCGCGGTGCGCGAGGTCACGCTGACGAACTCGCCGCTGGGCCGCCCGGTGCATCTGGACGCGTACGGCAATCCCGTCTACGACGTCTATATCCGCCAGGTCGAGAAGCGGCCCGGCGGCGGCTACTGGAACGTGCCGCTCGAAACCTATCCGCAGGTTTCGCAGTTCTGGACCTACAAGCCGGACGACTATCTGAAGCAGCCTTCGTATTCGCGGGCTTTCCAGGGCATCAAGAAGGCCTAGTGCCGGCTCTTGGCGAAACAGGCTGGCGATGAACTCCACACTTCTCGAACTTGCTCAGGTCGGCATCCACTTCGGCGCGCTGAAGGCGGTCGACGGCATCGACCTGACCATCGCGCCCGGCGAGCGCTGCGCCATTCTCGGCCCGAACGGCGCCGGCAAGACCACGCTGTTCAACGCGATCACCGGCATGATCCCGGCCTCGTGTGGACGGGTGGCGCTGGCCGGCGCCGATATCACGCGCATGGCGCCGAACCTGCGCGCGGCGCGCGGCATTGCGCGGACTTTTCAGATCACCAACCTGTTCTTCGGGCTTTCGGTGGAAGACAACCTGCTGCTGGCCGCGCGCGGGCTCGGCCGCACGAAATTTTCGTTGTTCGGCGCGGGGCGCGCACGCGATGACGAGCGCCAGCGGGTCGCCGATGCGCTCGACAAGTGCCATCTGCACCAGCGCCGCAGCCAGCTCGTAAAGGAGCTGTCATATGGCGAGCAACGCCAGCTCGAACTGGCGATGTCGCTGACCAGCGCGCCGCGCCTGCTGCTGCTCGACGAGCCGGCGGCAGGTCTGTCGCCCGCCGAGCGCGTCGTGATGGCCGACGTGATTCGCGGCTTGCCGCGGAGCTTGTCGGTGATCCTGATCGAACACGATATCGACCTCGCGCTCGGTCTGGTCGATCGCGTGGTCTGCATGTACCAGGGCAGGGTGCTGGTGGAGGGCACGCCCGCCGAAATCCGGCGCAACCCGCAGGTGCAGGAAATCTATCTGGGGAGGCCGCGACATGCTTGAGATCAGCAATGTCAGCGCTGCATACGGCGAGGCGGCCGTGCTCGACGGCGTCACGATGCAGGTGGCCGAGGGCGAAATCGTCGCGCTGCTCGGCCGCAACGGCATGGGCAAGACCTCGCTGGTGCGCTCGGTGATGGGGCTCGGGTCGCCGCGCGTGACCGCCGGCTCGGTGCGCCTCGACGGCGCCGAACTGCGCGGCCTGCCGTCGCACCAGATCGCGGCGCGCCGGATCGGCTACGTGCCGCAGGGGCGCCGGCTGTTTCCGTCGCTGACCGTGCTCGAACATCTGCAGATGCTCGAGCGCAAACGCACGGGCGCATGGACCGTGCAGCAGGTGCTCGACGCGTTTCCGCGCCTCGGCGAGCGGCGCGCCAATCGCGGCAACCAGTTGTCGGGCGGCGAGCGGCAACTGCTCGCAATCGGCCGCGCGCTGATGACCGGGCCGCGCATCCTGCTGATGGACGAGCCGACCGAAGGGCTCGCGCCGGTCACCGTCGCACAGGTGGAGGAGATTCTCGGCCGCCTGCGCGCGCACGGCCTCGGCATTCTGCTGGTCGAGCAGAACCTGTACAGCGCGCTGTCGCTGGCCGACCGCGTCTACCTGTTCGAGACCGGGCGCGTGGTCTGGCAAGGCAAGCCTGCCGAGCTGCAGGCGAGCGAAGCGACCTTGCACCGCTATCTGGGTATTCATTGACGTTCGCGGCGCGTGCCGCTTCTATCGGAACTCTTTCATGTTTCACACCTGTACCCCGGGCCGCCACGTGCCCGGCTGCCAGCATCAGAAGAACGGCGACGCGACGCTGGCGCGCAGCAAGCGCGGTCGTGCGCTGCGCGTCGACATTCATTGCCACTATCACAACGTTGAGGTGGCCGCCCAGGTCGCGCCGCTAAAGCCGCACGAGAAAGAGCCGGCGATCGTGTTCGCCAATGCGTTGAGCCGGGAGATCAACCAGCGCCAGATGCAGGAGCGCGGCGGCAAGCTGTCCGGTGTCGACGAGCGTCTGCAGGATATGGACCGGATGGGCATCGATATGCAGGCGGTATCGCCGTCGCCGGGACAGTACTACTACTGGGCCGAGCCGGGCCTCGGACGCGACCTGTCGCGCGCGCAGAACGATCGCATCGCGGAGCTCGTCGCACAGTATCCCGACCGTTTCGTCGGACTCGGCACGGTGCCGCTGCAGGACGCGAAGATGGCCACCGCCGAACTGGTGCGTTGTGTGAACCGGCTTGGCATGCGCGGTGTGGAGATCAACACCAACGTCAACGGTATCGATCTGGCCGACCGGCGTCTCGGCCTCGAACGCTTTTTCGCCAAGGCGCAGGAACTCGACGTGGTGCTGTTTATCCATCCGCTCGGCTTCGACCGTGGCGAGCGCATGGTCGACCACTACTTCAACAACGTGATCGGCAATCCGCTCGAATCGACGCTGGCGGTTAGCCATCTGATCTTCGGCGGCGTGCTGGATCGCTATCCGGGCCTGAAGTTCTGCGTCGCGCATGCGGGCGGTTATCTGCCGCACTATCCGGCGCGCATGGACCATGCATGGAAGGCGCGTGCCGATGCGCGCGTGCTGGTGAAGAAGAAACCGTCGTCCTATCTGAAGAAGTTCTATTTCGATACGCTTACGTTCGATACCACGTTGCTCGACAGCATGATCGAACGTTACGGCGCACGCCATGTGCTGCTCGGTACCGACTATCCGTATGATATGGGCGACGACGATCCAGTCGGGCTGGTGCAAAGCGTCACCCGTCTGAGCGACGCGCAGCAGCAGGCGATCATGGGCGGTAACGCTGCGCGCCTGCTGAAGATCAAGACCCGACGGGTACGCACATGACTCTATCTTCGCCACAGGAATTCGAACTGACGGTTAACGGCACGCGTCATCGCGTGCGGGCCGAGCCGTCGACACCGTTGCTATACATCCTGCGTCAGGACCTGCAGTTGAAGGGCGTGCGCTTCGGCTGCGGCGCCGGCCATTGCGGCAGTTGCACGGTGCAGATCGACGGGCGCGCGGTGCAGTCCTGCGATCTGCCGCTCGAGGCGCTCGGCAGCAGCGTGGTGACCACCATCGAAGGCCTCGGCACGGCCGCGACGCCTCATCCGGTGCAGCAGGCGTTCGTCGACGAACAGGCGGCGCAATGTGGGTATTGCATCAACGGCATCATGATGTCGGTGGCGGCGCTGATCGAACACAACCCCGCTCCCGACGATGCCGAACTGCTGCGTGCGCTCGATCGTCATCTGTGCCGCTGCGGTACCCACGTGCGCATTCTGCGCGCGGCGCGGCGCGCGATCGCGGCACTGGCTGCCGCCAGGGAGTCCGCGCGATGAACCTGCCTGTGTTGCATGCCGATCTGTCGACCAATCCGCGTCTGTCGAGCTGGATTCGCGTCGCCGCAGACAACACCATCGAGCTGCTTATCGGCAAGGTCGAGCTCGGCCAGGGCACGGTCACTGCGCTCGCGCAGATGGCCGCCGAGGAACTCTGCGTACCGCTTGCGTCGCTGCGCGTAACGGCCGGCGCGACCGAGCATTGCCCGGACCAGGGCCTGACGGTCGGCAGCGTGTCGGTGCAGATCGGCGGCATGGCGGTGCGCGCAGCATGCGCGGAGGTGCGGCAGCGCTTTATCGCGGCCGCGTCGCTGCGGCTCGACGTGGCTCGCGATGCGGTGCATGTCGCGCAGGGGCGCTTTTCTTGCGATGCGCATCCCGGGCGCGCGCTGACCTACGGCGAGCTGGCAAGCGCCGTCGATCTCGACGCGCCGGCCGACGGCAGCGCGATGCCGCGGCATTGGGCGTCGCGCGAAATCAGCGGCACCAGCGCGGCGCGCCTCGATCTGTCGACCAAACTGTTCGGCGCGGCGTTCGTGCACGACCTCGAGTTGCCCGGCATGTTGCACGGGCGGGTGGTGCGGCCGCCGTCGTACGGCGCGCGGCTCATCGGCTTCGATGCCGGTGCGGTGCGTGCATTGCCCGGTGTCGAACAGGTGCTGGTAGATGGACGCTTTATCGGCGTTTGCGCGCAGCGCGAAGAGCAGGCGGTCAAGGCCGCGCTGGTGGCGCAGCGGCTCGCGCGCTGGGACGGCGAAGCGAACTTGCCCGCGCCCGATGCCGCGCAAAGCTGGCTGCCCGCGCTGCCGTCCCAGCCGAGCACGGTCGAGGCGGCGGCGGAGCCGACCGGCACGCAGTTGCATGCGCGTATCGACGCGCGGTACTCGAAGCCCTTTCTGTCGCACGCGTCGATCGGCCCGGCCTGCGCGCTCGCGCACTGGCAAGCCGTCGCGCCCGAGCGGCCGCACCTGTCGGTGTGGTCGCATACGCAAGGCAGCTTCGCATTGCAGCGCGAACTGGCGGCCACGTTCGGCCTCGCGCCCGATCAGGTCAGCGTGACTCACAAGGACGGTGCCGGTTGCTACGGCCACAACGGCGCGGACGACGTCGCGCTCGACGCCGCCTTGCTGTCGCGCGCGTGCGGCCTGCCGGTGCGCGTGCAATGGAGCCGCGAAGACGAACTGTCGTGGGCATCGTTCGGCTCGGCGATGGTGATGCGCGTCGATGCCGGTCTGGATGCGAACGGCCGTATCGCACACTGGCGCTACGATGTATGGAGTCATACGCATGCGGTGCGGCCGGGCACCGGCAATGGCGCGGCCTTGCTGGCGGCCTGGCATCGCGAACAGCCGGGCGCGCTGCCCGAGCCGCGCGACTTTCCGTTCACACAAGGCGGAGGTGGACAGCGTAACGCGCAGCCGCTGTACAAGATGGCCGGGCGCGAGATCGTCTATCACTTCGTGCCGGCGCGCACGTTGCGTTGCTCGGCGTTGCGCACGCTGGGCGCGTTTGCCAACGTGTTTGCGATCGAATCGGCGATGGACGAGCTCGCGGCACTGGCCGGGATCGACCCGATCGCTTTCCGGATCGCGCATCTCGACGACCCGCGCGCGATCGCCGTGCTCGACACGGTAGCGCGCGAGTCCGGCTGGCACGATGCGAGGCCCGAGGCCAAACGCGCCGACGCAATGCGCGGACGCGGCGTCGGCTTCGCCCAGTACAAGAACAGCGCTGCCTATTGCGCGGTGGTGATCGAAGTGGAGGTTACCGATCGGATCCTGCTCGAACGCGTGACGGTCGCGGTGGATGCCGGTGAGGTCATCAACCCGGACGGCCTGATGAACCAGGTCGAAGGCGGCGTATTGCAGGCTGCAAGCTGGACCTTGAAGGAAGCGGTGCAGTGGGACCAGACGCAGATCACGTCGCGCTCGTGGGACGACTATCCGATCCTGCGTTTCGACGAGGTGCCCGGCGAGTTTGCCGTGCATATCCTGCCGCATCCGGAGCTGCCGCCGCTCGGTGTTGGTGAATGTGCGGCAGGGCCGACCGCGGCAGCGATCGGCAATGCGCTTGCGGATGCACTTGGCCTGCGTGTACGCGATCTGCCGTTGACGCCGGAGCGGCTGCTCGCGGCGTTGCACGAAGCGTGATGCACGCGAGCCGCCGCAATCGTCGAACCACACGTCGCCGGCACCGTGCCGAACCCGAGGCTCACGCCGCTGGAAAGCGCAGCATTTTCTGCAGCAGCGCGGACTGGACGTAAAGTTCGTGCGCTTTGCGGACCTCAATGCGCCGAATCGCGCGCTGGCGGCGAACGCGATCGACTTTGCGTTTGGCGCGCCTGCGGCGGCCGTGTTCAGCGCAGCGGCCGACGGCGTGCCGCTGAAAGTGGTGCTTGCCACGCGGCCTGCCGACGTCGAATTCGTCGCGCTGCAGGCTTCGCCGATCCATTCGCTGGCCGACCTGCGCGGCAAACGCGTCGGCATGTCGCCGGCCGGCAGTTCGGTCGCGGCGATCGCAACCGCGGTGCTGCTAGGCAACGACGGCGTAACGACCGGCGATTTCGCGCTGGTGCCCGGCAACGAGCGGTTGCTCGCGCAGTTTCCGGTGCAGAAGCAGGTCGATGCGGCAGCGTTGCGCTCGGTTACGGTGGCGCAGATCAAGGAACTGAAAGTCAAACGGCTCGGTACGTTCGGCGACGAATGGAAGAAGCTGACGAAGTCCGATGCAACGCCGTATATCGGCGTGAGCGCGATGCGGGCCGATTACCTCGCGCAGCATCAGGGCGACGTCGCGAAACTGATTGCTGGCATGCGCAATACGCGGCAATGGGGCGCATCGCATCGCAGCGACGTCGCGGCGGTCCTGCAGAAAAGAGTGGCACGCTGCCTGCCGATCTGTTCGCAACCGGGCCTTATGTCGCAGCGAAGGCGTTGCGCTGAAGGCGGGTCCGCCGTTGCGACCCCGGACGCCGACGTAGCGCGGCGGCGAAGGTCGATTCGGCCGGCGTCGTAGGCGCGCCATACGAGCGAGGGCTCCCGCAACGGTCGCCGTCATCGTTGCGTCTGCAAGCATTCTGACGGGTAGGTTGCGGGACGATGTACGATACGTGGAAATTCCGGCTCAATTTCTCCCGCTTGTCCCGGCCATGCCTTTTATCAGTGCGCTGTACGTCTATCCGATCAAATCCTGTGCCGGCATCGCGTTGCAAGCGGCCGACGTGGTGTCGCACGGGCTTCGCTGGGATCGTCACTGGATGGCGGTCGACGCCGATGGCCGGTTCGTGTCGCAGCGCGAATATCCGCGCATGGCGACGATTCGCACCGCGCTTGCGGGAGACCGGCTCGAGCTTTCCACGCCAACGCTGCACGACACGTTCGCGTTGCCGTTCGACGCACCGGCGCATGCGCGCACGGTTCGCGTCACCGTGTGGAAAGACAGCTTCCGCGCGCTTGACGAAGGCGATGCCGCCGCGCAATGGTTTTCACGGGCGCTGGCAGCGCCGGTGAGGCTGGTGCGTTTCGACCCTGACCCGGTTCGCCACGCCAGCAGGAAATGGACTGGCGAGATCGAAGCCCCGGTGCAATTCGCCGATGGTTTTCCGCTGCTCGTGACCAACGAGTCCTCTCTCGATGAGATCAACCGCCGTCTTGCCGGTAAAGGCGCAAGCGCGGTGCCGATGGACCGCTTTCGTCCCAACATCGTGCTGGCCGGCGATCTCGACGCCTTCGACGAAGACTATGTCGATACCGTGCTGCTGGACGCGCATGGCGAGCACCAACGTGTGCCGGTCGTGCTGCGTCTGGTCAAACCCTGCGCGCGCTGTCCGATTACGACAGTCGACCAGACGCGCGGCGCACCCGACCCGGCGTGGCCGCACGAACCGCTCGACACGCTGGCCGGATGGCGTGCAGACCCGCGTGTGGACGGCGGGCTCACGTTCGGACAGAACGCAATTGTGATCGCCGGGCAGGGCGGCCAGCTCAGAGTCGGTGACGCAACCCGTTGCGAGTGGCATTTCCCCGGATAGCGACGTGGGCTGATCTGCGATTTCTTTGACGCATGTGAGAAAGATGCCCGCGGGCATCCGCGCCGAATTGAACGGCGTTCAGCCTGTTTCGTGCTGAGATATGCGAGGAGGAAGCGCTGATCCGGGTTCCGTAATTCATCATCGTGGGCGATTATATGTAATTTGACATAAGATAAATTATCAACCAGAAATCGTGTAGTGGCTAAGTTGTAATGTCCGCTTTTAGCCAAGTTCAGATGTCCGCTTTTCGGACCATCGTAAGCTGACCGGCCGCCGGCTAACCGGCACCGGGAGCTTCGATGGCTGCGACAGAACGGATAACCATGACGATGCGCGAGCTGGACAGGTACAAGGTGATTCGGGACGTGGCGGACGGCACGCTCAAGCCGTGGCGTGCCGCGGAACGGCTCGGGCTGACGACGCGGCAGATCCGCAGACTGGTCGGCAGACTGCGTGATCTGGGTGCGCCGGGTCTCGTGTCGGGTCGTCGATCAAAGCCCAGCAACAACCGTCTGGATGCCGTGACGGCCGATCGTGCAATCTCGATCATCCGTGAGCGCTACGCGGATTTCGGGCCGACGCTGGCCTGCGAGAAGCTGTATGAATGTCATGGCATTCGCCTGGCGAAGGAAACGGTGCGTGGGCTCATGACGGCCGCCGGCCTGTGGGTGCCGCGCCGCCAGCGTCCGCCGAAGGTCTACCAGCCGCGAGCGCGGCGCGCGTGCCTGGGCGAACTGGTGCAGATCGATGGCAGCGATCATCGCTGGTTCGAGGAACGCGCACCGGCGTGCACGCTGCTGGTGTACGTGGACGACGCTACGAGCCGCCTGATGACGCTGCACTTCACGGCCACCGAATCGACCTTCAGTTATTTTGAAGCGACGCGCGCGTACATCGAACGCCATGGCAAGCCCGGCGCTTTCTACAGCGACAAGGCGAGCGTCTTTCGCAGTACAACCGCCAGCAAGACTGGCACCAGCGTGACGCACTTTGGCCGGGCAATGTACGAGCTGAACATTGACGCGTTCTGTGCGAACAGCAGCCCGGCCAAGGGGCGCGTCGAGCGTGCTCACCTGAC
>NZ_JAVHZD010000014.1:100831-196470 GCF_031119615.1 Paraburkholderia sp. SARCC-3016 | reverse complement strand
CACGCCCGTGTGGTCCGATTTCACGCGCACCTTCACGTTGTAATCGACCACCCTTTTGACTGGCACCAGAATTTTCATGCACACGCTCCAAAGTTACGAATACGTCAACCTGACGGACATTATAACGACAGCCCCTCGGCGCCCGGCCCGCATGCAGCCGAGGCCGCGTCAGGCATGATGGATTTCGCGAGGGCTGCATCGCCGTCAAAGGCGACGTCAATAGCGAACGATCGTACTATTCAAACCATTTAATCTCAAAAATACGCAACGCGCCAGACATGCGTTCGACCGGCGCCTCTAATCCGCGCGCTAATGCGCGGCGCGCGACGATCGAAGTGCGCGTCTACCGGTGACTCAGCCGCCGCACGAGCCAGTCGCCGAACGACTGCACCAGTTGCACAAACACGATCAGGATCACGACCACCACGAGCATCACGTCGGGCAGAAAGCGCTGATACCCATAGCGAATGCCGAGATCGCCGAGGCCACCGCCGCCGATCGCACCGGCCATCGCCGAATAGCCGACGAGCGAGACAAACGTGATCGTGAGCCCCGCAACGACGCCGGGCAACGACTCGGGCAGCAGCACCTTGAAGACGATCTGGCTCGTGGTCGCGCCCATCGCCTGGGCGGCTTCGATCAGGCCGCGATCGACTTCGCGCAAGGCCGTTTCGACGAGCCGCGCGATAAACGGCGCGGCGGCGATCGTCAGCGGCACGATGGCCGCGGCGGTCCCGATCGACGAACCGACGACGAGCCGCGTGAAAGGGATGACCGCCACGAGCAGAATGATGAACGGCGTCGAGCGCACGGCGTTGACGATCACGCCCATCGCGCGATTGAACGGCAGGTTCTGCAATACGCCGTCGCGCCCGGTCAGATAAAGCAGCACGCCGAGCGGCAAACCGGCGAGCGCGCCGAGCACCCCGGAGATACCGACCATCGCGAGGGTCTCCCAGAACGACTGCACGAACATATCGATCATTTCACTCGACATATGCCATCTCCTCGACCACGACGCGCTGTTCGCGCAGGAACGCGATCGCTTCGGCCACCTTCGCCGGCTGGCCGTTCGCGAGCACGGCGAGCGAACCGAACGCCTGGCCCTGGATCTCGTCGATCTGGCCGTGCAGGATGTTGAAGTCGAGTTCGTAGCGGCGAACCGTCTCCGACAGGATCGGCTGATCGATGCCCGCGCCGCTGAACGCGAGCCGCAATAGATGGCCGTTGCCCGCCTGCAGCCGGTCGGCGACGCGCGCCTTCATCGCGGGCGGCAATTCCTGCGCGATCACATCGCCGATCAGCGCACGCGTGACTTCGTGACGCGGCTGCAGGAACACGTCGATGACCTTGCCCTGTTCGACGACGCGGCCCGCATCGAGTACGGCGACGCGGTCGCACACCTGCTTGATCACATCCATCTGATGCGTGATCAACACGACCGTGAGGCCGAGTTCGCGGTTAATGCGCTTGAGCAGATCGAGAATCGCGCGCGTGGTTTCGGGGTCGAGCGCGGACGTCGCTTCATCGGAGAGCAGCACTTTCGGCTTGCTCGCAAGCGCGCGCGCAATGCCGACGCGCTGCTTCTGACCGCCGCTGATCTGCGACGGATAGCGGTCTTTCTGGGCGCGCAGGCCGACGAGATCGAGCAGCGGCAGCACAGCCGCTTCGATCGCCGCGCGTTTCATGCCGGCCAGCTCGAGCGGCAGCGCGACATTGTCGAACACCGTGCGCGACGACAGCAGATTGAAGTGCTGGAAAATCATGCCGATTTCGCGGCGCGCGGAGCGCAGGCCGTCCGCGGACATCGTGGTCAGATCGCGGCCGCCTACCACGACATTGCCTTCGGTCGGCCTCGTGAGCAGATTGATCGTACGCACCAGCGTGCTCTTGCCGGCGCCGCTGCGGCCGATGATGCCGAATACTTCGCCCGACGGTATCGACAGATTGACGTTATGCAGCGCGTCGATCAGGCCTCGTGGGCCGGCAAAGCACTGCGAGATATTGCGAAGTTCGATCATGAAAAAAACGGCGGACTATTGCCGGCGAGCGTTTTGCGCCTCGCTGCTGGCAATCTCCGCCGCTGCTTTTATTTCGGATTAGACGCGCGATTTTACCGTACGCACGTCATGCCCTTTAATAATCGTTTTCGATTTTTTCATAACCACATGGAATTTAGCGCGTATGCGCATATCGCTTACCGCCTTATCCGTGGTCGCAGGCTAGCGGCGCCATTCAGGCGGCCGCTTATCGATGAACGCCTGCACGCCCTCGAGCGCCGTGTCCATCATCATGTTGCAGGCCATCGTCTGGCCGGCAAGCTGATACGCGGCCTCGACGCCCATTTCGAGCTGACGGTAGAAAAGTGCCTTGCCCATGCTCACCGCGTCGCGCGGCTTCGCGCAGATGCTCGCAGCAAGCGCCGCGACTTCGGCGTCGAGCCCGTCGAGCGGGGCGACGCGATTGACGAGGCCGTGCAGCTTCGCGGCCAGCGCATCGATGAAGTCACCGGTCAGCAGCATGTCGAGTGCGGCTTTCGGCATCACGTTGCGCGACAACGGCACCGCCGGCGTCGCGCAAAAGAGGCCGAGGTTGACCCCCGATGTCGCGAAGCGCGCGGTATCGGCGGCCACGGCGAGGTCGCACATCGCGACCAGCTGACAGCCGGCCGCCGTCGCGATGCCGTGCACGCGCGCGATCACGGGCTGCGGCAAACGGCGGATCGTCAGCATCGTCTTCGTGCAGCGCGCGAAGAGCCGCTGGTAGTAATCGAGCGACGGCGCCGCGCGCATCTCCTTCAGATCGTGGCCCGCGCAGAACGCGCGACCCGCGCCGGCCAGGACGACGACACGCGCATCGGATTTTTCCAGCGCGGCGAGCTGCGCATGCAGTTCATCGAGCAGCGCCTCGGACAGCGCGTTGAATGCAGCCGGCCGGTTCAACGTCAGACGCACGACGCCGGGCGTGCCGTAAGCGTCGTGCTCGACTTCGACGAGCGAGCCGCGGTCGTGCCCGGTCTCGCGCTCCGGATGAGAACGCGAATCAGGCTGCGGATGGGCACTCATGATCGTCTCCGTTTGGGTCTCGGATGGCGCCCGCGTCGGCGCTCTTTCATTGCTCGTGTTTCGCTGCGGCTTGTGCTCTTCGCGCTGCGCCGCGCGTATGCGGCGCGAGGAGTGCGCGCCTACAACCCCGCGAGCGCCTTCACATGCGCGACGACACTACGGCCCAACGCCGACAGGTTATACCCGCCCTCGAGGCAACTGACGATGCGCCCTTTCGCGTACAGGTCGGCGATATGGCGAATCTGTTCGGTAAGCCATGTGTAGTCGGCTTCGACGAGTCCGAGGTTGCCGAGATCGTCTTCGCGATGAGCGTCGAACCCCGCCGATATGAACAGCATCTGCGGCTTGAACTCGTGCAGCCGCGGCAACCACAACAGATCGACGGCCTCGCGCACGACGTCGCCCTTCGAGCGCGCGGCGATCGGCACGTTGACCATATTCGGCGACGCGTTCTCAGTGCCGCTGTATGGATAGAACGGATGCTGAAAGATGCTGCACATCAGCACGCGCGGGTCGCCCGTGAATGCCGCTTCGGTACCGTTACCGTGATGCACGTCGAAGTCGATGATCGCGACGCGCTCGAGCCCATGCACGTCGAGTGCATGGCGAGCCGCGATCGCGACATTGTTAAAAAAGCAGAAGCCCATCGCGCGGGCCGGCTCCGCATGGTGGCCCGGCGGACGCACGCTGCAGAATGCGTTGTCGAAACGGCCCGCGATGACCGCATCGGTGGCCGCGACGGCCGCGCCTGCCGCTCGCAACGCGGCTTGCAGCGAATGCGGGTTCATCGAGGTATCGGGGTCGATGGCCGCGTAGCCTTCGTGTGGCGAGGTCTGACGGATATGGTCGAGGTGCGCCTGCGTGTGCACACGCAGTAAATCCGCTTCGTCCGCAAGCGGCGGCGATTCGCGCTCGATCAACGTATCGATGCGGCCTGCGATCAGCTGGTCTTCGATTGCCTGCAGGCGCGCGGGGCATTCGGGATGCCAGTGCCCCATCTCATGCTTCAGACAGTCCGCGTGGGAATAGAAACCGGTTGCCATGAGTCGTCGCCGTCAGTCGTCGCGGGATTCGTTGCGCGCTTGCTGGTCGCGCTCCGAACGCGCGTGGGTGGTGTCCTTGGGTTGTGCCCGATTGTGTCCTTGGGTTGTGCCCGATTGTGCCCGCAGGTTATGCCCGCTCTTCGCGCTGATTTTGCGCGCCTGTTTTTTCACCTGTTTGTTGCTTGTCGTTGCCTGCCCGTTCGTCGAATACCGGTGGCGCGCCCTGAAGACGAAGCCCGGCTACGGCCGCACATCGTCAACTTACCACAGCACGCCATCGGACCGCGTACTGGACCGCGCGCTGCCCGGCCGCACCCCGCCGCCATATGCGCCGCAGCGGCAGAAGTCGCGCACGGCCGCACGCTGCAATATTCCTGCATCATTTTGCGCGACCGTCGTCGGGTATACTGCGCCGGAGCGGTTTCGCACGCATTCGTGCAAATCGGCGCGCCTCGTCACTCATCCGTCACATCCATCCGCATCGCACACGTCGACCCCATGACCTTTCGCCCCGACTTGCCAGCCTTGCCCACCTTCCCCGCTCTGCCCGCACGATCCCGCGCACGATTCCGGCTCCGTACCACCATTTTGGCCGCCGCACTTTCCATCGTCGCATCGTGCATGTTCGCGGCAGCGGGCCCGGCCTCGGCGCAGACGTCGGGCGCAAGCCCGAGCCCGCAGCAGAAGCCGCAGACTGCGCAGATGATGGTGGCGCAGGCGCAGCCGCAACAGCCGGTGCAGCAAGGGCAGACGTTCGAGGAAGAGATCATCCCGCAGCGCTACGCGAACAACGGCGATGTCGACGCGTTTATCAACGACATGGTTGCGCGTTACGATTTCGATGCGAACATGCTGCACGATCTCTTTGCGCGAGTCAGCTATTCGGCGACCGCGGTCAAGCTCGTCACGCCCGCGCCGACGCCCGCGATAAAGAACTGGCATGCATATCAGGCGCGCTTTCTCGACGCGGTGCGCATCAATGCGGGCGTGAAGTTCTGGCGCGCGAATCAGGCGACGCTGCAGCGCGCGTACGAGCAGTTCGGCGTGCCGCCGGAAGTCGTCGTCGGGATTATCGGTGTCGAGACGATCTACGGCCGCTATATGGGCAACTTCCGCGTACTCGACGCGCTGACGACGCTGACCTTCGACTACCCCAACACGCCCAATCGCGCCGAACGTGAAGTCACGTTTCGCAAGAATCTCGCGGACTTTCTGATCTGGACGCGCGACTCGCAGATCGAGCCGACTTCGGTGCTCGGCTCGTACACGGGCGCGATCGGCATTCCGCAGTTCCTGCCCAGCAGCATCATTCAATATGCAGTCGATTACGACGGCGACGGCACGATCGATCTGCGCACGAGCGCGGCCGATGCGATCGGCAGCGTCGCGAACTATCTGAAGCAGCACGGCTGGGAAACGGGGCGGCCCGTCGTGTGGAATATCGCATCCGACGCCGGCAGCCTCGGCATCGCGCAGGCCGCGGCAAATGGACAGCCCGAGCCGCACTGGTCGCTCGAGCAATTGCTGCGTGCCGGCATGCTGATGAACGAGCCGTCTCCGTTCAACGCAACGTCCGAAGCGGGAACGCCGGTGACGGTCGTCGATCTGCCGTCGCCGGGGCGGCCGACCGAGTATGTGCTCGGGCTCAAGAATTTCTATGTGCTGACGCGCTATAACCGCAGCTTCTTCTATGCGCTGGCCGTTTATCAGCTGGGTCAGCGGATCAAGGCGCAAGTCGCGGCGACGGGCGGCATCAATGCCAACGGCACGAATGGCACGAATGGCACGAATGGCACGAACAGTGTGAACGGTACGGCGGGTTCGAACGGCATGAACGGCATCAATAACGGCACGAATGGTGTGAACGGTCGTGGTGCGCCGGCGCCTGAGATGCAATGAGGTGTTGCCTGGCGGGTTTGCGAGGCACTGCGATCGCGACCCGCCGCAGTTCCACGGGCAGAAAACAACAAAAAGCGCCGTGCAGCGGATTTGCTGCACGGCGCTTTTTGTTTGCCGACTAGCGGCATAGCGGCATAGCGGACCAACTGCCTGGCCCGCCGGCGAGGCCAAAACTCAAGCCGGAAACACACCCGTCGACAGATAACGATCGCCGCGATCGCAGACGATAAACACGATCGTCGCATTCTCGACTTGCCGCGCAATGCGCAACGCCACTTCGCACGCGCCGCCCGACGAGATGCCGCAGAAAATGCCTTCGACCGACGCCAGCCGGCGCGCCATGTTTTCCGATGCAGCCTGACTCACGTTCTCGACGCGATCGACGCGGCTGCGATCGAAGATCTTCGGCAAATACGCTTCCGGCCATTTGCGAATGCCCGGAATACGCGAACCTTCTTCGGGCTGGGCGCCGACGATCTGAACCTGCGCGTTCTGTTCTTTCAGATACTGCGACACGCCCATGATCGTGCCCGTCGTGCCCATCGCGGATACGAAATGCGTGATCTTCCCTTCGGTATCGCGCCAGATTTCAGGGCCCGTCGCTTCGTAATGCGCAAGCGGATTGTCGGGGTTGCCGAACTGGTCGAGGATGATGCCCTTGCCTTCGCGCTGCATCTGCTCGGCGAGATCGCGCGCATATTCCATACCGCCCGTAACCGGCGTCAGCAGAATCTCCGCGCCGTATGCGGTCATGCTCTGGCGGCGTTCGAGCGACAGGTCTTCCGGCATGATCAGCAGCATCTTGTAGCCGCGTACCGCGGCGGCCATTGCGAGCGCGATACCGGTGTTGCCGCTCGTTGCTTCGATCAGCGTGTCGCCGGGCTTGATGCGGCCGCGCAGTTCCGCTTTCCTGATCATCGAGAGTGCCGGCCGGTCCTTCACCGAGCCCGCCGGATTGTTGCCCTCGAGTTTGCCGAGCACGACATTGTTGCGGCCGCGGATTTCGTCGTCGACGACTCTCACGAGCTGTACGAGCGGCGTGTTGCCGATCGTGTCTTCAATCGTTTTGTAAGTCATATCGGTTGCGTACGGATCGTGCGCTTCTGTTCCTCAATGGACCGATTCTAAACCACGCTGCTTTTGCCTGCCGTCTCACCATGCCGCGCATGTGGGGACCGGGCACGCAACGCGGTGTCGCTTGCCCACGCAAAAAACCCCGCGGCTGATGCAGCGCAACGCAAGGCATTGCAACGGCAGGCCGCGGGAGCCAGTCATCGGAAACGACGGCTGAAGGAGTGGACGATGTCTGTCCAACCAGAAAAGAACGTGTGACCAACAGCAACGTGCGACCAAGCCTCGCGCATACGCATGCGGCGACGCCGCACGCGTATGCGGCAGCTCGCTACTTCTTCACGACGACAGCCGCGTCGGTCTTGCCGGCAGGCGTGGTCTTCGTGTTTGCAGAAGCCGCATTCTGCGCGCCAGAAGCAGCGACAGCCGGAGCGCTAGCGCCGACCGCGAGTCCCTCCGCCTGGAGGCGCTCGACCGTGTGGCCGCCCATGCCCTTGACGCGCTTCGCGAGATCGGCCCCATCCTTGAACGGGCCGTGCGCTTCGCGTTCGTCGAGAATCGATTTGGCTTTCGCCGGACCGATGCCTTTGATGGTACGCAGCGCGTCCTCATTCGCCGTATTGACATCGACGACCGCATACGCGTGCTGACCGAATGCCGCGAGCATCGCTGCGGTAACCAGAATTTTTTTAAGCATTCAAACCTCCCTGAAACAAAGACTCAACTCACGCGACTGACTCAACAGTCTTCAACCGCGGCAGGTGAAAATCGCCCACCGCTGGCGCTAGTTTAGGGAGGCCTGCGAAATATTTACACCTGGCCGAATAGCCAGCGCACGTAACGATCGACGCCTTCCTGCACGGTCAGAAACGGCGCGTCGTAGCCGGCTGCACGCAGCTTCGTCAGGTCGGCTTGCGTGAAGCACTGGTACTTGCCGCGCAGCGCATCGGGGAACGGCACGTACTCGATCAGCCCGCGCTGCACCTGCTCCGCGAGCGACAGTGCCGGTTCGTGCTTCAGCACGCGCAGCGTATTGACCACCGTCGACGCAATATCGTTGAACGGCTGCGCGCGTCCGGTGCCGAGATTGAAAATGCCGGACTTGTCCGGGTGATCGAAGAAGAACAGGTTGACCCTGGCAACGTCGTCAACGGAGACGAAGTCGCGCGTCTGCTGGCCGGCCGCATAACCGTTGTACTCGCCGAACAGCCTGACCTTGCCCTCCGCGCGGAACTGGTTGAAGTTGTGGAACGCGACCGAGGCCATGCGTTCCTTGTGCGACTCGCGCGGCCCGTACACATTGAAGTAGCGAAAGCCCGCGATCTGCGTTTTTGCAGTCGGCAACACGCGGCGGATCACCTGATCGAACAGGAATTTCGAGTAGCCGTACACGTTGAGCGGCCGCTCGTACTCACGCTCTTCGACGAAGCGGTTCGAGCCGCCGTACGTCGCCGCCGACGATGCATAGAGGAACTGAACGCCTTGCGCAAGGCACGCGTCGAGCACGGCGCGGCTATAGCGGAAATTGTTGTCCATCATGTAGCGGCCGTTGTGCTCCATCGTGTCGGAGCACGCGCCTTCGTGGAACACCGCGCGCACCTTGCCGAAGTCGCCGCGCGCGAAGCGCTCGACGAATTCGGTCTTGTCGAGATAGTCGTCGATCTCGCAATCGATCAGATTCTTGAATTTGTCTGCACGCGTCAGGTTATCGACGGCGATGATCCGGTGTTCGCCGCGCTCGTTGAGCGCCTTGACGATATTGCTGCCGATAAAACCGGCCGCGCCGGTGACGATGAGAGTCATGGTCGTCCCTGCCTGATGGGAGTGGATGAGATGAATGTGTCGGGCCCGATCGGGGATCGGCATGCGCCGCGGCGTCGTCTCACGTTCGAGGTGCTGTCGGGCGTAACAGCGAGCCGCTGCTCACTACGGGGAGCGGCGGCGCGCGGCATCAGTGCGAGTGAAAGAGTTCGTCGTAGTCGACGGTGGCGGTGCCGAGCTTGCCGACTACGATGCCGGCTGCGCGATTCGCGAGCGAAACCGCTTCGGCAAGCGGCAGCCCCGCGCCCAGCATCACCGCGAGCGTCGCGATCACGGTATCGCCCGCGCCGGACACATCATACACTTCACGTGCCACGGCCGAGGCGTGCAGCACGCCGTCGTTCGAGAACAGCGTCATGCCTTCTTCGGAACGCGTGAGCAGCAGCGCGGCGATGTCGAGTTCGGTGCGCAGCTTCGTGACGCGCGCGAGCAGGTCCGCTTCCGACTTCCAGCCGCCCACCACTTCGCGCAGTTCCGCGCGGTTCGGCGTGATCAGCGTCGCGCCGCGATAGCGTTCCCAGTCGTCGCCCTTCGGGTCGACCAGCACGGGCTTGCCCGCGGCGCGCGCTTTTTCCATCATTTTCGTCACGTGCGTCAAGCCGCCTTTCGCGTAGTCCGACATCAGGATCACGTCGTGGGCGGGCAGCAGCGCATCGAAACGCGCGAGGCCCGCGAGCAGCGCTTCGTGCGCGGGCAGGTTCTCGAAGTCCACGCGCAGCAATTGCTGCTGGCGCGACAGCACGCGCAGTTTGATCGTGGTCGGCAACGCGGGATCGCGCTCGAGATGCGGTTCGACGCCGCTGTCGCCGAGCAGTTGCACGATGCGTTCGCCGGGCTCGTCGTGTCCGACCACGCACAGGAGGCCTGCTTTCGCGCCGAGCGCCGCCACGTTGCGCGCGACGTTCGCCGCGCCGCCGAGGCGATCTTCCTGGCGCTGCACATGCACGACCGGCACCGGCGCTTCGGGCGAGATGCGGTTCACATCGCCGAACCAGTAGCGATCGAGCATCACGTCGCCGACGACCAGCACGCGCGCATGCGCGAGCTGGTCGCGCGGCACGATGCCGGCCTCGGGCACCGGCGTCGCGGTATCGAGGATGGAATCACGCACGGCTGGCACCGCCGGTTCTGGATTCGGTTGCTGCGACATAAGGGCGTCCAATCGAGTGGTAGTCGATGCCGAGTTCGGTCATCGCCTCCGGTTCGTACAGATTGCGGCCGTCGAAGATCAACGGCGACTTCAAGGTCGATTTCAGATGGGGGAAATCCGGGCTCTTGAACTCTTTCCACTCGGTCACGACGACGAGCGCGTCCGCGCCGGTCAGCGCGTCGTCCTGCGTGCCGACGAATTGCAGGCGCGCCAGCTGCTCGGGCGCATCGTGCAAGTCGATGGCGAACACACGGCGCGCTTCGTCGATCGCGACCGGATCGTAGGCGCGCACCGACGCGCCGCGCGCAAGCAGCGCCGCAATCAGGCGGCGGCTCGGCGCTTCGCGCATATCGTCGGTGTTCGGCTTGAACGCGAGTCCCCAGACCGCGAACGTGCGGCCGGAGAGATCGTCGCCGAGCGACTGCGTGATCTTGCGCACGAGCACTTCCTTCTGCTCGTGGTTCACTTCCTCGACCGCTTCGAGAATGCGCAGACTGTGGCCCGACTCGCCGCCGGTGCGGATCAGCGCCTGCACGTCTTTCGGGAAGCACGAGCCGCCGTAGCCGACGCCCGCATACAGGAAGTGGTAGCCGATACGCGGGTCCGAGCCGATGCCACGCCGCACCGCGTCGATATCGGCGCCGACGCGTTCCGCGAGATTGGCCATTTCGTTCATGAACGAAATGCGCGTCGCGAGCATCGCGTTGGCCGCGTACTTCGTGAATTCGGCCGAGCGCACGTCCATGTACATCGTGCGCTCGTGGTTGCGGTTGAACGGCGCGTAGAGGCGCTTCATCAGTTCGCGCGCCTTTTCGCCAGGCACGTCGTCGTCGCTGCCGATCACGATGCGGTCGGGACGCATGAAGTCTTCGACGGCTGCGCCTTCCTTCAGGAATTCCGGGTTCGAAACGATCGAGAACGCATGCTGCAGGCTGCCCGCGAGGCCGCGTGCGGCCAGCTGCTCGCCGACCACTTCGCGCACGCGCGCCGCGGTGCCGACCGGCACGGTCGACTTGTCGACGATCACCTTGAAACCGGTCATATGGCGGCCGATGTTGCGTGCCGCTTCGAGCACGTATTGCAGGTCCGCGGAACCGTCCTCGTCGGGCGGCGTGCCGACCGCGATGAACTGGATGTCGCCATGCCGCACGCTCGCTTCGACATCGGTCGAGAACGTAATGCGCCCCGCCGCGCGCGTGCGCGCGATGATCTCTTGCAGACCCGGCTCGTGGATCGGCACGCCGCCGCTATTCAGGATGTCGATCTTGCGCGGATCGACGTCGAGGCAAAACACGTCGTTGCCGATTTCCGCGAGACACGCGCCTGTGACGAGGCCGACGTAACCCGTGCCGATGATGGTGACTTTCATACGCTTTCCGGTAGTTGAGTCCGGTAGTTCAGCCCGGTAGTTGAGTGCCGTAGCAGGTCCGGCCGGGACGCCCGGCTGTGCGCCGCGTGCCGCCGTCCGTCCTCGTGACTCTGCCGTTGTGGTATCTGCTTTTTTAGTTGCGCTCGACTGCTGTGTGGCTTTCCCGGGTCAGCTCGATGCCGTAATCGGCTCGACCCGGCGCGGCGCGTACGTCTCCCAGCCGCTGCAGCCCGGACACTGCCAGTAGAAAAGCCGCGCCCGGAAGCCACAATTCTGGCACGTATACCGTGGCAGATTTTTGGTGCGCTGACGGATCAGCGTACGCATCAGTTCGAGCTCGCTGCGCCGCGGCTCTTCGGCCTTGGCCTGCTGCGCTTCGAGCAGCCGCGTCATGCCGGCCAGGTTCGGCGACTTCTGCATCTGCGTGCGCGCAAGCGTATGCGCGGCGTCGAGACCCCGCAGCGCCGCGACATACTGGTAACCGACGTCGAGCAGATCGTTCGACGGGTAATCGTCGACCCATTGCGTAAGCACGTCGGCACCCTCTTCCTGGCGGCCCAGCGCTTCGTATCCTTTCATCACTTTTTCGGCGACGAGCGGCAGGTACGCGGCGTTCTGCTCCTCGACGCGACGCCACTCGCCGATCGCCTTTTCGTGTGCGCCGGCCGCGGCGGCGACGTCCCCGAACAGGATCGTCGCACGCACATTCTGCGGGTTGGCGCGCAGCGCAAGGTCGAGCTGGCGCTGCGCTTCGTCGGGCTTCTGCTGCTGCAGCGCCTCCTGCGCCAGCTCGCAGTGGAACTGCGCAATCTCCTTGCCGAGCGCCTCCGTGCCCATCGTTTCGAGCCGCTGCGCGGTCTCGATCGATTTGTGCCAGTCCTTTTCGATCTCGTAGATCGTGAGCAGTGCGCGTTGTGCGCCGAGTGCGTGATCGCCGGTTTCGAGCATCCGGAACGTTTCCTCGGCACGATCGAGCAAACCCGCCTTCAGGAAGTCCTGGCCCAGTTCGTACAACGCGTGATCGCGTTCGGCGACCGGCAGATCGGAGCGGTTCAGCAGATTCTGATGCACGCGGATCGCGCGGTCGGTCTCGCCACGGCGCCGGAACAGGTTGCCGAGTGCGAAATGCAGTTCGATCGTTTCAGGATCGAGCTTGACGACCTCGATAAACGCATCGATCGCCTGGTCCGGCTGTTCGTTCAGCAGAAAATTGAGGCCGCGGAAATACGAGCGCGGCAGGTTGGCGCTTTCGGACAATAGCGCCTTGAGGTCATAACGCGCCGCGATCCAGCCGAACGCGAACGCGACGGGAATGACGAGCAGCCACCAGAAGTCAAGATCCATGCGATATGAGCGGAAATGCGCAAAATGCGTAAGTTGCGCCTGGCATCAGGCGCAACGCGGGAATGCTTAAATCAGCGGCGGCAACGGCGGTTCTTCGACGACGACCGGCGCTTCGCGCGCGACGCGCAACTCGCGCTTGAGCCGGCCGTTTTCGAGCCGCAAGCGGAACACGCCCGGCAATGCCGAGACGAGCCCTGCCACCAGGCCGACGCCGAAGAACGCGAGGCCGATCAGAATCAACGGCGCCTGCCATGCGTAACCGGCGAGGAAATTCAGCGTGGCAGGCTGCGTGTTGGACAGTGCGAGCACCAGCAGCAGCACGAACACCAGCACGCGGATCAACCAGACGATAAATTTCATTTGTGTATCTCTTGACGACGGTTGCGGGAAGGACGCCGGCCTGATGACGCATCGCGCCACGGTGTTTGCCCGCGCCGAAGTGCCCCGTATTGTAAATGAAGCCCCTGCCTGTGGGCGCAAGCTCGCTCGGCGGGGGAAATCGGGGTTTCGGCTTTGCCGTGGTCACGACCGTGGACTCGCGCAACCGCACACGAAAGACTCGCGCAAAGCGCGCGCATGCACCGATGAATCGCGCGGACGAAAAAAAAGCGCCGTAGGGCGCTTTCTGGTCTTTGCCGTTTGGCCGTGCCAAGGCAACTTACTGATCGTCGTCCGACACGTCAGCTGCGCCGGCCTTCAACGGTTCGCCGGCACGCCGGTCGACTCGTTCACGCAATTCCTTGCCCGGCTTGAAGTGCGGCACGTACTTCTCGGGCACCAGCACTTTTTCCCCCGACTTCGGATTGCGCCCGACTCTCGACGGGCGACGATTGAGGCCGAAGCTGCCGAAGCCGCGAATTTCGATGCGATGGCCGTTGGCCAAAGCCTCCGACATCGCATCGAGCATCGTCTTCACCGCGAAATCCGCATCTTTTAAGACAAGCTGCGGAAATCGCGTAGCCAGTTGGGCGACCAATTCCGATTTGGTCATTCTGCAGCAGACCTCTTAAGGCTTACTGGTTCTGGCCGTCGAGCTTGGCCTTCAGGAGCGCGCCGAGGTTCGTCGTACCGCTTGCGGCCGCGCTGGTCTCGGCCTGCAGGCCGCGCATCGCTTCCTGCTGTTCGGCCGAATCCTTCGCCTTGATCGACAGGTTGATGCCACGCGACTTGCGATCGATGTTGATGATCATCGCGTTGACCTTGTCGCCTTCCTTCAGCACGTTGCGCGCATCTTCGACGCGGTCTTGTGCGATTTCCGAAGCACGCAGGTAACCTTCGACGTCCACGCCGAGCGTGACGACCGCGCCCTTCGCGTCCACCGCCTTCACCACGCCGTCGACGATCGAACCCTTGTCGTTCATCGCAACGAAGTTGCTGAACGGGTCGCCTTCGAGCTGCTTGATGCCGAGCGAAATGCGTTCCTTCTCGACGTCGATGCCGAGCACGACCGCTTCCACTTCGTCGCCCTTCTTGTACTTGCGAACCGCTTCTTCGCCGCTTTCGCTCCACGACAGATCCGACAGGTGAACCAGACCGTCGATGCCGCCGGGCAGACCGATGAACACGCCGAAATCGGTAATCGACTTGATCGCGCCCTGAATCTTGTCGCCCTTCTTGAAGTTGCGGCTGAAGTCATCCCACGGATTCGGCTTGCACTGCTTCATGCCGAGGCTGATACGGCGGCGGTCTTCGTCGATCTCGAGAACCATGACTTCGACTTCGTCGCCCAGCTGCACGACCTTCGACGGCGCAACGTTCTTGTTGGTCCAGTCCATTTCCGACACGTGGACGAGGCCTTCGATGCCCGATTCGACTTCGACGAACGCGCCGTAGTCGGTGATGTTCGTGACCTTGCCGAACAGACGCGTGCCCGACGGATAACGGCGCGAGATGCCTTCCCACGGATCGTCGCCGAGCTGCTTGATGCCGAGCGAGACGCGGTTCTTTTCCTGGTCGAACTTGAGGATCTTCGCGGTGACTTCCTGGCCAACCGACAGCACTTCGCTCGGGTGACGCACGCGACGCCATGCGATGTCGGTGATGTGCAGCAGGCCGTCGATACCGCCGAGGTCCACGAACGCGCCGTAGTCGGTGATGTTCTTGACCACGCCTTCGACGATTGCGCCTTCCTTCAGCGTTTCGAGCAGCTTCGCGCGCTCTTCGCCTTGCGTCGCCTCGATGACGGCGCGGCGCGACAGCACGACGTTGTTACGCTTGCGATCGAGCTTGATGACGCGGAATTCGAGCGTCTTGCCTTCGTACGGCGTCGTGTCCTTGACCGGACGCGTGTCGACGAGCGAACCCGGCAGGAACGCGCGGATGCCGTTGACCATGACGGTCATGCCGCCCTTGACCTTGCCCGTGATCGTGCCGGTCACGAGTTCGTTGTTGTCGAGCGCCTTTTCCAGCGACAGCCACGAAGCGAGACGCTTGGCCTTGTCGCGCGACAGGATCGTGTCGCCATAGCCGTTTTCGAGTGCGTCGATCGCGACGGAAACGAAGTCGCCCGCCTGCACTTCTACCTCGCCCGCGTCATTGAGGAACTCTTCGAGCGGGATGTAGGCTTCGGACTTCAGACCAGCGTTGACGACCACGAAGTTGTGGTCCACACGCACGACTTCGGCCGAAATCACTTCGCCGGCGCGCATGTCTTGCTTGGTCAGCGACTCTTCGAACAGAGCCGCAAAAGATTCGGTATTCGGGGTAGAGGTTTGCAGGTCGGACATAAAAATCTGAATTGGTATGGCTTTCGCGGCGCCCGGCCGGTCTTGCTAGCGAGATCCGGCAAATAACTGGCAACTGCGGCAGATCCGGAGGCCACACGGGGTTAAAGGGTTAATACACGTTCCGCCATGCGGGCGGAACACCGACTTCTTGCTGCTTTGCTACGGATTACTTTTACGTCTTGCTTTACGGTTTGAGTCACACCTTGACGCCAGCCCGAAACCACTGCACCACCTGATCGACCGCTTCGTCGATCGACAGCGTGGAGGTATCGAGGAGCTTCGCATCGGCTGCAGGCTTGAGCGGCGCGGCGGTGCGCTTGCTGTCGCGCTCGTCGCGTTCGCGCAAATCCCGAAGCAAGTCATCCATATTAGCAGAAAAACCTTTTTGGATCAATTGCTTATGCCGGCGTGCGGCGCGCGCCTCGACACTCGCCGTCAGAAACACTTTCAAACCCGCATCGGGAAAGATCACGGTGCCCATGTCGCGGCCGTCTGCGACGAGCCCGGGCACCTTGCGAAACGCGCGCTGCCGCGCAACGAGCGCGGCCCGCACCGACGCATGAATCGCAATCGCCGACGCGCGGTTGCCGATTTCTTCGGCGCGAATCTCGGATGAGACGTCGACGCCGTCGAGTTGTGCAATGCCTTCGCGGAACGTGATGTGAAGATCGTCGATCAGTTTTGCAAGGGACTCGGCGTCGTCGGGCGCAATCGCGTAACGGATGCTCGCGAGCGCGGCCAGCCGGTACAGCGCGCCGCTATCGAGCAGGTGGAAGCCGAGCTGGGCGGCGACGAGGGCGGCCACCGTGCCTTTGCCGGAGGCAGTCGGGCCGTCGATCGTAATGACGGGCGTCTGGTGAAAGGGACGGGTCGGTTTCATCTAATGTAATAGTCAGTCGCGCGTCGGATCAGGAGGGACCACGATGTCCCGGCGAAAATCATCGCGAAGTTACGGCTGGGCGAGCGCCGTGAAGCGCTCGAAATAGTCGGGAAACGTCTTCGCGACGCACTTCGGGTCGTTGATCCGCACCGGCACCCCGCCGAGGCTCACGAGCGAAAAGCACATCGCCATCCGGTGATCGTCGTAGGTATCGATAGCGGCGTTCGGCGTCAGTTTCGCCGGCGGCACGACGACGAGGTAGTCGTCGCCCTCCGTGACCTTCGCGCCGACCTTGCGCAGTTCGGTTGCCATCGCCGCGAGCCGGTCCGTTTCCTTCACGCGCCAGCTTGCGATATTACGAAGGGTCGTCGCCCCGTCGGCGAACAGCGCGGCAACGGCGACGGTCATCGCCGCGTCCGGGATCAGATTGAAGTCCATATCGATGGGCTCGAGCTTGCCGTCGTCGCGGCCGACGCCGCGCACCTCGATCCAGTCGTCGCCCATCAGCACGTTCGCGCCCATGCGGTTCAGCGCTTCGGCAAAGCCGATGTCGCCCTGGATGCTCGCGCGACCGACGCCTTCGACGCGCAGCGGGCCGCCGCCGAGCACGCCGGCAGCGAGAAAATACGATGCCGACGACGCGTCGCCTTCGACCATGATCGTGCCCGGCGACTGGTAGCGCGCACCGGCCGGCACCGTGAACCGATGCCAGCCATCGCGCTGAACCTCGATGCCGAAGCGCGCCATCAGCTTCATCGTGATCTCGATATACGGCTTCGAGATCAGCTCGCCGTCGATCTCGACCACCGTCACGCCGCTTTCGCTGCGCACGAGCGGCAGCGTCATCAGCAGCGCGGTCAGGAACTGGCTCGACACGTCGCCGCGCACGCGGATCGGCGCATCGACGGCGATCCGCGAGGGGCGGATGCGCAGCGGCGGATATCCTTCGTTCTCTTCGTATTCGATATTCGCGCCGATCTGCCGCAGGCCGTCGACGAGGTCGCCGATCGGCCGCTCATGCATGCGCGGCACGCCGTGCACGCGGTAATCGCCGCCGTTCACCGCAAGCGCGGCCGTCAGCGGGCGCACCGCCGTGCCCGCGTTGCCGAGAAAGAGGTCGGCGTTTCTCGCCGTGAACGCGCCGCGTGTGCCGCTCACCACGCAAACGTCGCCGTCGCGCTTCAATTTCACGCCGAGCTTTTCGAGCGCGGCGATCATCACGCGCGTGTCGTCAGAGTCGAGCAGGTTCGTGATCGTCGTGTCGCCTTCGGCGAGCGCCGCGAGCAGCAGCACGCGGTTAGAAATGCTCTTCGAGCCGGGCAAACGAATGGTGCCGGACGCGCGGGAAAACGGTCCGAGAACGAGGTAGTCCATGATGGTGGTCCAGTTTTCTGTTATTTCGACGCTAGTTCAGCGCTCGTTTCGACAGTTCATTGCAACGCTTGCCAGGCGCTCATTTCGATGCTTCGTCAGCGCTGCCGGCCGCCGGCCGTGCCGCACGGTGCTGCCAGTCGGCGCGCGCCGCGCGCGAGCGCGCGAACACGGCTTCGAGCGACGCTCCGTCGCCCGTTTCGATCGCCGCGCGCAACGCGGCGAGAACCGCAGTGTAGCTGTCGAGTTCCTCGAGCAGCGCAGCGCGGTTCGCGATGCAGATGTCGCGCCACATTTCGGGGTTCGACGCGGCGATGCGCGTGAAGTCGCGAAAACCGCCCGACGCGAACGCGAAGCGCAGCGCGGCGTCCTGCGATTGCAGAATCTGCTCGACGTAAGCGAACGCGAGCACATGCGGCAGGTGGCTCACCGACGCAAGCACGCGGTCGTGCTGCGGCGGCGCCATTTCGTGGACGGTTGCGCCCGTTGCGCGCCACATATCGGCAATGCGGTCGACCGAAGCCTTCGCGTTTTCGGGCAGCGGACACAGCACGACGTTACGGTCCACATAAAGATCGGGCAAGGCCGCTTCGACGCCGCTCGCTTCGCGGCCCGCGACCGGATGCCCTGGCACGAACTGCGCAACGCGCGCGCCAAGCGCCGCGCGCGCGGCCGCGACGACATCCGCTTTCGTACTGCCCGCATCGGTGACGATCGTCGTCGCGTCGAGGAACGGCGCGATGCGCTCGAGCAGCGGCCGCGTCTGGGCGACCGGAGCGGCGAGCAGCACGATGTCCGCACCGGCGAGCGCAGCGGCCAGCGCGCGCTCGTCGTCGAGCGCGGCCGCGCCGTCGATCACGCCAAGTTCGAGCGCGCGCGCGCTCGACGCTGACGTGCGGCCGACGCCGATCACCGTGCGCGCGCCAGCCACGTTGCCGCTGCCGCGCTCGCGCAGCGCACGCGCAAGCGATCCGCCGATCAGGCCAACACCGAAAATCACCAGTTTGTCAAAAGAGAACGCAGCCACTTGGAGTCGGATAAAAAAGCGCGCCGCCGGGGTTCGAAGCAGCCGGCGCGCGGATCGGAGTCAAGCGCTCAGACGGAAGCAAGCGTCTTTTCGAGCGCTGCGAGAAAGGCTTCGTTTTCTTCAGGAAGACCGACCGTTACGCGCAGCCATTGCGGCAAACCGTAACTGCCGACCGGGCGCACGATCACGCCCTGTTTGAGCAGTTCCAGATTGACGCGATCGCCCGCGGCATCTTCATTGCCGACGCGCACGAGCACGAAATTCCCGTGCGACGGCACGTACTCGAGGCCCAGTTTGTCGAAAGCTTCCGTGAGGCGCCGGTAGCCCGCTGCGTTGAGCGCCGCGCTCTTTTCGAGGAACGGCTTGTCATTGAGCGCCGCCACCGCCGCGGCCTGTGCAAGCGTATTGACGTTGAACGGCTGACGCAGGCGGTTCAGCAGATCCGTCAACTCGGGCTGCGCGATCGCGAAACCGACGCGCAAGCCCGCAAGGCCGAACGCCTTCGAGAACGTGCGCGACACGAGCAGGTTCGGATAGCGGCGCACCCATCCGATCGAGTCATAGCGTTTCTCCGCCGACAGGTATTCCGTATAAGCCTCGTCGAGCACGACGACGACATGGCGCGGCACCTTGTCGAGAAACGCCTCGAGCGTCGGACCGTCGACGAACGTGCCGGTCGGGTTGTTCGGGTTCGCAATGAACACGAGACGCGTATCGTCGGCGAGCGCGGCAAGCATCGCGTTCAGATCGTGGCCGTACGCGACCGCCGGCACGACGATCGCGCGCGCCCCGAGGCCCTGCGTCGCGAGTGCGTAGACGGCGAACGAATACTGCGAGTAGACGACCGACTGGTTCTTTTCGACGAACGCATGCGCCGCGAGTTCGAGAATGTCATTGCTGCCGTTACCGAGCGTGACCCATTCGGCCGGCACGCCGTAATACGCGGACAGCGCTTCTTTCAGTTCGAACGCGTTCGAATCGGGGTAACGGCCGAGCTCGCTCGCCGCCTGGGCCATCGCGCGCTGCGCGGATTCGGGCACGCCGAGCGGATTTTCATTCGACGCGAGCTTGACGATGCGCGCTTCGTCGAGGCCGAACTGGCGCGCCACTTCCGAAATCGGCTTGCCGGCGACGTAAGGCGCAATCGCGCGCACGTAAGAAGGGCCGTAGGTCGTAGTCATGTTGTATCTCCGGGTCGACGGGTCGACTCTGTATAAGGGTGAGGCGCGGGCGCCTTCCTGGTGTGTCGGGTCCGCTGGCGCCGCATCGGCGATTGCACCACCGGTGAATCTGCCGGCGACTGAGCCGGCAGATCCACCGGCAGATGCGCTGCCGATACAGCGGCGCGCGAAGCGTGAGCCGTTTAACGTGCGCGCGGATACGAGCCCAGAATTTTGAGGAACGCCGCTTTCTGATCGAGCTCGACGAGCGCCGCCGACACCGACGGATCGTCGCGATGGCCTTCGAGATCGATATAGAAGTAGTACTCCCACGTGCCGACGCGCGCCGGACGCGACTCGAATCGCGTCATCGAGACGCCGTGACGCGCGAGCGGCTCGAGCAGCTTGAACATCGCGCCCGGCTCATTCGCCACCGATACGATCAGCGATGTCTTGTCGTAGCCGCTCGCCCCGGACGGCGCTTTGCCGATCATCACGAAGCGGGTACGGTTGTGCGGGTCGTCCTGGATCAGCGAGTACGCGATCTGCAGGCCGTATTGCGTGGCCGCGCGGTCGCCGGCGATCGCGGCGACGGTCGGGTCCGCCGCCGCGAGCCGTGCGCCTTCCGCGTTGCTCGACACGGCCTGGCGCTCGAGATGCGGCGCATGGGTGGACAGCCAGCGTTGACATTGCGCAAGCGCCTGCGGATGCGCGCATACGCGTTTGATGCCGGTCAGATCGCCGCTTAGTGTCATCAGATTGTGGTGAATCGGCAGCGCCAGTTCGCCGCCGATCAGCAACTGCGTTTCGAGCAGCAGATCGAGCGTGCGCGACACCGCGCCTTCGGTCGAATTCTCGATCGGCACGACGCCGAATTCCGCGGCGCCGGCTTCGACCGAGCGGAACACTTCGTCGATCGACGGACACGCAAGCCCTTCGATCGACTGACCGAAGTACGCGTGCATCGCCTGTTCGCTATAGGTGCCGATCGGGCCCAGAAACGCGACCTGAATGTTCTTTTCGAGCGCGCGGCTCGCGGCCATGATCTCGCGCCAGATCGCGCTGATGTGATCGCCGCCGAGCGGGCCGTCGCTCATCTCCTGCAGCCGCGCGATCACCTGCTGCTCGCGCTCCGGGCGGAACACCGGTGCGTTGAAATGCTTCTTGACCTCGCCCACTTCGAGCGCGACTGCCGCGCGCTGATTGAGCAGCGCGATCAGCTGCGCGTCGAGCGCATCGATGCGCTCACGCAGCGGTTTGAGTCGTGAATTAAGTTCGTCGTCCATGCTAGTGACTTGCCACGGCTGTATCGTCCCATGCGTGCGCGAAAACCCGATTTTCGGTCACGCGCTCTTCCGTTCAAACTCTTTCATGTACTCGACCAGCGCCTTGACGCCTTCGAGCGGCACCGCGTTGTAGATCGACGCCCGCATTCCGCCGACGGACTTGTGGCCCTTCAGCTGCAGGAGCCCGCGCGCCTTCGCGCCGGCCAGAAATGCTTCGTTGCGCGATTCGTCGGCGAGGAAGAACGGTACGTTCATCCGCGACCGCGCGCCGTGTTCGACCTTGTTCAGATAGAAGCTGCTCGTGTCGATCGTGTCGTACAGCAGCTTCGCTTTTTCGACGTTGCGCGCCTCGATCGTGCTCAGGCCGCCGAGCTTTTTCAGCCACTTGAATACGAGCCCCGCGATATAGATCGCGTAGGTCGGCGGCGTGTTGTACATCGAATTGTTGAGCGCGACGGTCTTCCATTCGAACGCCGACGGACAGATCGGCATCGCGCGATCGAGCAGGTCTTCGCGGACGATCACGACCGTCACGCCCGCGATGCCGATATTCTTCTGCGCGCCGCCGAACAGCACGCCGTATTTCGCGACGTCCATCGGGCGCGACAGGATGTGCGACGACGCATCGGCGACGAGCGGGATGTCGCCGAGATCGGGGATGTCGAACGTTTCGACGCCGTGAATCGTTTCGTTCGTGCACAGATGCACGTAAGCGGGATCGTCGGACAGCTGCCATTCGGCGCGGGCGGGCGCGCGCGTGTAACCATCGGCCGTCTGACCGCTCGCGGCGAGGTGCGCGCTGCCGTACTTCTTCGCTTCGTTGAGCGACTTTTGCGACCACGAACCGGTCACGACGAAATCGGCGCGCGGCTTCGTGCCGAACAGATTCATCGGCACGATCGCGTTTTCGCCGATTCCGCCGCCCTGCAGGAACAGGATCTGATGGCTCGACGGAATCGCAAGCAAGTCGCGCAGGTCGGCAAGCGCCTCTTCGTGGATCGACATGAACTCTTTGCCGCGATGGCTCATTTCCATCACGCTCATGCCGCTGCCGTGCCAGTCGAGCATTTCGTCGGCCGCTTGACGCAGCACTTCTTCGGGCAAGGCGGCGGGGCCGGCGGAGAAATTGAAGACGCGCATCGTGAGAGTTCCGGAAGCGGGCGCGCGGAGCAAAAAAAGACCGGATTTGCGCCCAAAAAGAGAATGGCCGTCTGCGCGCTCGCGCAAACGGCCATTATCGCATCGACGCCGGGAACCCGCCATGCCGGCGGCCCGACTTCAGCCGAGCTTACGGCTTACTTGGCGCCCGGCTTGGCCGTGGCGACCGATGCGACTTCCTTGTCCGCCTGATCGCGCGTTGCCTTGATCGATTGCGGCATGTACTTCTGCATCAGGCCGTTCACGACGTCGCGGCCCACCTGGTCTTGCACCTGGATGAACTTGCGGCCCGTCGGGCTCTTGTAAAACGCGGTCAGGTCGTTGATTTCCGCGGTCGAGTAGTACTTCGCGTACGCGTCGTACTGCGCCTGCATTGCGTCCTGACGGAACGAGTCGGTCGCGAACACCTGGCCCGCGGAATCGACGAGCTTCGGCACGGCGTTCTTTTGCAGCGTCGGTACCGATGCCTGCTTCTGCTTGTCCGTCATCGTCTTGTTTTCGGACAGCGCATCCGACAGGATCGCCGGCACGAGCTGCTTTGCCTGCATCTGCGCACTGTTGCCGATCGCGCCGACGAGCTTTTGCGCGTCGATTGCGTCAAGCAGGTTCTTGATCGCGGCCTGCTTGGCCGGATCGATCGGCGCAGCTGCCGGCGCTGCGGGAGCGGCGGCGCCGGGCGCGGCCGGCTGCTGATTCTGCAGCGCCTGGGCCATCGCGAAGGTCGGCACGAAAGCGGCCAGCATCATCCACAGTTTGAATCGTTTTTGCATCACTACTCCTGGAAGAAATGGGTTACATGCCCGCCGCGCGGACCGCGCATCGGCCCATCCGATGCGCGGGCTCACGCCCGTGCGGTTCATACTCGTTACGAGGAAAGCATCAGTGCAGATCAGACCGGGGCATCCGCTTGCAGCGTGGCACTGCGGCGCAACTTCGCAGTGCGGTTCCGCCGCCCGGCTTCGCGATTAAAGTCGGATCGTAGCCATGTCGTTCTGTGAGCCAAGGAGTTGGTAGAATGTTTTGTCTTCCTAAGACCGCTTGGCCTCCCGACTTTTCGTCGTACCGTCAATGTCGCCGTCCACGTCGGCTTCCGCCTCGGCGATATGCTGCAGACCGGAGAGCTTCGTGCCTTCATCAAGGCTGATGAGTGTAACACCTTGCGTCGCGCGACCCATTTCACGGATCTCCGACACGCGCGTGCGGATCAGCACGCCGGTATCGGTGATCAGCATGATCTGCGCTTCCGGATCGACCAGCGTCGCGGCGACCACCTTGCCGTTACGCTCCGACGTCTGGATCGCGATCATGCCCTTCGTGCCGCGCCCGTGGCGCGTGTACTCGGTGATCGGCGTGCGCTTGCCATAGCCGTTCCGCGTTGCGGTCAGCACCGACTGCTTTTCGTCGCCGGCAACGAGCAGGGCTATGACCTGCTGGCCGTCGTCGAGTTGCATGCCGCGTACGCCGCGCGCTTCGCGGCCCATCGGCCGGACGTCGTTTTCATCGAAGCGCACCGCCTTGCCCGAATCGGAGAACAGCATGACGTCGTGCTCGCCGTCCGTGATGGCCGCGCCGATCAGGTAGTCGCCGTCGTCGAGGCCGACCGCGATAATACCCTTGCGCAGCGGCCGGCTGAACTGCTCGAGCGGCGTTTTCTTGACCGTGCCGAGCGCCGTGGCCATGAACACATACTTGTCGGCCGAAAACTCCTTGACCGGCAGCACCACTGTGATCTTCTCGCCTTCCTGCAGCGGGAACATGTTGACGATCGGCCGGCCGCGCGAATTGCGCGAGCCCTGCGGCACTTCGTAGACCTTCACCCAGTAGACGCGGCCGCGGTTCGAGAAGCACAGGATGTGGTCGTGCGTGTTCGCGATGAAGAGCGAGTCGATCCAGTCGTCTTCCTTCATCGACGTCGCCTGTTTGCCGCGACCTCCGCGCTTCTGGGCCCGATATTCGGACAACGGCTGCGATTTCACGTAGCCGGCGTGCGACATCGTCACGACCATGTCTTGCGGCGTGATCAGATCTTCGGTGTTCAGCTCGGTGGCGTTCATCTCGATCTTCGAGCGGCGTTCATCGCCAAATTCGCTCTTGATCGAGGTCAGTTCGTCGAGGATGATCGAAGCAATGCGCTCGGGCTTCGCGAGGATGTCGAGCAGGTCGGCGATCTGCGCCATCACCTCGCGATACTCGCCAATGATCTTGTCCTGCTCGAGACCCGTCAGGCGTTGCAGGCGCATCTGCAGGATTTCCTGAGCCTGCGTGTCCGACAGCCGGTAGAGTCCGTCGGTCTGCATGCCGAACGACGGATTGAGCCCTTCCGGACGGTATGCCTCGCGGCCGCCGGCTGCCGCGTTTTCGGTTTCCGCACGCTGCAGCATTTCGCGCACGAGCGACGAGTCCCACGAGCGGGCCATCAGCTCCTGCTTCGCGATCGGCGGCGTCGGCGCGGCCTTGATGATGTTGATGAATTCGTCGATGTTCGCGAGCGCGACCGCCAGACCTTCGAGTACGTGGCCGCGTTCACGCGCCTTGCGCAGTTCGTAGATCGTGCGCCGCGTCAGCACTTCGCGGCGATGCGACAGGAAATGCGTGAGCATTTCCTTCAGGTTCAGCAGCTTCGGCTGGCCGTCGACGAGCGCGACCATGTTCATGCCGAACGTGTCCTGCAGCTGCGTCGCCTTGTATAGGTTATTGAGGATCACCTCGGGCACTTCGCCGCGCTTGAGCTCGATCACGACGCGCATGCCGCTCTTGTCGGATTCGTCGCGAATGTCCGAAATGCCTTCGAGCTTCTTCTCGTTGACGAGTTCGGCGATGCGCTCGAGCAACGAGCGCTTGTTCACCTGGTACGGCAGCTCGTCGACGATGATCGCCATGCGCTGGCCGCGATCGATTTCCTCGAAGTGCGTGAGCGCGCGCATGACGACGCGGCCGCGCCCCGTGCGATAACCGTCGCGCACGCCGGCGACGCCGTAGATGATGCCGGCCGTCGGGAAATCCGGCGCCGGCACGATCTCGATGAGCTCGTCGATCGTCGCTTCCGGATTTTTCAGCAGATGCTGGCACGCATCGACGATTTCATTGAGATTGTGCGGCGGGATGTTGGTGGCCATGCCGACCGCGATGCCGGACGAGCCGTTGATCAGCAGGTTCGGAATGCGCGCCGGCAGAATGGCCGGCTCGTTTTCGCTGCCGTCGTAGTTCGGCTGGAAATCGACGGTTTCCTTGTCGATGTCGGCGAGCAGTTCATGGCCGATTTTGGCCATGCGGATTTCGGTGTACCGCATCGCCGCGGCGTTGTCGCCGTCGACCGAACCGAAATTGCCCTGCCCGTCGACGAGCATGTAGCGCAGCGAGAAATCCTGCGCCATGCGGACGATGGTGTCGTAGACCGCGGTATCGCCGTGCGGGTGATATTTACCTATGACGTCGCCCACGATACGCGCCGACTTCTTGTAAGCCCGGTTCCAGTCGTTGTTCAGCTCGTGCATCGCATAAAGCACCCGGCGATGCACGGGCTTCAGTCCGTCGCGGACATCGGGAAGTGCGCGCCCCACGATCACGCTCATGGCGTACTCGATATACGAGCGGCGCATTTCCTCCTCTAGGGAGATTGGCAGAGTCTCTTTGGCGAATTGATCCATTGTCCGTTTCGTTTACTTGCGGTGCAGTGGTTCGGCTGGCGGTAAAGTCCGCTGACCTTCGCCGACGTTCGCGTGCTGCGGCGCCTCGAAACGTGCGGCCGACAGCCAGCTGATGACGTTTGGAAAAGGTTCCCGAAATGAAGCCGAAAGATTGCGCACCACGGCGGCGCTGCGATCTCAGCGCATCTCGCGATTCTATCATGCGGCGCATTCGCGCCTGCCGACCTGCATGGGCCTCTCTGTATACCTATTAGCAGACCACCGGCGAGCGGGTCCTGGCGCCCCATTTGCAGTGCGTTCCGGCCCGCGTTCGGGCCCGTTTCCTGCTCCGCTTTGCTGCCTCGCGAGCCCCTGCGCCGCTTCTGTTGCGCATGCACCACATTCGAACGGGGCTGGATATAGGGGAGGGATTTTTTTATCGTCGGAAGGGAACGATATGGCAAAATGCCAACGCACAAAGTTAGACACTGCTCGAAGTCTATACAGCGCGTCTTTTGTTCCGCACCAATGTTATACTCCGAGCAATGTATGACGTGTCTACAGTCAACAGGCTCGCAGTAAACCTGCGGTAATCTCAATTTCGAGAGGAGAAATATGAATAAACTTTCAAAGCTCGCGTTCATTGCAGCTACCGCGGTAATGGCTGCATCGGCGTCGGCGCAATCGGTGCCGGCCTCGCGACAGGCAGTTAACGATAACTGGGTGAACGGCACCGGCGAATACGTGTGGATGAACGGCACGAACGAGCTTTGCTGGCGCGACGCGTTCTGGACGCCGGCAACGGCTAACGCAAAGTGCGACGGCGCACTCGTCGCACAGGCTCCGACCCCGCCGGCACCGCCGCCGCCGGTCGCTCCGGCTATTACGAGCCAGAAGATTACGTATCAGGCCGACACGCTGTTCGACTTCGACAAGGCTGTCCTGAAGCCGGCCGGCAAGGAAAAGCTGGACGACCTCGCAGCGAAGATCCAGGGCCTGAACCTCGAAGTGGTCGTTGCAACGGGCTACACCGACCGCATCGGTTCCGACAAGTACAACGATCGTCTGTCGCTGCGTCGTGCTCAAGCTGTGAAGGCATACCTCGTCAGCAAGGGCATCGAGGCCAACCGTATCTACACGGAAGGCAAGGGCAAGCGCGACCCGGTCACGCACGGTTGCAACCAGAAGAACCGCAAGCAATTGATCGCCTGCCTCGCACCGGATCGCCGCGTGGAAGTCGAAGTGGTCGGTACCGCGAAGCAGTAAGCGTCAAATTACCGCAGCATCGAAGCCCCGCCACGGCGGGGCTTTTTTTATCGACCTCGCTGCTCACCGCTACCCAGCAGAAGTTCGCTCGTAGGTGCATGGCCGCCGGCACGCGCGGCCAACACGCTCGACGGGCTTTTGCGGCACCTTGCGGTGACCTGTATACTCAGGGCTCGACCTCGTTGCCCTGCTCATCCGCCATCAAGGCCGCATGAACATGACCAATGCCGATCCCCACGAACTGCAGAAATTCAGCGATCTCGCGCACCGGTGGTGGGACCCCAACGCCGAATTCAAACCGCTCCATGAACTGAACCCGGTGCGGCTCGACTGGATCGACCGGCACGCGCGTCTCGCGGGCAAGCGCGTGCTCGACATCGGCTGTGGCGGCGGCATTCTGTCCGAATCGATGGCCGGGCTCGGTGCGTCGGTGAAAGGCATCGATCTGTCGCACGAAGCGCTGGGCGTCGCCGACCTGCATAGCCTCGAAAGCGGCGTTGCCGTCGAATACGAAGAGATCGCCGCGGAGACGCTGGCTGCACGCGATCCGGCGAGTTTCGACGTGGTGACTTGCATGGAAATGCTCGAGCATGTTCCTGACCCCGCGCAAATCGTCGCGGCCTGCAAGACGCTCGTGAAGCCCGGCGGCTGGGTGTTCTTCTCGACGCTGAACCGCAACGTAAAGTCGTATCTGTTCGCGGTCATCGGTGCAGAATACATCGCGCGAATGCTGCCAAGAGGCACGCACGACTATGCGCGCTTCATCCGCCCGTCCGAACTCGCCGGCTTCGTGCGCGCTGCCGGCCTGACCACGGCCGAAATCAAGGGCGTCGTTTATCATCCGATCGGCAAGCGCTTCGCGCTCTCCGCGGACACGAGCGTCAACTATATGCTTGCCTGCCGCCGCGACGCCTGATCAACCTCTGCCCTGCACTTTCATGAGCGATCCCACTCCTCTGCCGCAGCGTGAAGACGACGAGACGTCGCTCGGTCTTTGCCAGGGCATTCTGTTCGATCTCGACGGCACCCTCGCCGACACCGCCCCCGATCTCGCTGCCGCGGTCAACAAGATGCGCGTCGATCGCGGGCTCGAGATGGTGCCGCTCGACCAGTTGCGGCCGCTCGCGTCGGCCGGTGCGCGCGGCCTGCTGGCGGGCGGATTTGGCGTCGGCCCGGCGGATCACGAATTCGCCTCGATGCGCGAAGAGTTTCTCGCGAACTACGAAGCCGATCTCTGCATCGAAACGACGCTTTTCCCCGGCATCGGCGAGCTGCTCGACGAACTTGACGAACGAGGCATCCGCTGGGGCATCGTAACGAACAAGGTGACCCGGCTCACGGAGCCGCTCGTCGCGCAGCTCGGACTCGACACGCGCGCGGGCTGCGTGGTCAGCGGCGATACGACACCGCATTCGAAACCTCACCCCGCGCCGCTGCTGCATGCGGCAAAAGAACTCGCTCTGCAGCCGGAGCGTATTGTCTATATCGGCGACGACCTGCGCGACGTGCAAGCGGGCTTTGCCGCTGGCATGGTCACCGTAGCTGCCGCATATGGCTATTGCGGCGCCGACCTGCCGCCGACGCAATGGCATGCAAGACATGTGGTCCAATCGCCAGCCGAGTTGCAGAAACTTCTGCGCGACATCAGCTAGGTCTGGGCAAGCGAAACGGTACGGTTCGTACTGCGCGACGGCAAAGCGGCCGGACGGCACGCCGCGACACCTGGCTTCACGATATGTCGGTGACGTGACACCCTGGCTATTGTAAAATGCCTGTTGACCCGCAGTTTTGGGTCTCTCTACCGTGGGGGCGACCCGGTTTCGACAGGGGTTGTGAAGCGGTCAGGGCATGTCGAGGACCCGTCACCTCGTTAATCAATGGGAAAAACGTAACTGCAAACGACGATACGTTCGCACTGGCAGCCTAAGGGCCGCCGTCCTCTGCCTGGCTCACTGACGGGCTAGCGTCGCAAGACCGGTAGCAATACCGCCAGAGGTCATTTACGTCAGTTAAGCCTTGGTGGCGTCACGACGCCCGGGTCGAAAATCTAGTGAATCGCCGTTGCGCAGCGTGTTCGTCCGCGTCGCCGCGGTTAAATCAAATGACAGAACTAAACATGTAGAACTGATCGTAGAGCGCTACTGGACGCGGGTTCGATTCCCGCCGCCTCCACCACAATTTTCTAGCGCGCCTTTCTGCGCGTGTTTTCTGTCTCTGGCGCGCGATGTGAAACATAACCCGAACGCTTCGGGTACTCAGACAAAACGGCCCCTCGCGGGGCCGTTTTCACATCGCCCGGGTGCAGCGCAGTCCTAGCGGCGCACGACGATTGGGATCACGTTGTTATTGTTGACGAACATCGTCGGATAATTGCCGCCTTTGTTGCTGCCACCCGCCACGCTCGATTTCATGAGCTGATTACGATCTATTTTCTGCATTTCAAATACTCGCCAATAATGGATTGAGATCAATTCGGTTCGTCAGAAACACGTCTGTATTGACGACCCGCATCTATCATAGGCGCCGCTTTTATCGTAAAAAATGCTGCTTGACATCATTTAACCACGCTCGAAAATACCTGAAACGATTTGCGGACTTGCCCTACGCAACGAATGACACATATCGAGAAGCCGGCCATAGACGCACAACGGCCGACGCGCAACTGCCAGATGATGCGCAACGTATCAGCCTCGCGCTAATTGCGAACTATATTGGGAGGAGGCCGGAATAATCGCATGCCGCCATTCGTTTAATGCCCGCACGTCGCCGCAAACCGGCGCGTGCCGCGGTTCGACGCACACACTCCACACACAACGTTCAAAACAGGAGCAGCATCATGCGCAAGACTCTTCTCCTCATCGCCGCTGCCGCAATCTCGCAAATGGCGTTCGCCGAGGTGCCGAAGGCAATGGACGGCCGCCTCGTCGATTCAGAGGGGTACACGCTGTACACGTTCGACAAGGACACGACGCCCGGCCAGAGTGCCTGCAGCGGCGCATGCCTGAAGAAATGGCCCGCTGCGCAAGCGGCGGCCGGCGACAAACCGACGGGCGACTGGACGATC
The DNA here is from genome assembly GCF_031119615.1 of Paraburkholderia sp. SARCC-3016. Lineage (NCBI taxonomy): Bacteria > Pseudomonadati > Pseudomonadota > Betaproteobacteria > Burkholderiales > Burkholderiaceae > Paraburkholderia > Paraburkholderia sp. SARCC-3016. Next base: position 166,144 of record NZ_JAVHZD010000014.1, on the reverse strand, counting down.
ATCAAGAACGCCGACGGCGTTCCGCAGTGGGTCTACAAGGGTCACCCGCTGTATCGCTTTGCCGACGACAAGAAGCCCGGCGATACTGCCGGCGACAACTTCCGCGACGTTTGGCACGTCGCGAAGCCGTAATCGGGTATGGGATTGTGAGGCGCCGCCAAAGGCTGTGGCCGGCCGGCGCCACCGCAGCGGCGCACTTCAGCAGGTTGCGCAAGGCCGGCGAGTGAGCCGGCGAACCTGGGGCAAAGACGCAAACCGGCCGGGAGCTACGCCCCGCAAAGACACGCGCAGAGTGCGACCGCCTATTGCGGGTCGTCCGGACACTTCAGGTTGCAGCCGTCCGGATCGCCATTGTCGCCCCGCTTGCGCAGTTGCGACGGCGCGCCGCGCTGGTACTTCTTCGAGGGCGCCGATGCGGCGAATTGCATCTGCGGATGCTCCTGGAAGTGGAAATCGTCCGTCAGGATGCCGCCGGGAACGCCCGGCGAATTCTGTGCGAAAGCAACCGATACGGTCGCAAGCAATGCGCCCGCCGCGGCGGTGGCAACGATGGTCTGAATCAGATATTTCATGGCGGGTTCAACGCGGCATATAAACCGCGCGCGAGGTCGAATACGAAGTTGTAAAGATTAGCGCAAAGTGCCGCCAGGCGCACCTTCCGGTCGCATCCGACCGTTACGCGTTCTTACTGGCGCGGCGCTCGCAGACCGATCCACGGAAAACGCATGCGGCAGGGGCAGCGAGCCCTTCCGCCTGCTGCCGCGAGCCCGCCCGCCACTGCCGACACTAGCCAGCACTGGCCGCCACCCGTTACACCGGCGCATCCACCGCGCTGCTCGTCAGTCCCTGATCGAGTTCGACCACCTTGCCGCACTCCTGCGGATCGTAGCCATCGAGCTGCGCGACGCGCTGCCGGAATGCTTCGCCGCGCAGCACCGCGACCACTGCGGCGAGCGGCATGCGTTCGAGCCGCGCGCGCTCGCATGCAAAGTAATAGTCTTCATCGACGACCGGCACGAAGTCGAGCCCGAAGTGATGCGCGGCCGGTTCGACGCCGAAGCCGATGTCCGCCATCCCGCTCGCGACGAAGGCCGCGATCGCCGAGTGCGTGAGTTCGGTCGACGCGTAGCCGTTGACGCGATCCGGATCGACGCCGATATGGCGCAACGCGAGATCGAGCAGCATCCGTGTACCCGAGCCGGGCTGTCTGTTAACGAAGCGGATATCCTCGCGCGCCAGATCGGCGAGGCCGGCAATTTTCTTCGGATTGCCCTTCGCCAGAAAGAGCCCCTGCTTGCGGCGCGTCAGATGAATCAGCACGTGACGCAGCGGATCGAGCCACTGCCGGTATTTCGCGCTGAAAGCCTCGCGAAACTCGCCTCGCGGCATATGAAAGCCGGCCAGATCGCACTCGCCGCGCGAGAGCGCGACGATCGCTTCCGCACTGTCGCGATACTTGATGTCGAGCGATACGTCGTCCGCCACGAGCGCCGTGACGAGCGACGCAACCGCGTAACCGTGCGAAGCATGGATCCGCACATCGTCGCGCGGCGGCGTCAGCCACCGGTTCAATTCGCTCGCTACTTCGCTCGCGAGCGCCTCCATATTGCCGTCGAGCCGCTCGCCGCACAGACGCTGCCCGCGCAGCACGGCATGGCCGAGTTCCGACAGCACCGAGCCGCGTCCGCGCTCCTTTTCGATCAGCGCACCGCCGAGATGCGTTTCGATGCTGCGCAGCAAACCCCACGCATGACGGTAGGACAAACCCTTAAGGGCCGCCGCCTGCGCAATGCTGCCCGTCTCCGCCACCAGCGCCAGAAGCGGCACGACATCAGTCAGGCTGGTGCTTCGGCCTTCCTGGTCACGCACGATTAGCTGCGCCTCACATTCAATTCGGATCATATATGCCGCGTTAGTTCCTATTGCGAAAGGCCGTTCACACGCCTATCGTTCGCTCTATCCATACTGAACAAACAAAGCATAGATGCACACTTTATGAATGACAAGTGCATATCTGACTTTGGAGGAGCCCCCACAGTGGAACCAGCCACCGCTCTCGCACCGGAAGCACTGGTGCAGCGTCACGCGCGGCCGGGCATGTCGCTCGTTGCCGTGCTGCACGCCATTCAGGACGACGTCGGCTTCGTGCCGCCCGCCGCCGTCGCGCCGCTCGCGCGCACGATGAATCTGTCGCGCGCGGAAGTGCACGGCGTGATCACCTACTATCACCATTTCCGCCAGCAGCCGGCGGCGCCCGTCACGGTGCAGTTGTGCCGCGCGGAAGCGTGCCGCAGCATGGGCACCGAGGCGCTCGCGAAGCACATCGAAACCCGCACGGGCTGCCATTTCGATGCGCACAGGCACGACGCGCAGAAGCACGCGCACGACGATAGCAACGTGGCGCTCGAATCGGTCTACTGTCTCGGTCAATGCGCGCTGTCGCCGGCCATGATGATCAACGGCGAACTGCACGCGAAGGTCACGCCGCAGAAGTTCGACATGCTGCTCGCCGCCGCGATGAAACAAGTGGAGCAACCGGCATGACGCGCATCTACGTTCCCCGCGATTCTTCCGCCCTCGCGCTCGGCGCCGACAAGCTGGCCGCCGCGATCGCCGCCGAAGCCGCCCAGCGCGGCGTTGCAGTCGAACTGATCCGCAACGGCTCGCGCGGCCTGCTCTATCTCGAGCCGCTCGTCGAAGTCGACACACCGGCGGGCCGCGTCGGCTACGGCAACGTCGAAGCAAGCGACGTCGCGTCGCTGTTCGATGCGGGCTTCGTCGAAGGCAAGGCGCATGCGCGCCACGTCGGCCTCGTCGAAGAGATTCCGTATCTGAAGAAGCAGCAGCGCCTGACGTTCGCGCGCATCGGCATCACCGATCCGCTGTCGACCGACGACTACGTCGCGCACGGCGGTATCGAAGGCCTCAAAAACGCGCTCGCGATGGACGGCGCCAAGGCGTGCGAAGCACTGATCGAATCGGGCCTGCGCGGCCGGGGCGGCGCTGCGTTCCCGGCCGGCATCAAGTGGCGCACCGTGCTCGGCGCGAAGGCCGATCAGAAATACATCGTCTGCAATGCGGACGAGGGCGACTCGGGCACGTTCTCCGACCGCCTCGTGATGGAAAGCGATCCGTACGTGCTGATCGAAGGGATGATCATCGCCGGCATCGTGACCGGCGCGACCGTCGGTCATATCTATGTGCGCAGCGAGTACCCGCATTCGATCGCCACGCTCGAAGCCGCGATCGCGAAAGCGCGCGCGGCCGGCTGGCTCGGCGACAGCGTGCTCGGCTCGCAGCATCGCTTCGAACTGTTCGTCGCAAAGGGCGCGGGCGCGTATGTGTGCGGCGAGGAAACGGCGCTGCTCGAATCGCTCGAGGGCAAGCGCGGCATCGTGCGCGCCAAGCCGCCGCTGCCGGCGCTCGCGGGCCTGTTCGGCAAGCCGACCGTGATCAACAACGTGATCACGCTCGCGACGGTGCCGATCATCTTCGCGAAGGGCGCCGCCTTCTACAAGAACTTCGGCATGGGCCGCTCGCGCGGCACGCTGCCGTTCCAGATCGCCGGCAATGTGAAGCAGGGCGGGCTCGTCGAGCTCGCCTTCGGCTGCACGCTGCGCGAACTGATGTTCGACTACGGCGGCGGCACCGCAAGCGGCCGGCCGGCGCGCGCGGTACAGGTGGGCGGCCCGCTCGGCACGTATCTGCCGGAAAGCCAGTGGGATATCCCGCTCGACTACGAGGAATACGCGAAGGTCGGCGCCGTGGTCGGTCACGGCGGTCTCGTGATTCACGACGACACCGCGAACCTCGCGGACCTCGCGCAATACGCGATGCACTTCTGCGCGCTCGAATCGTGCGGCAAGTGCACGCCATGCCGGATCGGCTCGACGCGCGGCGTCGAAGTGATCCAGCGGATCCGCAACGGCGACACGTCGACGAAGCAGGTGCAACTGCTGCGCGACCTCTGCGACACGATGGTGTCCGGTTCGCTGTGCGCGATGGGCGGCATGACGCCCTTCCCGGTCGTCTCCGCGCTCGACCATTTCCCCGAAGACTTCGGTCTCGCCACCACCGCGCCGAAAGCGGCGGCCTGACCCAGGAGCCCAACATGTCCGATGTGCTCAACCCCTCCGCCGGCGGCTGCGGCTCCGGCAATTGCAGCTGCAAATCGCAGGCGATGCAACGCGCGGCCGCTAACCGTGTGCCGTTCGACGATACCGACTTCGGCACGCCGCTGCGCCACGCCGATGTCGACGTCACACTCGAGATCGACGGCGAATCCGTCACGGTGCCGGCCGGCACGTCGGTGATGCGCGCGGCGATCGAAGCCGGCGTCAACGTGCCGAAACTGTGCGCGACCGACTCGCTCGAGCCGTTCGGCTCGTGCCGCCTGTGCCTCGTCGAAATCGAAGGCCGGCGCGGCTATCCGGCCTCGTGCACGACGCCGGTCGAAGCCGGCATGAAGGTGCACACGCAAACGGACCGCCTGCAGTCGCTGCGTCGCAACGTGATGGAGCTCTACATCTCCGATCACCCGCTCGACTGCCTGACCTGCCCCGCCAACGGCGACTGCGAACTGCAGGACATGGCGGGCGTCACGGGTCTGCGCGAAGTGCGCTATGGCTTCGATGGCGACAACCACCTGAAGGACAAGAAAGACGAGTCGAACCCGTACTTCACGTACGACCCGTCGAAGTGCATCGTCTGTAACCGCTGCGTGCGCGCGTGCGAAGAGACGCAAGGCACGTTCGCGCTGACGATCGCCGGTCGCGGTTTCGAATCGCGCGTCGCGGCAAGCGAAAACCAGCCGTTCATGGAATCGGAATGCGTGTCGTGCGGCGCCTGCGTGGCCGCGTGCCCGACCGCGACGCTGCAGGAAAAGACTGTCGTCATGCTGGGCCAGGCCGAGCATTCGGCGATCACGACCTGCGCATACTGCGGCGTCGGCTGTTCGTTCAAGGCCGAGATGAAGGGCAACCAGGTCGTGCGCATGGTGCCGTACAAGAACGGCGAAGCGAACGAAGGCCATGCCTGCGTAAAGGGCCGCTTCGCATGGGGCTATGCGACGCACAAGGATCGCATCACGAAGCCGATGATCCGCGAAAAGATCACCGATCCATGGCGTGAAGTGAGCTGGGACGAAGCGCTCACGTATGCCGCGACGCGCTTCCGCCAGATTCAGGACAAGTACGGCCGCGACTCGATTGGCGGCATTACGTCGTCGCGTTGCACGAACGAAGAAACTTATCTCGTGCAGAAGCTCGTGCGCGCCGCGTTCGGCAACAACAACGTCGACACCTGCGCGCGCGTGTGCCACTCGCCGACCGGCTACGGCCTGAAGACGACGCTCGGCGAATCGGCCGGCACGCAGACCTTCGCATCGATCGGCAAGGCCGACGTGATCGTCGTGATCGGCGCGAATCCGACCGACGGCCACCCGGTGTTCGGCTCGCGCCTGAAGCGCCGCGTGCGCGAAGGCGCAAAGCTGATCGTGGTCGACCCGCGCAAGATCGACATCGTCGATACGCCGCACGTGAAGGCGTCGTATCACCTGCAACTGCGTCCGGGCACCAACGTCGCGATCGTCAACGCGCTCGCGCATGTGATCGTCACCGAAGGGCTGTTGCAGGAGCAGTTCATTGCCGAGCGCTGCGAAACGCGCGCATTCCAGCAGTGGCGCGATTTCGTCTCGCTGCCGGAGAATTCGCCGGAAGCGACGGCGAGCGTGACCGGCGTGCCCGCCGACCAGGTGCGCGAAGCGGCGCGCCTCTATGCAACCGGCGGCAACGCGGCGATCTACTACGGTCTCGGCGTCACCGAGCACGCGCAAGGCTCGACGATGGTGATCGGCATCGCGAACCTTGCGATGGCGACCGGCAACGTCGGCCGCGAAGGCGTCGGCGTGAATCCGCTGCGCGGCCAGAACAACGTGCAGGGTTCATGCGACATGGGCTCGTTCCCGCACGAACTGCCGGGCTACCGCCATATCAGCGACCCGATCACGCGCGCGCTGTTCGAGGAAGCGTGGAACGTCGAGCTGCAGCCGGAACCGGGTCTGCGCATTCCGAACATGTTCGATGCGGCGCTGCACGGCACGTTCAAGGGTCTGTATTGCCAGGGCGAGGACATCGTCCAGTCCGATCCGAACACGCAACACGTCGGCGCGGCACTGGAGTCGATGGAATGCATCGTCGTGCAGGACATCTTCCTGAACGAAACCGCGAAGTTTGCGCACGTCTTGCTGCCGGGCTCGACCTTCCTCGAAAAGGACGGCACGTTCACGAACGCGGAACGCCGCATCTCGCGCGTGCGCAAGGTAATGCCGCCGATCGCCGGCTATTCGGACTGGGAAGTGACGATCCTGCTGGCCCGCGCGCTCGGCTACGAGATGGACTACACGCATCCGTCCGAAATCATGGACGAAATCGCGCGCCTCACGCCGACGTTCCATGGCGTATCGTTCGCGAAGATCGACCAGTTGGGCAGCATCCAGTGGCCGTGCAACGAAGAAGCGCCGAACGGCACGCCGACCATGCACATCGGCGAGTTCGTGCGGGGCAAGGGCAAGTTCGTCATCACGAAGTTCGTCGCGTCGCCAGAAAAGGTCACGCAGAAGTATCCGCTGATCCTGACCACGGGCCGCATCCTGTCGCAGTACAACGTCGGCGCGCAGACGCGCCGTACCGAGAACTCGCGCTGGCACGAAGAGGACCGCCTCGAGATCCATCCGCACGACGCAGAAGAACGCGGCATCAAGATGGACGACTGGGTCGGCATCGAATCGCGCTCGGGCCAGACCGTGCTGCGCGCGAAGGTGACCGAGCGGATGCAGCCGGGCGTCGTCTACACGACGTTCCACTTCCCCGAATCGGGCGCGAACGTGATCACGACCGACAGCTCGGACTGGGCGACCAACTGTCCGGAGTACAAGGTGACCGCGGTGCAGGTGATGCCGGTCGAGCAGCCGTCGCAATGGCAGAAGGACTACTCGCGCTTCAACAGCGAGCAGCTCGATCTGCTGAGAAAGCGCGAGCTGGCCGCGACTTCCGGTAAATGAGGTGAGCGATGGACGAGAATAACCTGATCGACATGGCCAACCGCATCGGCGACTTCTTCGAGTCGATGCCGGATCACGAAGAAGCAATGGCCGGCGTCGCCGATCATATTCGCCGTTTCTGGGAACCGCGCATGCGGCGTCAGTTGTTTATCGCGATCGACGAAGGGCGCGCGCAGGACATGACCGCGTTCACGCGCGAAGCGGTGACGCGTTTTCGCGAGAAGCTGATGCCGGCCGCGCCGGCCGCCGTGTAAGCGTGTAAGCGCATTCAGGCGCTCGCTTCATCGCAAGCGCCCCGCCTCGCCTCGAGAAGGCCGCCCTGTGCATCGGGCGGCCTTTGTTTTTGTTCGGCGCGCGCGGCTCAGGTGAGCGGCGTGGGCGGCTCCGGCTCGACACCCTTCGCAAACCAGGCCTCGCAATGCCGCAGCAAACCGTGCAGGTCGGACGACACGCGGCCGCGCGCACAGACATAGCCATCGGGCCGCACGAGGTAGAAACACGGGCGCGTGCGGCCATACGATTCCGCAAGCGCCGGCCCGCCCTCGCCGAGCGCATCGGTCACGCGCCAGGTACGCACGGCGCCCGGCAGCAACGCGTCGACGTCGGCGACAAAACGGTCGATGTCCGCCGCGCGCACCGGCTTGCGGCGCAGCGCCGGTTCCGGCGTGTCGTGCGGCACCCCGGCGGCAGTCTCGGGCGCGACCAGCACGAACAGCGAGAAAAACGCCGGATCGTGCAGGTCGAATACGCAACCAGTGCCCGGCGCCCGACCAAGCGGCCCATCGACGACATGCACGAGCGCATCGGGCGCGCGCTCGCCGGCACGCGGTCCGCCGTCGAGCACACGTTCGAGCGTCAACGGACTGCGCCGGTACTGGATCGCAAGCTCGCTGATCTGCAAGCGCGCCGCGTCGCGCAATGGGCCGAGCGACGCGAGCACCGGCATCACGCGGTCGCGCAGCAGCTTCAGCGGCCCACGATCGGCCTCGGCCATATGCGTCATGAAGCTCGATTGCCGAAGCACTTCGCGCTCGATCGGATGACGCTCGAGGTGATACGTATCGAGCAGGCGCTCCGGCGCGCCGCCGCTCAGTACGCGCGCAATCTTCCAGCCCAGGTTGAACGCTTCCTGCATGCCGGTATTCATGCCCTGCGCGCCCGCCGGGCTATGCACGTGCGCCGAGTCGCCGGCCAGAAACACGCGGCCGACGCGAAGCTGCTCGACCATGCGGCTATTCACATGGAAGTAGCCGGACCACCTGAGATCGGTTAGCGCAAGCGGGTGATGAAGGCGCGTCGCCGCGAGCGTCCGGCATGCATCGAGTGTCGGCGCGGGCGCGGCGTGTTGCGCGTACCGTCCTGCCGGCGAACCGGATGAATCGAGCCGCGCATGCGGATGGTGCGGATCGCCGGACTGCGGTGGCGTGTGCGATTCCGTCGGTGCCGCGCCGTGCTCGGACGCATGCGACGCGGCGCCGTGCGCGGCGGCTGCTTCAAGGGACGCTGCCTGAGTTGACCCTGCCTGAGTTGACGACGCATGCGCGTCGGTCGATGCATGCGCGGTGTCCGCGGCGGCCGCGCCGTCGAGCGCGGGATGATCGGCAATCAACCGGTAGCGGCCCTTTCCCATCGGAAAAAGCGCGGCCAGCCCGTCGCCCGACGCGAAGATATGGAACTCGTCGTCGGGCCAGTCGGTATCGGCCATCAGGTCGGCAAGCAGGAAGGTCTGCTCGAACGTCCTGCCCGCGAAGTTCATCGCGAGCCGGTGGCGGATGCCGCTGTGCGCGCCGTCGGCAGCGATCATGTATGACGGATGCAGCGTCTCCGTGTGGCCGTTCGAGCGTTGCAGCGTCGCATTGATGCCGGCCGCGCCCTGCGAGAACATCGCAAGTTCGACGCCGCGTTCGATCTCGACGCCCAGCGTTGCGAGATGCGCGGTCAGGAGACGCTCGGTCACGGACTGATCGAGAAACAGCATGTACGGATAACGCGTTTGCAGCGGATCGAAATCGAGCCGTGCAAGCCGTTGCCCGTTCGAATACAGATTCGCCGCTCGCGCGCGATGACCGAGGTCGAGAAACGGCTCGATCAGCCGATGCTGTTCGAGCAGTTCGAGCGTGCGCGCCTGAATGCCGATCGCGCGCGAATGCGGATCGGGACGCGCGGCCTTGTCGATCAAACGTACCGGAATGCGCGCGCGGGCAAGGCTCATCGCCGCAGCGAGGCCCGTGGGACCCGCGCCGACGATCAGCACCGGTGGCATGTCGAACCAGGCAGCGGCCATGCAGACCTCCGGAAATCAGCATGCCGCCTAGTGTACGCCGCCGTCTTCACGCGCGACGCGTCGCTAGCGCGCAGTGCGCCGACGGTTGATCGGGACGCGAGGCACGCGTCGAGGCGAAGCCGATGTCGGGTGGCGCATGCTGCAATGCACATGTGCGCAAGCGCCATGCGACCGTGCGTCAAGCCTTTGCGCCCGGCGGATGATCGAGCGTACAACGGTGTTCGGTCGTGCCCATGTCGACCTGCAGCGTCGCGTGATGCATCTGAAAGTCGTCGCGCAGCACCGCGACGATGCCGTCGACGGCCCGGTCGCCCGGATGTCCGGCCGGCATCACGAGATGCGCGGATAGCGCATTGCCGGTGGTCGAAAGCGCCCATACGTGCAGGTCGTGCACATCGGTCACACCGGGCTGGGCGGCCAGATAGTCGCGAATGCGCTGCAGATCGACGCCGGGCGGCACCGCGTTCATCGCAAGCGACAACGAATCGCGCAGCAACCCCCACGTGCCATACACGATCACGAGGACGACGACGATGCTCATCACCGGGTCGAGCCACCTCCAGCCGGTTCCGAGAATGATGAGACCGCTAATGGCGACGGCCGCCGACACCGCCGCATCCGCAACCATGTGCATGAAGGCGCCGCGGATGTTCAGGTCTTCCTTCTGGCCGCGCATGAAGAGCCATGCGGAAAAACCATTGACGATCATCCCGACGGTCGCGACGACGAACACATCGAATCCTGCGACGGGCGCCGGATTGAACAGGCGCTCGATCGCCTCCGCGACGATCACGCCGCACGCGAACAGCAGCAGGCCCGCGTTCGCGAGCGACGCGAGGATCGACGAGCTGCCGAGGCCGAACGTATAGCGCGCGGACGGGCGGCGTTTCGCAAGCTGGATCGCGCCCCAGGCGAGCAGCAGGCCGAGCACGTCCGAAAGATTGTGGCCGGCGTCGGCGAGCAGCGCCGTCGAATGCGCAAGCACGCCGTAGATCGCCTGCACGACGACGATGGTCACGTTCAGCGCGACCGCGAGCGCGAACGCGCGGCCGTGGCCTTCGACCGGGGCGTGGTGATGGTGGCCGTGGCTATGGGAGCCGTGACCGTGGCTATGGGAGCCGCCGCCGTGGCTGTGCGAGCCGTGCGATGCGTGGCCATCGGTGCGGGAATCGCTATGGACCGGGTGGTCGTGCGAATGGCCGTCATGCGAATGGGCGTGCCCTTGGGCGGCGTCGCCGCTCGCGGCATGCTCATGCGACGTGTGATCGCATGTCCCGTCGCGGCGATGCGCGCCGCGCGCGGAGTCTTCGGGACGGTTCAGCGCCGCATCGGGCTGCCGGGAACTGGGGGCGTATTTCATTGCTCGTCCCGTGAAAGATCGGAGATCGGTTCCGCCACGTGCTCGAGCATGTCGGCGAGCATACCGCTGATATGGCGGTCCGCGGCAACGTAGAACACCTGTTTGCCCATCCGTTCGGCACGCACGACGCGCGCCGCGCGCAACAGCCGCAGATGATGGCTGACGAGCGACTGCGATAGCCCCAGCGATTCAGCGATCACCCCGACCGGGCGCGGCTCGTTTGCGCACGCGAGCACGATGCGAAGCCGCGTCGGATCGCCGAGCAGACGGAACAGGTCGGCAACCGGCACCACGCGCTCATCGGAAGAAAGCGGCGAATCGGCTGGAATGCTCGGCACAGCGGACGCGGCAGGCATGGCTCGCAAACTCAGCGAAATGTCAGGGGAAAAAGAAAAAACAGCGGAAAAGTACTAACGACGCAATCACAAATGCAATGACAAACGCAACAACATATGAACACACATTCATATGTTACATGCAACAGTATCTTCGGTCAATTGCGGTGGCGCTTTCCGAGTGTGGGAAAATGCGCCATTTGCCTGCACAAACCGCTTTACCCGTCATGCATCCAGTTTTCGACCGCGCGTTCGCGGCGCATCGTGACGGCCGCCTCGACGACGCCGAACAAGGTTACCGCGCGACGCTCGAAGTCGATCCCGTTCACGTCGACGCACTGCATCTGCTCGGCGTGCTGCGCCACCAGCAAGGACAACACGCCGAAGCCGCCGCGCTCGTCAAGCGCGCCGCCGACCTGCGCCCGCAGGATGCCGCGCTGCAACTGAATCTCGGCAACGCGCTGAAGGCGCTCGGGCAGCTCGACGACGCGATCGAGCGCTTTCGCAATGCATTGACGCTCGCGCCGTCGTTTCCAATGGCGCACTACAACCTCGGCAATGCATATGCGGCGGCCGGCCGTCACGAAGACGCAGCCGACGCGTTTCGCCGCTCGCTCGGCCTGCAGCCGAACGACCCGTCGTCGCACAACAACCTCGGCAACGCGTTGCATGCGCTGGGCCAGCACGAGGAAGCGATCGACTCGTTTCGCCGCGCACTCGAATTGCGGCCCGGCCATGCAGGCGCGCACAACAATCTCGGCATGGCGTTCAACGCGCTCGACGAAACCGAACAGGCGATCGCGCAGTTCCGCGCAGCGCTCGCCGTCGAACCGCGCTTTGTTGCCGCGCACTTCAATCTCGGCAACACGCTGCATGCGACGGGCCGCTTCGACGAGGCGGCCGCCGCGTTCGAAGCCGTGCTCGCGCTGCAGCCGCATCTGCCGCCGGCGCTATTCGGCCTCGGCAACGCGCTCGCCGCATCGGGACGCCACGCCGATGCGTTGCCGCGCTTCGAACGCGCGATCGGCTTCGACCCGAAATTCGCGCTCGCGTGGCTCGGACTCGGCACCGCGCATCAGGCGCTCGGTGCGTACGCGGCGGCACTGCGCGCCTTCGACGAAGCGCTGCGGCTGCGCCCCGATCTCGGCCTTGCGCATCTGCATCGCGCGGTCACGCATCTGACGCTCGGCAATTTCGAGCGCGGCTTGCCCGAGTACGAATGGCGGCTCGAATCGTCTACGTCGGGCGGCCCGATGCTGCCGCGCTGGCGCGGCGAGCCCGCCGATACGCGCACGCTTTTGGTCCACGCGGAACAGGGTTTCGGCGACACGCTGCAGTTCGTGCGCTTCGTCCCGCTTGCCGCCGCGCGCGCAGCGCGCGTCATACTCGAAGTGCAGCCGCAGCTCGTGCCTTTGATTGCGGCCGCCGCGCAGCAATGGGGTGTCCAGCTGATCGCCCAAGGCACGCCGCGGCCGCGCGCCGATCTGCAGATTCCGCTGCTAAGCCTGCCGCTCGCGCTCGGCACGACCTTCGACACGATTCCCGCGCGCACGCCCTACCTTGCCGCGGCGCCGGCATACCGGCGCAAATGGCGCGGTTCGCTCGGCGGACACGCGAAGCGCAAGATCGGTCTCGCGTGGTCGGGGCGCATCCAGAAGCAGGAAAACCGCGCGATGCCGCTGGCGGCGCTCGAGCCGTTATTCGCGCTCGACGGCATCGACTGGATCGTGCTTCAGCCCGAACTCGCCGAAGCGGAACGCGCGGCGCTCGCCGCACACCCGCGCGCGAAGTCGATTCACTGTTTCGGCGAGCGCATCGGCGATTTTGCCGACACCGCCGCGGTCGTCGAGCGGCTCGACGCCGTGGTCTCGGTCGATACGGCGATCGCGCATCTGACGGGTGCACTGCGCAAGCCGCTGTGGTTGATGCTGCCGTTCTCGGCGGACTGGCGCTGGTTCACGGGCGATACGCGCAGCCCGTGGTATCCGGGCGCGCAGCTCGTGCGGCAACCGCGCCCCGGCGCATGGGACGAAGTCGTCGCAGCAGTTGCGCTCGCGCTGCGCGACGACGCGTAGCGACTCCCGGCAGCGCCGGTGTGCGGTATCTGCGCCCGGCGCGCACATGCAACATGCAACCAGCGGCACGCGGCACGCGGCACGCGACATATGACACGCGGCACGCGGCGAGACGAAGCAGCAATCGGTCAATGCCTGCCCGCGCAATAGTACGCAAACCGGGCGCTCACATCGGACGTACGCGAAGCTGGCGGCGACGCAGCGCGGCCCATAGAATCGTTCTACGCACGCCCGCGCTCGCACGACCCTCGTAGTCGTATTTATTGCAAACTTCCGCCCGATCCGCTTCGATGTATTCCACCTCTTCACTTTCGTTGCGCGCGGCGAGTGCAGCCGACGCCGATCTGATCGCTTCGATTCACGCAGCCAGCTGGCAGGCGTCTCACCGCGGCTTAGTGCCCGAAGCGTTCCTCGACAGCGAAGTCGTTCGCGAACGCGCGACCTATTGGCACGCGCGGATTGCGGCGCCCGGCGCGGAGCGGCGCCTCATGCTGATCGCGGAACGCCGCGCCCAGCCGATCGCTTTCGCCTGCGTCGAACGCCAGCCGGGTTCGACGTGGGGCGCACTGCTCGACAATCTCCATGCGCTGCCCGCGCATCAACGCACCGGCGCCGGCAGCCTGCTCATGCATGCGGTCGAGGACTGGGCGCGCGAGCACGGCGAGACGCAGTTGTGCCTCTACGTGCTCGAGGGTAACGCCGCGGCGATCCGCTTCTACGAACGGCGCGGCTGGCGGCTGTCCGGCGCCGAGCCCGATCGCGTGGGCGGAGCCGACATCACGATGCTGCGGTATCTGTATCGACTCGGCGACCTCCCGCAAAGTCGCGCAATCGATAGCCCCGCGCTGCGGTTCTGATCCCCACCTGTTTTAGGACTCGTCTGATCGAGCACGCGAAGCTGCCACGGCATCATCACGCCACTCGTCGGTTTTTTTGAGACACAGTCGATCCCAGGAAAGCCGACACGCGTGTCCAGCCAGCGCTTGTCCTTCCCCGGCACGGCCACGCATCTCTTCTCAGATGGAGGCTTGCCGAGCAATGTCGACGAATATCCCTTTCACGCTGGTCGAAGGCGCAGTGGCACTGCCGCCACTGCGTCCGCTAGGCCCGCTTTCTCGAACCCTCGGACGCGAATGGGCGCTGCTGCCGCCTAACGTCAGCTTGCGTGTCGAACTGAAGGCGCTTTATGCGGCGATGTTGCGCACGTTCTGCCTGTCGTCGCAGGCGATCCGGTCGATGTGCCGATGGGAGCCGCTGAGCGCGCAGAACGACGCAAGCGACGCGGGCGACGCAGCGCTTGCGACAGCGGTCGGCGCCTTGTCGCAGCGCGACAAGGCGCCGACCGTGCATGCGTCGTCGCACGCCGCCGGCGTTGCGGGTTCGCCTGCCGCGACGGCGGGCGTAAAACCCGGCGCCCGTCCTCTCCCCTACACGCCGCGCCGCACATCGAATCTGAAAGCAGGCAGCGCGGTAGCAATCGGCGGCGCGGCCATGCTTGCGTGGATCGTGCTCGATCATCCGCATCGCGAGTATGTAAACAGCGCAGCGCCCGCAGCAATTGGAGCGGCATCGTCGCGCGCGGCGCAGCATGCCGAACCGTCGAAGACGGTTGCGATCGCGAGCGTCGATCAAGCTGGACACGCGGCATCGGCAGGCAACCCTTCAACTGATCTCAACGGCTCCGCGAACGTCGAGACGCGCGTGGTCCAGGCCGCAACTGTCACGAATCCGCAGCCGGCCGCGTCGCCGCAAGTCGTGGTCGCATCGCAGCTGCCTTCGTCCGGGCTCGCGCAGGCGGCCAGGCCGGCATTGGGCACAGCGACCGTCGCAAGCGGCGAGCGCCCGATAACGCAGAATGTCGCCGTCAAAGCAGTCACGGCGACGGCGACCACGACGTCAATCGCACCAGTCGCCATCACGTCGCCCGAAGCGGCGTCGCGCGAAGCCGCACCCGTTGCAGCGCGTCGCAGCAGTACCGCGGCGGCGACGAGCGCAACGGAGACAGTCTCGACCTGGACCGCTCGCCACGCCGCAGCGTCGGCTGAAACGACCGTGAGCCGCGCGGCATCGGCGAGCGCAAAGCCATCGGCCGCCGGCAACTATTCGCCGTTTGCGCCGTCCGTAACTGTGGATGGCGACTACGAATCGGTGACAGCGTCCGCCCGCACCTACAGCAGCGACGGTCCAGACGGCACGACCACCGCGAACATCGCAGTACAGCAGCGTACGCAAGCGATGCCGCGCAGCAATGTGGACACAAACGACACATCGTGGATGGGCCGACTGTCGCAGCGGCGCGTTACCGAAGTCCCGGAGCTGTTCTCCCAGTGAGCTTCATTCGAGGCTTCCCGCTTTTCCACTCTCGGGCGCACGCAGTAACCAACCTGTACGCGCGTTCTCGTTAGCCCCATAGCAAACAGCCCGGTACGCGACACGCACCGGGCTGTTTGCATTCCCACGCTTCGATCAGACGCTCACTCCCGCGCCGCAGGCAACCCCGCCTCGGTTTGCTGCTGCAGTTGTTGAATCTGCTGCTGCAGTTGACGCAGTTGCGCTCGCGCCTTGTCCTTCTCGTCGCGCAGCGCGAGCGCATCGCCCTGCGCCTGGCGCTGATATTCGAAGACCTTCGCCTGCTGGTCCCGCGCAATATTGAGGTCCGCCTGCAGCCGTTTCGCGCGATCTTCGGACAGGCCGATCATCCGTTCGATATACGACTTTTGTGCCTGCAGCTTTGCGCGACGGATTTCGACGTCGGCGAGTTGCTGCGTCTCGCGAGCGAAGCTGCCGTAGATTTCCTCGGCACGCGCGTCGTCCTGCAGCTTGATCACGCGCCAGAAATGCTTGTCCTGAAACAATGCGACGTAGTAGGTCAGCTCGGGTGCATAGAAAAATAGCGATGCGCCGTATCCGCCGTTGTACGTCGTGCGCAACTCGTTCAACGACGCGCCTTGTATGAGCCGCGTCAATTCGGCGACGTCGCCCTGCGTGACGGGACCGCTGGCGTAAACGGAGTTCGCACTGCCATTGACCGCGGCCTGCGCGGCCAGTGACGCCGCCGGTGACGCGCCTCGCGCCGTGAGCGGCAACAATGCGCTCTGCACGTCGATTGCGCCCGAGCTCGCCGGCTCTGCCTGCGCGGCGGCTGAGGCGCACGCCCAATCGCATTGCAGCACCATGCTGCCGGCTGCGAACAGCACGATGCGCCGAATTGATAAGGGGTACTTCTTCACTGCATGCTCCATGCGATTCCAGAAACAGTTGCGGATTATCGCGCGGATTGGCAGCGAAACGACCAGGCGAGTCGGGACTTTAAATTGAGATAAAACAATGCGTTAGGGATGCAGCCGCGACGCAACCGGACTGCCGCCGCGGCTCGACCGCCGACGCGTAACTGGAACACCGTCGGGACCCCTGTCGGCACGCCCGCGCGACCGCTCAGCGGCCGCGCGTATCGAAAACAATCAGAAGCGCGTTTCCCGCGCGACGCGCAGAAACGTATCGAGCAGCGGCGTGCAATCGAGCAGCTCGGCGCCGCCCGCGCGGTGAAACTCCGGATGCCATTGCACGCCGACCACGAATGGCGCGCGCCGGTAGCGCACCGCCTCGATGATGCCGTCTTCGGCCGATACCGCCTCGATATTGAGGTCGCGTCCCAGCACGTTGACCGCCTGGTGGTGAATCGAGTTGACGATCGCTTCGCGCCGGCCGGGAAACATATTCGCGAGCGTCGAGCCGTCGGGGAAATGCACGGCGTGCCGGTGCTGGTCGTATTGTTCGTTCACGTGCACGCCGGCTGTCGGCACGTCGGTTGCGATATCCTGGTACAGCGTGCCGCCGAACGCGACGTTGATGAGCTGGCAACCGCGGCACACGCCGAGCACGGGCTTGCCCGATTCGACGAACTCGTGCAGCAGCTCGAGCTCGTACATGTCGCGCACGCGGTCGCCGGGCCACTCGGGGCGCATCCCGGCTTCTGCGTACGATTGCGGCGACACGTCCGCGCCGCCTTGCAGCAGCAGGCCGTCGAGATTCTTCGCGTAGTCGCGCAGACGGATATTGCTCGGGTGCAGCATGCCCTGATGGCCGACGGTCGGAATCATGAAGACGAGCACGTCGCGCGACATCACCCAATGCGCGATCGATTCCTCGAGATACTGGAGCGTCTTGCCGCGCAGCCCTCGCGCGCCCGGTTCCGGGTGGAAAAGCCGCGCCGACACGCCGATACGCAGCGTGCGCTGTGTAATGCGCTGCCCCGCGCGATCGAAAATCTGCCGCGCGCGCGCAGCGAGCACGCGGCCGAATACCGACCACGCGGAATCGCTGCGCTTCAGATACGCGGGCTGGTTCGGCGGAATCGCCCCCGGCGGCGGCGGATGATAGGCGCCGAAATCAGGCGCCGCGCCGAAGCCGGGCGGCGGCGCACCGGGCGCGCCGTCTTCGCGCGCGACGCTGCTTGCGGCTGCCGCCTCGACGGCGATCTGGGCACTCGATGCGGCCGCCGCAGCCTGCACACTCGCGGCATCGGCGGCGGCAGCGGCCGCGGCGGCGTCGCGTGCCGAGGGATGCGGGGCCAGTTGTGCGCTGGTGTCGGGACTTGCCGGCGCGCTCACCGGCGAGCCTACCTGAGGACTCACTGCGGGACGACTCGCCGCGGGCTTCGCCGGTTCGGCTGCAACGGCCGACCGTTGTCCCCGCATCGGCGCCGGACGCTCGACGCTCGACGCGCTCGACGCGCTCGACGTATTGGCGGCCGCGCGGCCCTGATACATTTCCGCCGTTTGCTGCGCGTTCTCGCGATGCACATCCGCGCCCGCCCGTGGCGCCGCGCCCGTAGGCGCAGACCCGGACGCAGGCGGAGCCGCGCCGTCGGGCGTGATATTCGATGCGCTTTCGGGGGAATCGGTAGCTGCGGCTTCCTTGGCCGCCGGCGGGGTCGATGCTGCCGGAGTTGCTTCGGGCTTCGAACCGGCTTGCGGGCCCGGCTGCCCACCGGGCTTCGCTGCAGCCGACGTGGATTCAGCAGTGGCAGCGGATGGCGTGCCGGACGGTCCGGCGTTATCTGGCGTGTTTTCGCTCATGACGATGTGTCAGGCGCGCTTCGATGCGCGAACGAAATGAACATGGTTCGATTATCCGCCAGGGTTCGATGACGGGCAAACCGGCACACAATTCGTCACATCCGCTCACACTGAGGTTCACACAGCGTTACATCGCGTCACGGCGCTGCGACCCCGCATGCGCGCATCGACGTAAGCACAACGTCATGGATCGGGCCGCTCATCGAGCGTCTCGCGCAGCGCGATCTGCATCGATGCATGAATGCGCACGAACCAGCGCCAAAGCGCCGTGACGAGCAGCGCGGCGCAGACGAGCACGACGATCAGCAACCCCGTGGGCGGCAGGATCGTGCCCGACAGCGCGGCAACGAGCAGGAATACCCCGACCATCGACACCACCGGCACGAGATCCGAAATCGCATAGCGCAGCGCGCGCGTCAGAAGGCCAGCCTTGGCCGGCTGCACGCTGACTTCGGCCAGCAATAACGCGAGCGACTTCGTCTTCCGGTAGACCGCGACGAGAAACGGCATCGATATCACGAGCGCCGCGCTCCACAGCACGACGCGCTGGATCGCTTCGGCCGGCATCCAGCCCGCCAGCAGTCTGCTCGCGAACGGCGCGCCATACGAAGCGCCGAGAAAGATCGCCACGACGAGCGCCAGATTGACCGAGATCTGCAAGATGATCCGCCGCGTCAGACTGAAGACAGTGGGTTCGCCGTTCGTCGGCCCGAGGCTGCCGAGCCACTGACCATACAGTCCGAACATGTTCGCGACCGCCCTCGGCATCGCCTCGCCGACGCGCCGCGACAACGGATCGGCGGCGCGGATCAGATAGGGCGTGAAGAGCGTCGTCAGCGCCGACACGGCCACTGCGATCGGATACAGAAACGCGCTCGTCACCTTGAGCGTGAGCCCAAGCGACGCGATGATGAACGAGAACTCGCCGATCTGCGACACCGTCATGCCGACGCGCATCGCCGTGCGCCCGTCCTTGCCCGCGAGAAAGGTGCCGAGCCCGCACGACACGATCTTGCCGACGATCACTGCGACCGTGATCACCGCGATCGGCCATGCGTAGTCGACCAGCACGGCCGGATTCAGCATCAGGCCGATCGTGACGAAGAAGATCGCGGAAAATGCGTCGCGCAATGGTGCGATCAGATGTTCGATGCGATGCAGATGGCGCGACTCGGCCATGATCGCGCCGATCAGAAACGCGCCGAGCGCGATGCTGTAATCGAGCTTGACGACGAGCAGACAGAACGCGAAACAGAAGCCGAGCACCGACACCAGCAGCATCTCGTCGCTCTTCGAGCGCGCCACGTAATTGAGCGCGCGCGGTACGACGAGAATGCCGATCACGAGCGACACCGTCATGAACAGCAGCAGCTTGCCGAGCGTGACGAGCGCGACGCCCGCCGACAGCTCGCCGGTCTGCGCGATGCCCGACAGCAGCACGAGCATCGCGATGCCGAGGATGTCCTCGACGATCAGAATGCCGAACACGAGCTGCGCGAAGCGCTCGCGCTTGAGGCCGAGTTCGGAGAGCGCCTTCACGATGATCGTGGTCGACGAGATCGCGAGGATCGCGCCGAGAAAAAGCGCGTCCATCGACGACCAGCCGAATGCACGGCCGATCTCGTAGCCGATCCACAGCATCAGCACGATTTCGGAGAGCGCGGCGACGATCGCCGTCGCGCCGACGCGAAACAGCTTGCGCAGGCTGAACTCGAGCCCGAGCGAAAACATCAGGAAGACGACGCCGAGTTCCCCGAGCGTCTGAATGGTCTGCTGATCGTGAATCAGCTGAAACGGCGGCGTATAAGGCCCGATGATCACGCCGGCTGCGATATAACCGAGCACCACCGGCTGCTTCAGGCGATGGAACAGTACGGTGACGACGCCGGCCAACGCCATCACGACCGCCAGATCCTGAATGAAGCCGATGCCATGATGCATAGCCGCAACCCTTACAGAAAGTAAACTTCGAGTGGCGATGGTATCGCACAAATTATTAACCGCGCGCGGTCGTCAATCGGCCAGCGGTCGTTTTAATGGACAGGTCACAATAAGGGCCGTTTAGCCACTCCAGCCACTCCATCGCGATTCCTTCTCCGCGCTTCCAGCCATGACCACTGAATTCACGCCCTTCCCGCCGCTCGCCCAACTCGCCGCCGATCTCGCCGCCGGCCGCACGACGAGCCGCGCCCTGATCGAAACCGCGCTCGAACGTATCGCCGACCCGGCAGGCCAGGGCGCGACCGTATTCGTCGACGTCGATGCGGCAGGCGCGCGCGCCGCCGCCGATGCGCACGACCGGCTGCGCGCGGCCGGCACCGTGCTGTCGCCGCTCGCGGGCATCCCGGTCTCGATCAAGGACCTGTTCGACATCGAAGGCCAGCGCACGCGCGCCGGCTCCCGCGCGCT
The DNA here is from genome assembly GCF_031119615.1 of Paraburkholderia sp. SARCC-3016. NCBI lineage: Bacteria > Pseudomonadati > Pseudomonadota > Betaproteobacteria > Burkholderiales > Burkholderiaceae > Paraburkholderia > Paraburkholderia sp. SARCC-3016. The sequence continues at coordinate 145,543 of NZ_JAVHZD010000014.1, read as the reverse complement.
CGCCGATGCGCCGCCGGCGCGCGCCGACGCGGTCAGCGTCGCGCGCCTCAAGCGCGCGGGCGCGGTGCTGGTCGGCCGCACCAACATGAGCGAGTTCGCGTTTTCGGCAGTCGGCCTGAACCCGCACTTCGGCAATCCGCTGTCGCCGTACCGGCGCGACATGAAAGGCGACGAACGCGTGTCGGGCGGATCGTCGTCGGGCGCGGCGGCGTCGGTGGCGGACGGCATGGCGGCCGTCGCGCTCGGCACCGACACCGGCGGTTCGATCCGTGTGCCCGCATCGTTCTGCGGGCTGACCGGCTTCAAGCCGACCGCCGCGCGCGTACCGCGCGAGGGCGGCGTGCCGCTCTCCACCACGCTCGATTCGTTCGGCCCGATCGGCGTGTCGGTCGCATGCTGCGCGCTCGTCGACCGGATGCTCGCCGGGCTCGAACCGGTCGTTCCGGCCGCCCGGCCGCTCGAGGGCGTACGGCTCGGCGTGCTGACGAACTACGTCAACGAGGGGCTCGACGCCGAAGTCGAAGCGGCAATCGACGCCGCGCTCAAACACCTCGAAGCGGCCGGCGCGATCGTCTCGGAAGTGCGCTTCGCGGCGCTCGACCGCCTGCCCGAGATCAACCGCATCGGCTTTTCGTCGATGGAGGCGTATGCGTGGCATCGGCCGCTGCTCGAGCGGCACCGCGACGAATACGACCCGCGCGTGCTGTTCAGGATCATGAAAGGCGAGGCCGCGAGCGCGGCCGACTATCTCGACCTGCTCGCCGAACGCGCTGCGATGATCGCCGAGGCGCGGACACTGTGGCAGCGCTTCGACGCGCTCGTCGCGCCGACCACGCCGATGGTGCCGCCGCGCGTCGCCGATGCGATGCGCGACGACGAGACGTTCTTCAGCATCAACGGCCGCATTCTGCGCAACCCGAGCGCATTCAACTTTCTCGACGCATGCGCGTTGTCGCTGCCGTGCCATCCGCGCGGGTCGGCGCCGGTCGGGCTGATGCTCGCGGGCGCGCCGTACGCCGACGACGCGCTGCTCGCGCTTGGGCGCGGGGTCGAGGCGGTGTTGAAGACGATCCGCTGACGGGCCGTCGCGCGACGTGCCGCCCGCGCCGGACAAGCGGGCGGGGCGGACGTTTGCCGGTCGCCGGCCCCGCTCTCACGACGACGCCGCGATGCGAGCCCCGCCGACGGCGGCCCGCGCATGGCCGCGCATGGCCGCGCATGGCCGCGCATGGCCGTCCCGCGGATCGGCAGGCGTCACGGTGTTCGCGCTAGAATCGCGGCACCTGTCCCGGTTGCACATCAGGTTTCCTGCCGGGATCCACGCAACGCTACCGACCCATGTACAACGACAACGCCCTGCTGCGCCGCGAGCGCAATCTGTTGGTCCTGCTTGCCCTGATCTGCGTCGCGCTGGTGGGCGGCGCACTGTATCTGCAGTTCGTCGAGCATCAGGACCCGTGCCCGCTGTGCATCATCCAGCGCTATTTCTATCTGCTGATTGCGATCTTTGCATTCCTCGGCGCGCGCCTGCGCGGCTGGCGCGGCGTGCGTCTGCTCGAAGTGCTCGCGCTGCTGTCGGCCGCCGGCGGTGTCGTGACGGCCGCCCGGCACGTCTATATCCAGGCACATCCGGGCTTCAGCTGCGGGTTCGATGCGCTGCAGCCGATCGTCGATGGCTTGCCGCCCGCGCGCTGGCTGCCGTCCGTCTTCAAGGTCGCGGGCCTGTGCGAAACGCCGTATCCGCCGATCCTCGGCATTTCACTGCCCGGCTGGTCGCTGATCGGGTTCGTGCTGGCGTTCCTCGCGCTTGCCATCAGTCTGTGGCGCCACCGGCGCGCCGGGTAAAAAGTGCCCCCCGGCGCCGTCGGCCCGGGCAGTCGTCGCTTTCCGATGCGCGAACACGCCGGTGTTCGCGTAAACACCTGGCCGTGCGCCTCGCCTGCGCCGCGCGCCGCCGGCCTTTCGCATACTGGCCGTGCAGCCTTGCGCAGCGCGGCTTCCGGCGTTTCCCGCCGGTTCTGGCGCACGCTTGCGGGAACCATGACCGGGCACGCATGGCCGCACTTGAATAGCCTTCATCACCGTCGAGGAATATTTTCGAGACGAGGTGGTGCTATCTTCGCAACAAGGATGGCGATCTACGTGCGCGAGCCCGGCCAATGCGGGCCCATGCGTAACGCGCGCCCGGTCCGCAATGTCTTTCCGATTTGCCATGACAAAGCACACCATCCGCTTCTACCGCCAGGGCGCCGTGCACGAGGTGCGCGACGTGCCCCCGACACGCACGGTGCTCCAGCATCTGCGTGAGGATCTACGCTGCACCGGCACGAAAGAGGGCTGCGCCGAAGGAGACTGCGGCGCATGCACGGTCGTGATCGGCGAATGCGGTGCGCATGGCGCGCTCGAGCTGAAGGCCGTCAACGCGTGCATCCAGTTGCTGCCGACGCTCGACGGCCGCGCGCTTTTCACCGTCGAAGACCTGCGCGCCGCCGACGGCGCGCTGCACCCGGTCCAGCAGGCCCTGCTCGACTGTCACGGCTCGCAATGCGGGTTCTGCACGCCGGGCTTCGTGATGTCGATGTGGGCGCTCTACGAGAACCAGCCGGCCGATGCAGGCTTGCCGACGCGCGAGGCGATCAACGCAGCGCTCTCGGGCAACCTGTGCCGCTGCACCGGCTACCGGCCGATCGTCGAAGCGACGCAAAAGATGTTCGACTATCCGCGCGTCGCGCTCGACCGCGCCGCGCTCACGCGCGCGCTCGAGTCGATCGAACGCGACGGGACCTTCGAATACTCGGGCCCCGACGCGCGCGGCGCCGGATTCGGCACGCCGACGTTCTACGCACCGCTGAGCGTCGCTGCGTTCGCCGAACTGCGCGCGCGGCATCCGCACGCGCGCATCGTCGCGGGCAGCACCGACGTCGGCTTATGGGTGACCAAACAGTTTCGCGATCTCGGCGATCTGCTGTTCATCGGCAACGTCGCCGCGCTAAAGACGATCGAACGCGATGCGCAAACGCTGACGATCGGCGCCGCCGCGTCGCTCGAAACGGCTTATGCGGCGCTGGCCGTCGATTATCCGGAGCTCGCGGAACTGTGGGCGCGCTTCGCGTCGTTGCCGATCCGCAATGCCGGCACGCTTGGCGGCAACGTCGCGAACGGGTCGCCGATCGGCGATTCGATGCCCGCGCTGCTCGCACTCGATGCGCAGGTCGTCTTGCAGCGCGCGTCGAACATTCGAACATTACCGCTCGACGCGTTCTATACCGGTTACCAGAAAACGGCGCTCGAAGCAGGCGAATTCGTCGCGGCGATCCGCGTACCGCGCCCTGCGACCGATCTGCGCTTTCGCACCTACAAGGTGTCGAAGCGTTATGACCAGGATATTTCCGCGGTATGCGGCGCCTTCGCGCTGCACATCGCGGATGGCGTGGTCGCGCAGGCGCGCATTGCGTTCGGCGGCATGGCCGCGACGCCGCAGCGCGCGCGGCACGCCGAGGCCGCGCTGACCGGCGCCGCGTGGGACGAAGCGGCCGCGCACCGCGCGATGGATGCGCTTGCCGCCGACTACGAGCCGCTCACCGATATGCGCGCATCGAGCGGCTACCGACTCAAGGTCGCACGCCATTCGTTGTGGCGCTTCCATCTGGAAACGCGCGACGATGCACCGCTGCCGCTCGTCGACGTCAGTGCGTTCGCATACGGCGCGCAACCCGAAGCAAACGCGGCGACGAAGGAGGTTCTGTAAATGGACCAGGCCACGCGCGCCACCGCCACCGGCGAAACCGCGATCGGCGTTGCGCTGCCGCATGAATCGGCCGCGCTTCACGTCAGCGGCGAAGCGACTTACACCGACGACATTCCCGAACTGGACGGCACCTTGCACGCGGCACTGGGCCTGTCGCGCCATGCGCATGCGCGCATCGTGTCGCTCGATCTCGACGCCGTGAAGAACGCGCCCGGCGTCGTCGCCGTGTTCACCGCCGACGACATTCCCGGCGAAAACAACTGCGGCCCCGTCGTCCACGACGATCCGATCCTCGCCGACGGCGAAGTGCTGTATCTCGGCCAGCCGGTCTTCGTCGTGATCGCGACGAGCCACGACCTCGCGCGCCGCGCGGCCGCGCTCGCGAAAAGCGACGTCGTGCGCTACGAACCGCTCGAAGCGATCCTGACGGCTGCTGAAGCGAAGGCGAAAAAGCAGTTCGTGCTGCCGCCGCTGCATCTGAAGCGCGGCGCGCCCGCCGAAAAGATCGCGACCGCGCCGCACCGGCTGACAGGCACATTCGAAGTCGGCGGCCAGGAACAGTTCTATCTCGAAGGACAGATCGCGTACGCGCTGCCGAAAGAGATGGACGGCATGCACATCTACAGCTCGACGCAGCATCCGACCGAAATGCAGCTCGTGGTCGCGCATATGCTCGGCTGGCCCGCGCATAGCGTGGTCTGCGAATGCCGGCGCATGGGCGGCGGCTTCGGCGGCAAGGAATCGCAATCGGCGATTTTCGCGTGCATCGCGGCGCTCGCCGCGTATCGGCTGCGCCGCCCGGTCAAGCTGCGCGCCGACCGCGACGACGACTTCATGATCACCGGCAAGCGCCACGACGCGGTCTACGAATACGAAGCCGGTTTCGACGATCAGGGCCGCATCCTCGGCGCGCGCGTCGACATCGCGCTGCGCGCGGGCTTTTCGGCGGACCTCTCGGGCGCCGTCGCGACGCGCGCGCTGTGCCATTTCGATAACGCGTACTACCTGTCAGACGTCGAAATCGTCGCGTTGGCCTGCAGGACCAACACGCAGTCGAACACGGCGTTTCGCGGCTTTGGCGGGCCGCAAGGCGCGCTCGTGATGGAAGTGCTGCTCGACGATATCGCGCGCCGGCTCGGGCTCGATGCGCTCGACGTGCGCCGCGCGAATTTCTACGGCATCGGCGAGCGCGACGTGACGCCGTACGGACAGCGCGTCGAAGACAATATCGTGGAGCCGCTCGTCGACGAACTCGTCGCCTCGAGCGGCTATCGCGCGCGGCGCGCCGCGCTCGCCGAACTGAATGCGCGCAGCCCCGTGCTCAAGCGCGGCATCGCGCTGACGCCGGTCAAATTCGGCATTTCGTTCAATGTGCCGTTCCTCAATCAGGCCGGCGCGCTCGTGCATGTCTACAAGGACGGCTCGGTGCTCGTCAATCACGGCGGCACCGAAATGGGCCAGGGGCTCAACACGAAAGTCGCGCAGGTGGTGGCCAGCGAGTTCGGCCTGCCGCTGTCGCAGGTGCGCGTGACCGCGACCGACACGTCGAAGGTCGCGAATACGTCGGCGACTGCCGCGTCGACCGGCAGCGATATCAACGGCAAGGCCGCCGAAGATGCCGCACGCAAGATACGCGAACGACTCGCCGCAGTCGCCGCGAAACTGCTGGGCGGCGATGCGCAAAGCGTGAGGTTCGCGCGCGGCCACGTCGACGCGAACGGCGCCTCGATGCCGTTCGCGCAACTCGTCAACGCGGCGTACCTCGCACGCGTGCAGCTGTGGTCCGACGGCTTCTACGCGACGCCGAAAGTACACTGGGATGCAAAGACGCTGACCGGCCATCCGTTCTACTACTTCGCGTACGGCGCGGCGGTGTCGGAGGTGGTAATCGACACGCTGACCGGCGAATGGAAGCTGCTGCGTGCGGACCTGCTGCATGATGCGGGCCGCTCGATCAATCCCGCGATCGATATCGGCCAGATCGAAGGCGCCTTCATTCAGGGCATGGGCTGGCTCACGACCGAAGAGCTCTGGTGGAATCGCGACGGACGCCTGATGACACACGCGCCATCGACGTACAAGATTCCGGCGGTCAGCGATACGCCCGCTGCATTCAACGTGCGACTCTACCGGAACGAGAACGCGGAGCCGACGATATTCCGGTCGAAGGCGGTCGGCGAGCCACCGTTATTGCTATCGTTTTCAGTGCTGCTTGCGATTCGCGATGCGATCGCCGCGGCGGCCGGCGCCGCGCACGGCGAGACAAGCGAAGCCCCGCCGCTGCGCGCGCCCGCGACGCCCGAAGCGATCCTCGATGCGCTCGATGCAATGCATGTGGACGCAACGAACCCGGCGCGCCAGAGTCGAAACAGCGAACCGGCAGTAACGAAATCGCCCGTTGCACGAGCGGCCGCAACCGCACGAACCGGGACCGACAGCACCGTGTAATCGCGTCGTTGCGGCACGCATCGTCGCGGGTGTCTTGACCCGGCTTGCAACGCACCGATCGGAACGCCGATTGCAACGCCGATTGCAACGTCCATCGCAACGGACATTGCGGCACCCGAAGCATCATGCGCCACGCGCCGCGAGCGTGCAGCGCACCGATCAACCGGGCCGCGGCCACACCGCCGCGGCCTCGCATGGAGAACAGCCGAATGCATGCGTGGCTAACCGACCTGCAACACCTGCTCGCGCATGGCGACGCCGTCGTGCTCGTCACGGTCGCACGCGCCGAAGGCTCGGCGCCGCGCGAAGCCGGCACGAAGATGATCGTCACGCGCGAAGCGGCAAGACACACGATCGGCGGCGGGCATCTCGAATGGAAGGCGATCGAGACCGCGCGCCAGGTGCTGCGCGACGGCATGCGCACGCCGCATACACGCCGCCTCGAACGCTTCGCGCTCGGCCCGAGCCTCGGGCAATGCTGCGGCGGCGCGGTCGTGCTCGCGTTCGAGCGGCTCGACGTCGGCGATCTCGGCTGGGTCACGTCGCTTGCGAAACGGATCGCGGCGGGCCAGTCGACGGTGCGCAGCGTGTCGTTCGGCCCCGCGCGCGATGCAGTCATGCTGTCGGACCCGGAGCCTGGCGTCGAAAGTGCCGATTGCCTGCTGTGGGACGGCGCGGGCTTCGACGACAGCGGCGCGCTGCTGACCGAAACCATCGCCCCGCGCGACTTCGCAGTCGTGCTGTTCGGCGCCGGCCACGTCGGCGCCGCGCTCGTGCGCGTGCTCGGCACGCTGCCGTGCCACGTGCGCTGGGTCGACGAACGCGACGCGCAATTCCCGCCGCCCGGCACGCTGCAGGCCGACAACGTGACGATCGACGCGAACGACGCCCCCGACGAAGCCGTCGATCATGCCGCGCCGAACACGTACTTCATCGTGATGACGCACGACCATCAGCGCGATCTCGCGCTCGCCGAGCGCATTTTGCGGCGCGGCGACTTCGCGTTCTTCGGCATGATCGGCTCGCATTCGAAGCGCAAGCAGTTCGAACACCGGCTCGCCGCGCGCGGACTCGATCCGGCGCGCATTGCACGCATGCAGTGCCCGCTCGGCGTGGAAGGCATCGACGACAAGTCGCCGGAGACCATCGCGATTTCGGCCGCGGCGCAGGTGCTGCGCGCGGTCGAAGCGAACGCACACGCCGCGTCCGCGCAGACTGCCTGACCGGCACCCGGCACCCGGCACGGCACAAAGCACGGCAGCGAAGCACGGCATCAAACCAACCAGAAACCCACGAAGGGCCGCCCCATGACCACAACCACCGCCCCACGCACAGCGCTCGCCGAAAAGGTTGCGCGCGCACCGAAAGCCGAATTGCACATCCATATCGAAGGATCGCTCGAGCCCGAACTGATTTTCCGGCTCGCGCAGCGCAACGGCGTGAAGCTCGCTTACGAATCGATCGATGCGTTGCGCGCCGCGTACGCCTTCACCGACCTGCAGTCGTTTCTCGACATCTACTACGCCGGCGCGAGCGTGCTGCTCGAAGAAGAAGACTTCTACGATATGACGATGGCCTATGTCGAGCGCGCGCTCGCCGATCATGTCGTGCACGCCGAGATTTTTTTCGACCCGCAGACGCACACCGAACGCGGCGTGCCGATCGCGACCGTCGTGGCCGGCATCGAACGCGCGCTCGCAAACGCCGAACGCCGCGGCATGTCGAGCAAGCTGATTCTGTGCTTCCTGCGGCACCTGTCCGAAGACGAGGCGCTCGCCACCTTCGACGCCGCGCTGCCGCTGTTCGATCAGTACGCGCACCGGCTCATCGGCGTCGGACTCGATTCTTCCGAGCGCGGCCATCCGCCGTCGAAATTCGAGCGCGTGTTCGCGAAGGCTCGCGCCAAAGGACTCAAGCTCGTCGCGCATGCGGGCGAAGAAGGACCGCCGTCGTACATCTACGAAGCGCTCGATCTGTTGAAGGTCGATCGCGTCGATCACGGCGTGCGCTCCATCGAAGACCCGGCGCTCGTCGCGCGCCTTGCGGATGCGCGCGTCGCGCTGACGGTGTGCCCGCTGTCGAACCTCAAGCTCTGCGTCTTCGACGATCTGACGAAGCACACGCTCAAGGATCTGCTCGATCACGGCGTCGCCGTGACCGTGAATTCGGACGACCCCGCTTACTTCGGCGGCTATGTGAACGAGAACTACCGCGCGACGATCGAGGCACTCAAGCTCACCGACGACGAGGTCTATACGATCATCCGCAACGGCTTCGACGCATCGTTCGTCACGCCGGGCGAGCGCGACGCGCTGATCGCGCAACTCGATGCGCACTGGCACGCGGCCGCGAACTGAACGCGCCGCATGGCATCGATCCCACAATACAGACGGAGACAAGTCCTGTCATGACTCAATCGGCTTTTCGCGCACAACTGCTGACGTTCAACGGCGATCCCGCGCACTCGCCCAATGCAGCGGTCTTCGATGAAGACGGCCTGCTGATCGTCGAAGACGGCCACGTGGTCGCGGCGGGCGCATATGCGGCGACGGCGCCGCAACTCGCGCCCGGCACGCCCGTGCAAGAGATGCGCGACAAGCTGATCGTGCCGGGCTTTATCGACACGCACATTCACTATCCGCAAACGGACATGATCGCGTCGCCGGCGCCGGGGCTGCTGCCGTGGCTCGACAGCTACACCTTTCCGACCGAGCGCGGTTTCGAAGACCCGGCGGTCGCACGCGATACCGCGCGCTTTTTCGTCGACGAACTGCTCGCGTGCGGCACCACGACCGCGCTCGTCTACTGCACGGTGCACAAGGAGTCGGCCGACGCGCTCTTTGAGGAAAGCCATGCGCGCAATCTGCGGATGGCGGCCGGCAAGGTGCTGATGGACCGCCACTGCCCCGAGTTTTTGCGCGACACCGCGCAAACGGGCTACGACGACAGCGCGGAACTGATCGGCCGCTGGCATAACAAGGGGCGCCAGATGTACGCGCTCACGCCGCGTTTCGCGCCGACCTCGACCGACGAACAGATGCGCGCGTGCGGCGAACTCGCGCGCCGGCATCCGGACGTGTTCATTCAAAGCCACGTCGCGGAGAACACCGACGAAGTGAAGTGGGTCGCCGAGCTGTTTCCCGGGCATCGCAGTTATCTCGACGTCTACGACCACTACGGGCTGCTGCGTCGTCGCGCGGTATACGGCCACTGCATCCACCTCGACGAAGCGGACCGCAAACGGATGGCCGAAACCGGCGCGATCGCGGCGCACTGCCCGACTTCGAACCTGTTCCTCGGCAGCGGCCTGTTCGATTTCGCGCAGGCCGACGCCACCGGCATGCCGCTTACGCTTGCGACCGACGTCGGCGGCGGCACCTCGTTTTCGATGCTGCAAACGATGAACGAAGCGCACAAGGTTGCCGCCCTGTCGGGCTACTACCTGAGCGCCACGCGCATGTTCTGGCTCGCGACCGCCGGCGCCGCAGAAGCGCTCGATCTCGCCGGCCAGGTCGGCACGCTCAAGCCGCGCACCGAAGCGGACTTCGTCGTGCTCGACCCGCAAGCGACGCCGCTGCTCGCGCGCCGCACGTCGCGCAGCAACACGCTGGAAGAACTGCTGTTCGCGTTCGCGCTGCTCGGCGACGATCGCGCGGTGGCCGAGACCTATGCGGCGGGGCAACGCGTGCATCGGCGCGGCACCCCACGCGAGCATCCAGTGAGGAAAACGAAGATCGCCGCGTAAGCGTCGCGCCGCAGCGCGGTGGCGCTAGCTCGCCATCGCGAGCACCGTCTGATGCAAGGTATAGAGACGCCGCACCGGGTCGGCGACGTACGGGTTCGATTCGTCCCACGCATATCCGGCCAGCACGGCGCTGATCATGCGGCGGATCGACGGCGTCTGGTCTTCATAAAAGACGATGTCCTGCAGTTCGCCCGTATACCAGCGTTCGACGAATGCACGGAACGTATCGATGCCTTTGCGCAACGGCCGGTCGTAAGCATCGTGCCAGTCGACCGTTGCGCCGTTCAGTTGCCGCACGAGCGTATGAACCGCGAGATGCGCCGAGCGCATCGCGATCGTCACGCCCGATGAGAACACCGGGTCGAGGAACTCGCCCGCGTTGCCGAGCAGCGCATAGCCAGGACCGTGCAGGCGTTCGACATTCGCCGCATAGCCGCCGATGCGGCGCACCGGCATCAGGAACGGCGCATCGCCGATCAACGCGGCGAGCGTCGGTTCCGCGCGCACGAGCGCGCGCAACCGCGCGTCGCGCTCCGCTTCCGGCACATCGAGAAAACTCGCCTCGGCTACACAGCCAACCGAGACACGTGCGCCCGCGAGCGGAATCATCCAGTACCACACATTGCGATGCTCGGGATGCACGGCGACGACAATCTTGTTGCGGTCGTATGTGCCGGGCGGATTCAGATCGCGTGCGTGCGTGAAGATCGCAGCGCGCGTCGGCATACGCGTCGGCGCTTCGAGATTCAGAAGACGCGGCAGGACACGCCCGAAACCGCTTGCGTCGAGCACGAAGCGCGCGGATACGCGATAGGCATGGCCAGCTTCATCGCTGACCTCGAGCGCCGGTGCATCGCCGGTCTGCATGGCCAGCACGGTATGGCCGAAACGCACGTCGGCGCCCTGCCCGATCGCGCAGCGGATCAGAATATCGTCGAAGGTCGCGCGTTCGACCTGATAGGTCGTGCCCCAGCCAGCCGTATGCTTGTCGCGGAAATCGAACGCCGAGACGCGTTGGCCACGCACGAACTGCGCGCCGTTCTTGAACTGGAAGCCGGCTTCGACCACGGCTTGCAGCATGCCCGCCTCTTCGAGATACGCCATGCTTTGCGGCAGCAGGCTTTCGCCGATCGAAAAGCGCGGGAAGTGCTCGCGCTCGAGCACGAGCACCGCATGACCCGCACGCCGCAGCAACGCAGCGGCGAGCGCCCCTGAAGGACCGGCGCCGATGATTGCGACGTCGGTGACGACTTCGTTTGTATTCCCGATATTCATCGTTTTTCTCTGTTCGTCAAATTTTCGCTGCGTTCACAACGATCTGCCGCGGCGCCCGGCCGGCGCCGCGATTACAATGACGCGCACTCGCACAATCAAACCTGCTTTCAGACCGACCACGGGGAACCCAATGTTGTCGACCGACACTTCCAGCGTGCAGTACGTGCCCGAATCGGCGTTCGGCGTCTGGTTTCTGCGTACCCATACGTGGGAACACCATGTGCTGCGCGTTGCCATCAACGACCTGAAACGGCTGATCGACACACCGTTGCCCGAGCATCCGGTCATCGTCGATGCGGGCTGCGGACAGGGCATCTCGTTTCGTCTGCTCGCGCAAACGTTTCATCCGTCACGCATACTCGGCGTCGATTTCCACGAGCCGTCGCTCGAGCTCGCGGCGGCGGCTGCGCACGCGTGCCGCAACCGCCATCCCGCGACGCATATCGAACTGCTGCACGGCGACTGCGCGGCGCTGCCGGCGCCCAACGAAAGCGCCGACATCGTGTTCTGTCATCAGACCTTCCATCACCTCGTCGAGCAGGAACGCGCGCTCGCCGAATTCCACCGCGTGCTGAAGCCCGGCGGCGTGCTGCTGTTCGCCGAATCGACCGATGCATACATCAAATCGTGGGTGATCCGCCTGCTGTTTCGTCATCCGATGCATGTACAGAAAAGCGCGAATGGCTACCTCGACATGATCCGCAACGGCGGCTTCGCGTTCGCCGAACGCAACGTGTCGCTGCCTTATCTGTGGTGGAGCCGCGCGAAGGATTTCGGACTCTTCGAGCGGCTCGGGCTGCATCGCCCGCGGCCCGGCAAGCGCAGGGAAACGCTTGTCAACGTCGCGGCGGTGAAGCGCGCCGATCAGGATCGCTGATCAAGACCGCGTATCAAGACCGCTTGCCAAGTCCACCTGACAGGCCACCTTGCGGCAGCTCGACGAGACTCGACGAAGCGCGACGAGCGCATCATGCACGGCGGCATGCCCCGGCCGCCCGCGTTACTTCCTGAGCGTCACGACATCGCCTTTCAGCGCGACGCCCGCTACGACCGCACCTGCGCCGCAAGTGAAATCGGTCGCGCTCTCGTGCAGCTCGTTCTTGTAGTTGCTCTTGATATTGATCACCGCATTGCCGCCTTCCTTGCGCGCGCGTTCCTGCAACTCGAGCACCGCCGAGAGGAATACGTGCTGACACGCGGCCTCATCGCTCTTGCCGAACGCGTTGGTCTTCTTGTTGGTCGCGAATTCGCCGATCGTCTTCACCACCGACGGATGGCGCTGGCCCGCGAAGTACAGCGCAACGTCGTCGCCGACCTTGCCCGGTTCGCTTTTCAACGCCGCATCGATCGAAAAGGTTTCGACCGAATCGCGCGCGTACGCCTGCGACGTCGCGCCCGCGGCGCAGACGCCGGTCACTGCGACAACAACCAGTGCATGTTTCAGCTGTTTTTTCAGTTCGTGTTGCATGCCATTCTCCCGGTTGGGTTTCACTTCGAATCGAGCACGGCCACATCGCCGCGCACGTTGATGGATGCCGCGCTCGTGCTTAGACCGCACGTGTACGCGGTATCGGATTCGGTTTCGGTGCTGTGAAAACGCGTCGTGATATTGATCACCGCGTTCGCCTGATGATCGTGCGCGTAGGCGCGCAGCTTCTGCAGCGCCTCGGCGAGCGCCTGATCGCACGACTGCGCGCGGTCGTCGCTGCGGCGGGCGATGCGCGCGGACTGCGTGCGCTCGCCAAGCGTGCGTTTCACTTGCGGATGCGGCTGTTTGCCGAAATAAAGCGCGACGTCGTTGCCCGGTGCGCCGCGGTCCGTTACCGGTGGCAGAGGCAACGATTCGATATGCGTTGCACAGCCGGCTTGCGTGAAGGTGACGACAGCCAGCACCCCGATCATGCTTTTGACTTTCATTGTTGTTGACCTCGTTCTATAAAAAATCAGCTGCTTCGCAGCATTGTTCTTTCAAGCCGCTTTCCATGCGTCGAATACGAGGCTCGCGCAACTGCCGCCGAACCCGAACGACACCGACATCACACGGCCGAGCACTGCGTCGCACGTGGCGCGCACGAGCGGCATGCCTTCGACGCAAGGATCCGCGTGATCGATCGGCGCGCTGCCTGCGATAAACCGGTCGCGCATCATCAGCAACGCGTAAATCGCTTCGTGCACGCCGCAGGCGCCAAGCGGATGCCCGGTGAATCCCTTCGTCGACGAAAACGGCGGTACGTCCTCGCCCCACACGTCCCGCAGCGCGCGCAGTTCCTCGAGGTCGCCCGACGGCGTCGACGGCCCGTGCGTGTTCACGTAGTCAGGCACACCGATCGGACCCGCGGCCCCGGTGTCCGCATCGGCATCGGCATCGGCCAGTGCGCTTCGCATCGCACGCGCGATGCCATGCGCGTGCGGCGTCACCATCCCCGCGCCGTCCGTGCATTGCCCAAAGCCGCTCAGCTCGGCATAAACGCGCGCGCCGCGCGCCAACGCGTGATCGAGCGATTCGAGCACGAGCACGCCGGCGCCCGACGCGATCACAAAACCGTCGCGTGCGATATCGTACGGGCGCGAGGCACGCTCGGGCGCATCGTTCGAGCGGCGCGACAGCGCATGCATCGCGTCGAACATCAGCGTCATGTTGTCGTGCAGGCATTCGCTGCCCCCGGCGAGCACGATGTCCTGCGCGCCGCTGCGAATCAGCTGCAGCGCCTGCCCGATCGCAAGCGCCGATGTCGTGCACGCCGACGACGGCGAATACGTGACGCCTTCGACGCCGAACACCTGCGCGACGTTCGCGGATGCGGTGCTGCTCATCGCCTGCGGCACCGTGTACGGCGGCACCTTGTCGACGCCGCGTGCGTGCGCGACCGACAGCGCCGCGTCGTACGCCGACATCGTGCCGACACCGGAGCCGATCACGGCGCCCGCGCGCGGCGAACGCAGCGCATGCGCCGGCAATGCCGCGTCGTCGAGCGCCTTCTTCGCCGCATGGCACGCGAAACGCGCGGTATCGCCCATGAAGCGCTCGAGTTTGCGATCGAACGGCGGCTCGTGCCCGACACTCGCCACGCCGGCCACCTGGCTCGCGAAGCCACGCTCGCGCCACGCATCGACGCGCACGATGCCGCTCGTGCCGCCGCGCAACGCAGCGGACACGCATTCGAGCGTATTGCCGAGACACGACACGATGCCCATGCCGGTCACGACGACGCGCGCCGGGCGGCGTGCGCGTGCGCGTGCGGGCCGGCGTTCGTCCGCAGCGCTCATCGAACGCGCCTGAAGATCAGCGACGTATTGATGCCGCCGAATGCGAAGTTGTTGCTCATCACGTATTCGGCATCGATCTCGCGGCCTTCGCCCGTGATGTAGTCGAGCGGCGCGCAGGCCGGATCGACCTCGGTCAGGTTCAGCGTCGGCGCGAACCAGTTGCGGTTCATCATTTCGATCGTCCACCATGCCTCGAGCGCGCCGCACGCGCCGAGCGTGTGGCCGACGTAGCTTTTCAACGAGCTGATCGGCATGCGCTCGCCGAATATCTGCGCGGTGGCCGCGCTTTCGGCGATGTCGCCGCGATCGGTCGCGGTGCCATGTGCGTTCACGTAGGCGATCGCGTCGCGCGGCAATTGCGCGTCATCGAGTGCGAGCTGCATCGCGCGCGCCATCGTCGGCGCGCTCGGCTGCGTCATATGCGCGCCGTCCGAATTGCAGCCGAAGCCGGCCAGTTCCGCATAGATGCGCGCGCCGCGTGCGCGTGCATGTTCGTATTCCTCGAGCACGAGCGTCGCCGCGCCTTCGCCGACCACGAGCCCGTCGCGCGCCGCGTCGAACGGGCGCGGCGTCAGATGCGCTTCGTCGTTGCGCGTGCTGGTCGCATAGAGCGTATCGAACACGGCCACGGCCGGCCCCGACAGCTCTTCCGCGCCGCCCGCGAGCATCAGCGTGGCCTTGCCGGTCGCAATCGTCTCGTACGCATAGCCGATTGCCTGGCTGCCCGACACGCACGCGGAAGAGGTCGGCACGATGCGCCCTTTCAGATCCCAGAACAGGCTCACGTTGACAGCCGTCGTATGCGGCATCATCTGCACGTAGCTGTTCGACGTGACGTTCGTCATCGCGCCGGTTTCGAGCATCGTGCCGAACGCGCGTATCGGCTCGACCGAGCCCGACGACGAGCCGTATGCGACGCCCATGCGGCCGTCGGCAATCGACGCATCGTCGGCGAGGCCCGCGTCGGCAAGCGCGAGCTCGCTCGCACGCACCGCATAGAGCGACACCGGCCCCATCGCGCGCGTCTTCTTGCGCGGGTAATGGGCAGGCGTGGCGAAGCCGGGCAGCGGGCACGCGAGACGCGTATGCAGCGACTCGAAGCGGTCCCACGCGGCAATCCGCTGCACGGCGCTGCGGCCGCGTCGCAACGCTGCTTCGATGTCGTCCCAGCGGCTGCCGAATGCGGTCACGCCGCTCATGCCGGTAATGACGACGCGCTTCATCAGATCATCCCGCCGTTGACGCCGATCACCTGGCGCGTCACATACGAAGCCGCATCCGACATCAGGAAACTGACCACCGCCGCCACCTCGGCGGGCTGGCCGACACGGTTCATCGGCACGGTCTTGAGCGCATGCTCGACCGGCACCTCGTCGAGCATGCCGGTTTCGATGAGCCCCGGCGCGACGCAGTTGACCGTGATGGCGCGCGACGCGAGCTCGACCGCGAGCGCCTTCGTCGCGCCGATCAGGCCGGCCTTTGCCGCGCTGTAGTTGACCTGACCGCGATTGCCCATCACGCCGGACACCGACGCGATCGTGACGACGCGGCCGCCCTGCTTCGCGCGCACCATCGGCATCGTCAGCGGATGCACGACGTTGTAGAACGCGTCGAGCCCGGTTTCGATCACGATGTCCCAGTCTTCGTCGGTAAGCGCCGGGAATGCGGCATCGCGCGTCACGCCCGCGCTGCAAACGATGCCGTAATACGCGCCGTGCGCGGCCACATCCGCTTCGAGCACTTCGCGGCACGCCGCGCGCTCGCGCACATCGAATTGCAGCACGCGCGCGGACCCGCCCTGCGCGGCGATGCCGGCCGTCACCGCTTCCGCTTCGCTGCGGCCGGTGCGGCATCCGACGGTGACCGCGAAACCGTCCGCGGCCAGTTGATACGCAATGGCGCGGCCGATGCCGCGGCTTGCGCCGGTAATGAGAACGCGCCGGCTCATGATCCGGAAACCCCTTCGATGAATGACTGGAAATCGGTCGGCTGGAACACCTTGATCACGGCCTGCGCGCAACGCGTGCCGTCGTGTTCGATCGTGCATTCGTATGCGCCGTGTCCTTCGGTGCTGCGCAGCACTTCCTTGACGTCGATGATGAGTTGCGCGCCGCGCGCGAAGGCCGGCACGCACGCTTCGTAGCTGCGCGAGCCGAGCAGCACGCCGGGCCGCGCGCGGCCGCCCGCGCGCATCGCGAGCAGCGAGACGTGCGCGGCGATCGCCTGCGCCATCAGCTCGATGCCGATCCACGCGGGCATCGCGCCGGTGGCATCGGCATACCACGCATCGGCGCGCACGGTCGCGCGCGCGCTCAGCGCGTCATCGCTGCATGCGCTCACGCGGTCGACGAGCAGCATCGTGCCGCGATGCGGCAGGATTGCCTCGATCGGCTCGAAGATTTCCGCTTCGCGATCCGCGCGGGCCGGCGCCGCCAGCGCTGCGCTCGCTTCGCTTTTTGCCGCGCCTGCTGCTTCGCCTACCGTTTCGTTGATTGCTTCGCTCATGGCTTGTTCATCGCCTTTCGTCATCCCGTTCAATCCGCGAGAATCAGGCTGCAATTGCTGCCGCCGAACGCAAACGAATTGCTCATCACGTAGCGTGTGCCGGCGCCGCGCGGCAGATACCGCTCGCTTTCGACGAGGTCGAGCCGCGGCAACGCGGGATCGGCCTGTCCGTCCCAGCAGTGGCGCGGCAAGGCCATGTGTTCGCGCGCGAGCGTGAGCCACGCGAAGCCTAGTTCGGTCGCGCCGGCCGCGCCGAGCTGATGGCCCGTGTATGGCTTCGTGCCGCTTGCCGCGACGCCGTCGGCGAACACGCGCGCCATCAGGTGCGATTCCATTTCGTCGTTCTTGCGCGTTGCCGTGGCATGCAGGTTCACATAACCGATCGCGGACGGCGCGAGCCCCGCGTCGTCGAGCGCCGCGCGCAGCGCGAGTTCGCCGCCCACGCCTCGCGGGTCCGGCGCCGAGATGTGATGCGCGTCGCTCGATTCGCCGCAGCCGACGAGCGCGACCGGCCCTTCGTCGCGGCTCATCAGAAATACGGCGGCGCCTTCGCCTATGTTGATGCCGCAACGATTGACGCTCATCGGGTTCGTGCGCGTCGCGCTCGTCGATTCGAGCGACGCGAAACCTTGCACGGTCAGCTCGCACAGCGAATCGACGCCGCCGGCCACGACGGCATCGCATAGCTGCAGTCGCAGCAGCCGCCGCGCGGAGGCGAACGCTTTCGCGCTCGACGTACAGGCGGTCGACACGGTGAACGCGGGGCCGTCGACGCCGAGCACGGCGGCGGCGAACGGCCCCGGAGCGCCGATTTCCATCTGCCGGTAGTCGAAGCCCGCGGGTATCGCGCCTGTCTGAGCCCGATGCGCAAACGCCGCCTCGGCTGCGCCGATGCCCGATGTGCTCGTGCCGAGCACGACACCGATACGGTCGGCGCCGTACCGCTCGCGTGCCGCTTCGACGTGCGGTGCGATCTGGGCGAGCGCGGCGAGCAGCAAGCGGTTGTTGCGGCAGTCGTAGGGCTCGAGCGGCGCCGGCGGCGCGCTCTCGAGCGCAGCGGTCACGCGGCCGACAAATGCGTTGCCAATCCTGGTCGCAAGCGTGGTCATGCCCGGCGCGTGCCCGGCGGCGAGTGCGGCCACGATCGTGTCGGGACGATCGCCGAGCGCGTTGATCATGCCGAGCGCGTGCAGATAAACCGGTTGCTTCGATATGTGCATCTTTTGAGTGGACAGCAACGCGCTCATGCGGCCCTCCGCGAATCCGGCGGCATGCCGATCGGCGCGAGCGCCACTGCGAGCGCGATACCGAGCGCGAGCGTCATGCCGAAGCTGTGCAGCGCCGGCATCGCGCTGGCGCCGAGCATGCCGAACGACAGCAGCGTGGTGGCGGCGGACAGCAGCACGCCGGTCCACACCGCGCCGAGATCGGCGCCTGCGCGCATGCAACCCTCGCGCAGAAACACCGCATAGTTCGAGCCGACGCCGAGCACGAGCATCAACGCGAGGCAGTTGAACAGATTGAGCGGGGTACGCGCGTAGCCGAAGGCGGCGAGCGTCAGCGCGATCGCGAGCAGCACCGGCATCGTCACGGCGATGCCGCCACGCGGACCGTACCGGAACATCGACAGCGCTAGCACG
Organism: Paraburkholderia sp. SARCC-3016; assembly: GCF_031119615.1. Taxonomy (NCBI): domain Bacteria; kingdom Pseudomonadati; phylum Pseudomonadota; class Betaproteobacteria; order Burkholderiales; family Burkholderiaceae; genus Paraburkholderia; species Paraburkholderia sp. SARCC-3016. The sequence continues at coordinate 126,915 of NZ_JAVHZD010000014.1, read as the reverse complement.
AGCACGAGCGCGCCGGCGAGCCACAGCGCGCTATCGACGCGATACGCGCCGAACAGCTTCGATACGCTTGCCGCCTTGTCGACGAATACGACACCGGGCAGCGCATGCGCTACGGCGACGAGCGCATGCAGATTGCCGGCGTTCACGCGTTGCGGAATCACGAGCGCCGCGTAGCCGCGCGCTCCGGTATCGGCCGCGTCGAGCCACAGATGACGGAACGGCCGCGACCATGGCGCGCCAAGCCAGCGGTCGATGGTGAGCGGCACCGCGCTCGCCGGCGTTTGCCAGACCGCCAGCCATGCGTCGGCGACGTCGTCGCGAAAGCCCGCGCTCACGAGCGTCGTGCGCAACGCGGCGCGGTCGTCGAATACGCGCTTCGCGAGCAGCGCATGATCGGCCGCCTGGCGCCTGGCGGACGGCACGAACGACGTCACCGACTGCCAGCCCTCCACCGACGATGCGCCGCTCAGCGCATCGAGCCGCGCGCCGAGCGCTTCCGCGCGCTGCAACGCGACTTCGGGCGTTTCCCCTCGCACGACGAAGAACTGCGCGGTGTTGTCGATGCCGATCGCGGCGCGAATTGCGTTTTCCTGTATCGCCAGCGACGGATCGCGATTGATCAGCAGATGAATGTCGTCGTCGCTCGACAGCCGCAGCCAGCCCGGTGCTGCGGCCAACAGCAGCAGCGCCGCCGCGATCCACGCGCGGCGGCCATCGAGCAGTGCGTGCCAATGCGTCAGCAGCCGCCCCGCCGCGTCGAACAGTGCGCGCGAGTGCCGGCGCCGTTCGTGCGACGCGCCGCCCGGGTGGCTTGCGTGGCTCCCTCGAATCGTGTGGCCCGATCGGTCGGCGTGCCGCTGCTGCATGCGCGGCATCAACTCGGGCAACAGCATCAGCACCGACGCGAACGCCGTGCAAATGCCGACGATCGCGAAACATGCGATCTGCCGCAGCGCCGGAAACGGCACGCACGCGAGAATCGCATAGCCGAGCAGACTCGTTGTCAGCGCAACGGTCAGCGCCGGGCGTACCGCGCGCGCGGCGCGCTGCGCATCGGAGCGCGCGCGCTGCGTGGCCGCGCCACGGCCATCGCGATCGCGATCGCGATCGCGCGCGCCGCCAAGCGCGACGACGAAGTACTGAATCGAATAGTCGACCGCCTCGCCGATCAGGCTCGCACCGAACACGAGCGTGACGAGATGCAGCTTGCCGAACAGCAGCATCGTTGCAGCGAGCGCGCAGACGATGCCAAGCGCGGTCGACAGGAAAGCGAGCACGAGAAAGCGCGGCGAACGGAACACCCAAAGCATCAGCAACGCGATGCCGCACGCCGATGTCGCGCCGATCAGATGCACCTCGCGCTCGGCCGCGGCCCGCGCCGCCTGCGCATAGAACACGGCGCCGGTGCGAGCCAGCGCCACGTCGGGAAAGTGCGCCTTCAGCAGCGTCTCGCCGCGTGAACTCGCTTGCAACACGGCCTGTTCGAGCGGCGCGTCGTAGGCCGAGCCCGGCAGTGTCGCGACGACGAGCACGCTCGTCGCGGCGCCGCGATGCGCAACCAGCAGCCCATCTTCGATGCCGAGGTTCGACGTCGCGAGCGGCAAGGCGGCGAGCCAATGCTCGAGCCAGCCAAACGGGTCGTCTGCGAGCGGCGTCGTGAATGCGCCGTGCACCGGGTTGTACAGGCGCCGCAGCAGCGCGTCGTGCAGCGACATCGACGCATCGCCGAGCGCGGCGCGGTCCGCGGACGTCAGCAAGCCGAAGCGGTAAGGCAGATAGAGGCCGCTGATCTGCGAAAGGTCGAACGGCGGCAGTTGCGCGGTCACCGTGCGGAACGCGCCGCTCGCCGAGAGCGTCGCCGCGAGCGCTTTGGCCGCCGCTTTCGCGTGGTCGCCGTCGTTGCCGGTCACGACATATACGGTGCGGTCGCCGAGCGCGGCCGCGAGCGTATCGACCGCTTTCTCGGCGACCGGATCGGCTTCGGTCTGCGGCAGCAGTTCGAGCAGATTCGTTTGCAAAGGCGACGGGCCCGTGAAACGCCACGCGCAATACAGCACCGCGATCAGCGCGAGCACCAGCCAGACGGCCCGGATGCTCCAGCGCTGCCGCGCAAGCCGTCGCAGCGTGAGTTCCATTACGACGACGCTCCAAAGAGCGCGCGCTCGGCCGGCGTCGGTGCATCGACGGCGCTGCTGCGCGTGAAGTCGATCTGCGTCACGTCGCCGTTTGCGAGCGTGATGCGCACCTGCTGCAGATACGCGCCGCCGCTCATCTGCAGGTTTCTGATCGCCTGCGCGAGCTGCGGCTGGTTCGGCTTCAGCAGCATGCGCCATTGCTGCGGCGTGCCGCGTGCGTCGACGTCGAACTGCGCATAAAGCGCCGAGAGATCGCCGCCGAACATCGCGCGCATCATCCGCGACACCTGGGCGACGCCCTGCGCGCCGCCACCCGTGCGCGGCATGCCCGTGGTCTTCACATGCTGACCATCCGCGTTCACTTCGCTGACGCCGGCATCGTCGATCACGTAGGTCGTTTTGTACGGTGTGTCGATATGCCAGATCACGCCGCGCGCGCGGAAAAACAGCAGCGAGCCCGTGCTCACGAGCGGCTCGCGCATCGCGGCGAGCGTCTGCGTTTGCGTGAACTGCGCACGCACGCCGTTCATATGGCCGAGTCCGGATGCAATCGACGCGACAAGCCCCGGATTGCCTGCGCTCGCCGCAGCCGCGCCCGAAGCCGCGCTGGAAGTCGCGCCTGAGGCCCCATTTGCCGCCGGCGTCGCCGCCACCGCATCCACGCAGCGCAGTAGAAGACCCGCAGCGCCTACCGACAAAGTCAGCGCCGCAACGACCGCCACGGTCCCGGTCGCCAGCGCGCACACGCGCCGAAATCGTTGTGCGTTCAAGCTTTCCATACGCGCTCCAGTTTCTCGAATACGACCGGCGGCGACTCGAACTGCAGTTCCTGCGATGCGGCGTCGACGGCGACCTGAATCGTGTAGCCCTTCGTCAGCCGCGTGCCGGACGCGCGATCGACGATCGTGTAGCCGATCTTCAGACGGTTCCGATACTCGAGCAGCTCGGCGCGCACTTCGAGCTGCTGCCCGTAGGTCGCCGGCCGCACATACTTCAGATGCGCCTCGACGATCGGCCACAGATAGCCGGATGCCTGCATCTCGCGGTAGTCGTAGTCGAACGCACGCAACAGCGCCGCGCGGCCGATCTCGAAGTACTTCAGATAGTTGCCGTGCCAGCACACGTTCATGGCATCGACGTCGTGAAACGGCACTTCGACGAAACCGCTCGCCGCCAGCACCGGCACACCATTAGCGAGCTCGTGCATCTGCATCGCTGCCCTCCTCGCGAAACACGCCGACGAACGCATCGACGAGCACGCCCTGCGCGATCTGCGCGGTCAGCGCGCGCAGATCCGTTTCGAGCGCGCGGTCTTCGTCGACGAACGGCGACTGCGCGTTGACGCGCTGCGCGAAGCCGGCGAGCGGCGCGGGCACGAGGGTCCCGGCCGCATCGCGTACACGCAGCCGCAAGGCCTGCACCGCTGCGAGCGTATGCGCGGCCGCGACCTGCTCGGTCAGTTCGATCACGCGCAGGCAATCGCGCGCGGCAATCGTGCCCATGCTGACCTTGTCCTGATTGTGCGATTCGGTCGAACGCGAAAACACGCTTGCCGGCATCGTCAGCTTCAGCGCCTCCGCCGTCCACGCCGACGACGATATCTGCACCGCCTTGAAGCCGTGATTGATCGGCGCGCGCGCGGACGTCGCGCCGGACAGATTGCGCGGCAAACCGTTGTTGAACTTCTCGTCGACGAGCAGCGCGAGCTGGCGGTCCATCAGGTCCGCGAGATTCGCGATCGCCGTCTTCAGCGAATCCATCGCGAACGCGATATGGCCGCCGTAGAAGTTGCCGCCGTGCAGCACACGCTCGCTGTCGGGATCGACGAGCGGATTGTCGTTTGCGCTGTTCAGTTCGTTCTCGACGTCGCGCCGCACCCACGACAGCGCGTCGCGCGCCACGCCGATCACATGCGGCGCGCAGCGGATCGAGTAGCGGTCCTGCAGACGGTGGCCCGGCGTATCGTCGCGGCCCGCGAGGTCGGCACGAATCCACGCCGCCGCTTCAGCCTGCCCCGCGTGCGGCTTCGCGTCGAAAATCAGCGCGTCGAAATGCGCGGCGCGGCCGTCGAGCGCGACCGTCGACAGCGCGGTCAGGCGCGTCGCGATACGCGTCAGATGATCGGCACGCGCGAACGCGAGGCACGCGAGGCCCGTCATCACCGCCGTGCCGTTCATCAGCGCGAGCCCTTCCTTCGGCGCGAGCGCGAGCGGCGCGCGGTCGAGCTCGGCCCACACGCCGCGCGCCTCGCGCAGCGCGCCGTGAAACATGACCTCGCGTTCGCCGACGAGCGCGGCCGCGACATACGACAGCGGCGTCAGGTCGCCGCTCGCGCCGACCGAACCCTCCGACGGAATGCGCGGCAGGATCCGGTGATTGATCAGATCGGCGAGGCGCTCGAGCAGAACCGGCCGCACACCCGACAGGCCGTACGCGAGCGAATTGAGCCGCGCCGCGATCACCGCGAGCGTTTGCGCATCGTCGAGATACGCGCCCATGCCGCAGCCGTGATAGCGCGTCAGTTGCAGCGGCAACGCGGCGACGAGATCCATCGGCACGTCGACGACACAGGCTTCGCCGTAACCGGTATTGACGCCGTAGACGGTCGCCCCTGCCGCCAGATGCCGGCGCAGGAATTCGGCGCCGCGTTCGATACGCGCGCGCCACGCCGGGTCCGCGCTCAACGCAACCGGCACGCGCCGCTGCGCGATCGCCACGACGTCTTCGATCGCGATGCGCCGGCCGCCGATCACAACCGGCTGTTGCGCGGCGCCCTCGTTGATGGTTGCGTGCGCATCGATTGTGCGCGCGTCGCCGCTCAGGTCATGCTCGGCCATTTGCTCCCCCATTGCTTCGCGTCGACGCGCGCACGAAGCGATCCTGTGCGGGCTGCGTCTTCACCGGACGCGCCCAGAAATCGTAGAAGTTGAACCACTGGTACGGCGCCTTGCGGCAGTAGTATTCGAGCCGCGCTGCATAGCGTTGCGCCCATGCGGCCAGATGCGCGAGCCGCTCGCCGCGCGGCAGTTCGATGCGTTCGGCGAACGGCTCGAAGTAGACGCGGTAACCCGCGCGTGCTTCTTTCAGGCAGAAGAACAGGTAGACCGGGCAGCCGAGCGCATGCGCGAGCACATACGGCCCTTGCGCGAACGGCGCGGTCGCGCCGAGGAACTGTGCGTCGATCGTGCGCCCCGATTCGCTCGCCGGCACACGGTCGCCGACAATCACGAGCAACTCGCCGGCATCGATGCGCTCCTGCATCATCATCGACGTCTGCGGCCCGAAGTCGCTGACTTCGACGAGACGCTGCGCGAACTGGCGGTTCGCGCCGGCGAGCACGTGGTTGAAGCGCCGCGCATGCTCGGTATAGACAATCGCGGTGATCTTCACGTAAGCGCCGCGTATCGCCAGCGCGCGCATCATTTCGAGGTTGCCGAGATGCGCGCCGATCACGAGCGCGCCACGGCCGCTCGCGGCAAGCGCTTCGAATGCCGAAGGGTCGTCGAATGCAATTGCGTCGACGTTGACACGGCCGGACCATGCGGCAAGTTTATGCAGGCCCGCCTGCGCGAAAGCGTGCATTTGCCGGTACGCGCTGAGCCAGCCGGGACGCGGTATCGGCACTGTCCGAATGCGCTCGCAGTCGCGCGTTGCCTCGCCTGCTTTTCCGGTGTGCGTTGCATCGTCCGCGTCGCTTTGCGCCGCATTCGCAAGGCGCGCGAAGTAGACGCGCGATGCGTTGCGTGCGGCGCGGCCGGTCAGCAGGAAGTACGCGACGATCGGGTGCAGCCACCAGCCCGTCACGCGCAACCCGAACAGCCGGCAACTGAGCGCGAGGGTCTGCATGCCGAGACGGCTGCCGCGCTCCGCGATGCGCGACCAGTGATGCGGGTTCGCGGGCGGTGCCGAGGAGGCGGCGGCGTTCGGGGCCTCGTTTGGCGCTCTACCCTGCACGATCGGCGTGCCCGCTTCGCGCGGCATGAGCTTGTGCGCGAGCAGCATCGGCAGACGCCACAACATCCCGCATACGAGGCGCGTGTGGCTGCGCGAAATGCGCACGTTGTCCCAGAACACGTCGAAATGCGACACGCCGTCGTGCGCATACGTGACCTGCGTCGCAAGCGTGCGGAACGCGACACGCCGCCAATACAACCGCACGAGAATCTCGATGTCGAAGTCCATGCGTTCCGGCAACGCCACTTCGTCGATGAGCGCGCACGCGGCCGCGAGCGGATAGATCCGGAAGCCGCACATCGAATCCCCGATCGTCAGCGACAGCGTTTCGATCCACACCCACACATGCGTCAGATAGCGGCCGTACAACCGCGCCTTCGGGACACTTGCATCGTAGACCGGCCGGCCGATCACGACGGCCGCCGGTGCGGCGCGCGCGGCTTCGATAAAGCGCGGCACGTCGGCTGCATCGTGCTGCCCGTCCGCGTCGATCTGCAACGCGTGCGTGTAGCCGGCGGCACGCGCGGCGCGCAAACCGTCCATCACGGCCGCGCCCTTGCCGCCGTTCATTGCCCGGCGCAGCAGCGTCAGTTGCGGCGCGTACCGATCATGCAGCGCATCGAGCACCTCGCGCGTCGCGGCGTCGCTGCCGTCGTCGACGAGAAAAATCGGCAGCCCGTGCACCGCGAGCTTCGCGAGTGTCGCGCCAATCGCCTCCTTGTGGTTGTAGATCGGCACCACGATGCAGGCGGCGAAATTCACGCGACCTCCCGATAGACGATCACGCCCGACGCGCAATCGCGGTCGCCGAGCCGGTATGCGAACTGCACGCGGCGCCGCGGCGCGTCGTGCGAGAGCGTCAGCGCGAGCAGCGCGCCGGGCCGCACGGGCGCCATGAATTTGAGCCGGTCGACCGATGCGAGCCCCCGAATGCCGGGCACGTGTTCGGACGCGAGGCGGATTGCCCAGTCGAGCTGCACGACGCCCGGCAAAATCGGCACGCCGGGAAAGTGGCCGTCGAAATGGATCAGCGACGGCGGGACACGCAGTTCGTAATGCAGATCGTTGCCGTCGCATGCTTCCGCGAGCACTTCGACGCCTTCGGCGCGCGGCGCGAACGCTCGCGCGAGCGCGGCGGCCGGCAGTTTGCCGCGCGCGTCGTAGGGCAGCGCGATCCTGAAGCGCCAGCGGCGCGGCAACGCGACCGTGTCGAAATACGTTGCGAGATGACGATGCAGCGTTCTGGCGAGCGCGATGCGTCCGCTCGCGCGCAGCATCGCATTGCCCGCGTCGGTTAATGCCACCACAGCGCCGATGCGGTCGCGCGACGCGCCCGCGAGCGGCACCGTCGCGGCCTGCGCCACATACGGGTGCAGCGTGAGGCGCGCTTCGAGTTCAGGCAACGACACACGCTTGCCGTCGAGCTTCACGATGCGGTCGAGCCGGCCATGCAGCGTGAAACGGCCGTCCGTATCGAATGAGACCGCGTCGTCGGTACGGTGCCAGTCGTCGTGGCCAAGATGCGGCGAACGCAGTTCGAGCGCGCCGTCGGCGCCGCGCCGCGTTTCGATGCCGATCAGCGGCTGCCACGCGGACGACGCGCTCTGGCAGCGCCACGCGATGCCGCCGGTCTCGGTACTGCCGTAGACTTCCACCGGCGATGCGCCGCCGGGTGCGCACGCGTACTCGCGCGCAGCCTCTTGCGCGAGCGGCCCGCCCGACGAAAAGAACGCGCGCGGCACGGGGGCGAGCGCCGCGAAGCCCGGCAAGGCGGGCCAGCGCGACAACTGCGCGGGCGAGGAAACGACAACCGTCGCACCGTATGCATCGATGCGCGCCTGCAGTTGCCGCGGCTCGTTGACCGCGGTTCGATCGAACGCGCGGCCGGCCGCAAGCGGCCACAGCACGCGAAACAGCAAACCGTAGATATGCCGATGCGGTACGCTCGCGACGACCGTCGCATCGGCCGCGAGGTCGCCCCATTGGCTTTCGAGCGTGCGTACTTCGGCATCGAATTGCGCGAGCGTTTTACGAATCGGTTTTGGCGCGCCGCTACTGCCCGACGTGTAGAGCGTGAGCGGCGCGTGCGCGTCGATCGCGGCGAATCGGGCGGCGATTTCAGAAGAGGACGCAAGACCGGACGTCGATGCCGAAGTCTCGCGCTCGAGCGCCCGCACATCGGCGTCGGTCAGCGTCGCCTCGTATGCGTCGGCAAGCTCGGCCAGATAGGCCGGCGTCGGGTTCGCGGGAATGATAGGCTCCTTGCCGCAGGCAAGGATGGCAAAGAGCGCACAGGCAAAGTCGTAAGTATCGTCGATGCACAGCGCGCAGCGCGTGCCATGCTGTCCGTCGACGTGCACCGCAATCGCGCCGACGCGCGCGCGAAAGGCGGCATCGTCGATCGTCGAGATGGCGCGTTGTGCGCCGTCCTGAACGGCACCCTGTACGTCGCCTCGTACGTCGCGGCAAATGGGCGTGTGCGCCGCACGCAAGCCGCGCAGCAAGTCGTGCAGCGCGATCATGCGGCCTCCTGGGGTGCCGGCGGCGCCGAACGCGCAACGCGCGGCAACACGACGACGTAACGCCACACGATCTCGCCGACGAACAGCAAGCCAATCAATCCATACGCGATCGCACCGTTATAGAGCGACCACGCATCGCGCGGCCAGCAGAGCGCCGTATAGAGCGAAAACGCGCCATTGAGCACGAAGAATGCGCACCACACCTGAGTGACATGGCGCGTATAGCGCACTGCCGGCTCGCTCAGATCGGGCTTGCGCAGCCGTGCGAATTTCTCGACCATCGACGGTCCGCGCACGAGCGTCGTGCCGAATGCGATCAGCAAGCCGAGGTTCACGAGACCGGGATAGAGACGCAGCAGCAGTTCGCTGTTCGTCGCGACGATCACCGCGGAGCCGCAGCCCAGCAACGCAGCCACGCTCCATTCGACGGCCGAAATGCGCTTGAGCGTCGCCGTGAGCGCGCCGCGGCGCGCGATCTGCTGCACGCAAAGCAGGCCGAACAGCGCGCAGCCGACGTAGCGTGGCGCACGCGAGTGCCACGCGAACAGGATCACGACCGGATAAGCGAGTTTCGCCGCGACGTTCACCACGCGCGCCGTCAAGCGGCGCGCGGCGCCCGTGGCAGCTGCGGCATGCGGCGGATCCTGCTGCATCAGCCCTGCGCCGCGAGCAGCGACTCGACGGCAACGATCACATCGCCCACTGTGCGCACCGATTTGAATTCTTCCGGCTTGATGCGGCGGCCCGTCATTTCCTGCAGCTTGATCGCGAGATCGACGGCGTCGATGCTGTCGAGATCGAGGTCCTCGAACAGATGCGCCTCGGGCGTCACGCGTTCGGGATCGATGGCGAAGTTCTCCTTGAAGATCGCGCGGATGCGCGCGAGGATTTCTGCGTCGGTCACGTCCTATTCCCCCTTCTTTATTGTGCTGTCGGCGGCATCCGCCGGTTCGCGCTGGCTTGCCACCAGCGCCGCGAGCGTGCTGATCGAACGGAAGTGCTCGCGTGTGCTTTCATCGTTGGCGGCAATCGTGAGCTGGTAATGCTTGCGCAGCACGATGCCGATCTCGAGTGCGTCGATCGAGTCGAGCCCGACGCCGTCGGTCGCGAACAGCGGCGCGTCGTCGTCGATATCGGCCGGCGTCAGATCTTCCAGATCGAGCGCCTCGATCAGAAGCTGTTTGATCTCAAGCTTTAAAGAATCCATAGTCGAACAGATGCTGGGTAATGTGGGCTTCGATTGCGCTCGTCATGCGGCGTGCCGCGAGCGCGGGCGGCATATCGGGCGCGGTGAAGACATCGATGCCGATCGGCGCGAGCACGTTCACGCGCATATGAAACGGACGCGGCGGCACGTCGTACCAGCGCATGCCTTTCGTGAATGCCGGCGGATCGCAATCCATCAGCACCGGCAGGATCGGTGCGCGCGTGCCCAGGGCCATGTGCGCGAAGCCGCGCGAGAACGCATGCAACCGGTTCGGCGCGGGGCTGCGCGTGCCTTCGGGAAAGATGATCATCGTGTAGCCGTCGGCGAGCTGCCGCGCGCCCGCTTCGACGAGCTCGACCGGGTCCGCGTTGCTCACATACGAGGCCGCGCGCACGATGCCCCAGAAACACGGGTTGCCCCAATGCGTGCTCTTCACGACGCAGCATGCGCGTGGCGTGAGCGACAACAGCACCATCACGTCGAGCCACGTCGGGTGATTGGCGACGACGATCGCCGGCCGGCGTGCGCGCAACGCGTCGACGCCGGCCACGTCGAGCTTCATGACGCCCACGATACGCAGCACCCGGACCAGCGCGCGAAAGAACACGTGAATCAGCGCGGCCACTGCGCGCTGGCGCACCGCGCGATGCGGCCACAGCGACGCGAGCGGAAACGCGAGCAGCGAAAACGCGAGCCCGCAGATGCCGAACGCGACGAAGCTCATGCCAGTGGCAACGAGCCGCCAGTAGTAATCAAGCCTCGCCGTCATGCCAGTTCCACTCCCATCTCGCGGAGCCGTTTTGCCACCGCGATGCGGCGCGTCCCTCGAGACACTGCAAGAGCGCCTCGCTTTGTGTAGCGAACGCGACGGTGCCCGGGTCGCCTGCGCATCTGCCTTCGCCCGACGTCGAGCATTCGAGGCGGCCGATTGCCGTCGACGCATCGAGCAGCACAGCGAGCGCGCCGCCCTTCACTTCGTGTTCGACCGTGCCGTATACGGCATCCGCTGGCTCGTCCGCATAGACCATCAATACGGGCGCCGACGGATCCGCCGCGTATTGCGCATGCGCTTCGAAAAGTGCGTAGCCGAGCGTGGCGGCGCCCGCCGACACCGCGCCCGCCGCGCTCCGGTCGCCGCGCGCGATGCCGAACAGGCCCGTCATCGCATTCAGTACCGACAGGCTGAACGACGTCGGCGAAACGGGCTCGCCCGCTGTCATCGCGTGCAGAATGTCCGTGGTCCGTCGCAATTCGCCATGCCGCGACGCAAACAGCACGCGCACGGCTTCGCGATCCGCGGCGCAGTCGTGCGCAACTTTCAGCGCAACGCGCGACAGACCGCTCAGACGCCGCCGCACGATCGGCTCGATAAAGCCGAGGTCGGGTGCTTTGGCTGCGTTGACAGGCCAGGAAGACCAGCGAGCGACCGGAACGGTCCACTGCAGATTGGGCATATCGGTGTACGCGCATACGGGGTGGGCCGGTGCGTAGAAAGGAGGCTTCGCGCGCTGCATGACGCGCAAGCGCACCCTTCTTCGCGGGCATTCGCTAATCAGGGGTCCAGTATTTTCCTGTTTAGCGAGTTATAACGGCACCGGCCGCTGTTTATTGAGTACGGGGCGCCAAGCCCTTCGAACCTGCTCCCTGCCGCGGCGTCCGCGACCGCCGAATGATACGCAACATTTTTGGATAAATCAGCCCAAAACCGGGATCCACCGGTATTCGTCTCTCACACGCGACGCGTAGAGCCCGCGGCACTTGCGCCGGCGGCGATTTTCTCGCAGTTTTCTGGCGTAGTTTTTTGGTGCAGTTTTTCGGTACGCCAGGTGGCGTTCGGGCAATTTTTCAGCGGCGCAGCTAAATTCAATACGCATCGAAATCGCATGAACCTGCGCATTCAGGATTCCGATACGCTTGCCCGAACCGACGCGCCAGAACCGCCCGTTTTGCAATGAAATAGGCAAATGGACTCGATCGGCGAAAAAAGTAACGACAAAACGAGCAGGACACGCAAGGACGCGTGATATAATCCGCCGCTCATTGGGGAGTAGCCGCCCAGCTCGATGTCATGCGCCATGCTTTCAATCCGGTTTCAGGAAAGCGCGCACCGCACATCGTTCGCGGGGGTGTCTGTCAACAAACTTGGCCTGTACGGCCATGGCAGACGCAGCCTTTGGCCTGGCGAGACCGATGATCCATAGCGTGCCGTGACAGGGCCCGGCGCGATATGGGTCGTCGCTCGCTCACATCCGGCCCGGGGAAATCAATAAAACGTGGATCAGGCTTTTCTCATCTCGACCGGTGCGGTCGCACTTGCCGAAATCGGCGACAAGACACAACTCCTCTCGCTCGTTCTTGCAGCGCGCTATCGCAAGCCGATGCCGATCATCCTCGGCGTGCTCGCTGCGACCCTGATCAATCATGCCGGCGCCGGCGCGCTCGGTGCATGGTTAGGCTCGCTCGTCACGCCAACGGTCATGCGCTGGGCGCTTGCGGCGTCGTTTATCGGCATGGGGTTGTGGATTCTCGTGCCCGACAAGCTCGACGAAGACGAAGCGAAAACGAACCGCACGCATCTCGGCGTATTCGGCGCGACAGTCGTCACGTTTTTTCTCGCGGAGATGGGCGATAAGACACAGCTCGCTACGGTTGCGCTCGCCGCGCGCTTTCATGATTTTTTCGGCGTCGTCGCGGGCACGACGCTCGGGATGATGCTCGCGAACGTGCCGGCGATCCTGCTCGGCGACCGCTTCGCGCACAGACTGCCGACGAAACTCGTGCATGGGATTGCCGCGGTGATGTTCGTCGTGCTTGGCGCGCTTGCGCTGTGCGGCGTGGGGATTTGAGCGGCAGCCGGTGCGCCGGGGGGTAGCCCGCCCGCGGCAGCGCTTGCCGCAGCCGATGCCCTGACTTCAACGAGCGTTGCTGCGAGCTTTCGCAGCAACGCCGCTTCGACCTTTACTGCACCGTCTTTGCACCCGAAGCCGGCACGACAGGCGCCGCAGCGCCCGCCGCGACTTCGTTCGGCGCGCCGCCCTGCCCATTGACCGGCAGCTTCACGGTTCGCACCACGCCATTGCCGAGCGGGAAATCGGCCATCGCACTGCGCGCCAGATACGGCATCGCATACACGAGCGACGGTTCGTCGCCGGAACTGCGCGCGGTCACGTTATAGACTTCCTTGCCGCTCAGACGATCGGTGATACGAATGCCGAGCGTCTGCGTAAACACCGGATAGCTTTGCGTCACATAGCCGCCGCCATAAGGCCCCCACGGCCCCCACGGGCCCCATGGCCCGCCGCCCCAGCCATACGGACGACTCCAGTAGTACGGACCCGGCCACGGATCGTAGTAATAAGCCGGCGCCGAAGACACCGCCATATCCGAACGTGTACCGTATGCAATGGCAACGAGGTAATGTGCCTTGTCCAGATCGACCTGGCTGAACGCATGTGTCGCCAGTTCGTTCGCGACCACCTGTTCGTACGTCGAGTCTTCGATGCTGTTCGCTTGCGAAGCGGTGCGCTGGAATGCGTAGGTGCGCGTCGCGTCGCTGCCGCCGTCCCAGTTCGAAAACGCGGTGACCTGCGTCGTCACATACGACGTGCAGCCCGCCAGTAGCATCGCCATTGCGGCGAACATCAGCCCGGCGTGGCGTACCCACGGATGGGTCCTTCGATCGAGCTTCATCGTATTTCCTTTGTTTCGCTGTCGTCGCCCGCGCGCGCCGCGCAGGCGGCCCTGATAATACGCTGACCCTGCCATCGCACCAAAAGTTCGAGCGTCGCAGGCCACGCGCATGGCCCGTTCGTGCGGTGCCGACCATCTTGCGCAAGCTGCCGCGCAAGCGAAACACGAGCTGCCCGGAACGGGATGGAACGCCCGCGCCGGACGGCGGGCGCCCCGGCTGTCCCCCGGGGTCTTGCTTTGCTTTTAAAATGATCCGACCAGCCCGGTTCGCGCACCACGCGAGCCGGCTTCGAGACTCTCATTTTCTTCCGACCATGGCCGATACCGTTACGCCCCCCGTCATCCGCCGCGCCGACTACACGGCGCCTGCCTTCCTCATCGATACCGTCGCGCTCGAATTCGATCTCGTGCCCGAACGTACGACCGTCAGGAACACGATGCGTGTGCGCCGCAATCCGGACGCCACGCATGCCACGCACCTCGAACTGATGGGCGAACAGCTCGACTTCGTCAGTGCCGCCGTCGACGGCAAGCCGCATGCCGCGGTGCGGGTGCATGAACACGGCCTCACCGTCGAAAACGTGCCCGATGCATTCGAACTGACGCTCGTCGGCACCTGCAATCCGGCGGAAAACACGACGCTCTCGGGGCTCTATGTATCGAGCGGCAACTTCTTCACGCAATGCGAGGCGGAAGGGTTTCGCCGCATCACGTGGTTTCTCGACCGCCCCGATGTCATGGCCACCTACACGGTCACGCTGCGGGCCGACAAGCAGGCGTACCCGGTGCTGCTGTCGAACGGCAATCTGCTCGAACAGGGCGATCTGCCGGACGGCCGGCACTTCGCGCGCTGGGAAGATCCGTTCAGGAAACCGAGTTATCTGTTCGCGCTCGTAGCCGGCAAGCTCGTCGCGCTCGAGGAGCGCGTCACGTCCGGTTCGGGCAAGGAAAAACTGCTGCAGGTCTGGGTCGAACCGCACGATCTCGACAAGACGCGGCACGCGATGGACTCGCTGATCCATTCGATTCGCTGGGACGAACGGCGCTTCGGGCTCGAACTCGATCTCGACCGCTTCATGATCGTCGCGGTCAGCGACTTCAACATGGGCGCGATGGAAAACAAAGGCCTCAACATCTTCAATACGAAGTACGTACTCGCGAACCCGGAAACGGCGACCGATACCGACTTCGCGAACATCGAAGCAGTGGTCGGCCATGAGTATTTCCACAACTGGACCGGCAACCGCGTGACCTGCCGCGACTGGTTCCAGCTAAGCCTCAAAGAAGGTCTGACCGTGTTTCGCGACCAGGAATTTTCGGCCGATATGGCGGCCGGCGCTCACCGGCAAACCGCAGAGAACGGCGGCGACGAAGCTGCGCGCGCGACCAAGCGCATCGAAGACGTGCGCGTGCTGCGGCAGATGCAGTTCGCCGAGGACGCGGGCCCGATGGCGCATCCGGTGCGCCCCGAGAGCTACGTCGAAATCAACAACTTCTACACGATGACGGTCTATGAGAAAGGCTCGGAAGTCGTGCGGATGTATCAGACGCTATTCGGCCGCGACGGCTTCCGGCGCGGCATGGACCTGTATTTCGAGCGTCACGATGGTCATGCGGTTACGTGCGACGATTTCCGCATGGCGATGGCCGATGCGAATGGCCGCGACCTCGCGCAATTCGAGCGCTGGTACAGCCAGGCCGGCACACCGCGGGTGACGGTGTCCACCGGCTACGATGCCGCGCAACGCCGTTATCGCGTCACACTGAGACAGGGCTATGGCGAGAGTTCTCCGGCCGCGCGCGAAACGCAGAAAGGCCCGCTGCTGATTCCATTCGCGATCGGTCTGATCGGCGCGGACGGCAAAGATCTGCCGCTGCGTCTCGAAGGCGAAGCGCAGGCTCCCGCCGCAACCACGCGCGTGCTCGAATTCACCGAAAGCGAGCAGACCTTCACGTTCGTCGACGTCGCCGAAAAGCCGCTGCCGTCGCTGCTGCGCAATTTCTCGGCACCGGTCATCGTCGAATACGACTACAGCGGCGACGAACTCGCCTTCCTGCTCGCGCACGACAGCGATCCGTTCAACCGCTGGGAAGCCGGACAACGGCTCGCGACGCGCGAACTGCTGACGCTCGCCGATCACGCGGCAAACGGCACGCCGCTGCAACTCGACGATGCAGTCGTCACGGCATTTGCGCGCGTGCTGAACGACGAAACGCTGTCGCCGGCGTTCCGCGAACTCGCGCTGATGCTGCCATCGGAGGCCTACCTGGCCGAGCAGATGGGCGAATCGAACCCGGCGGCGGTGCACCGCGCGCGCCAGTTCGTCCGGCAGCGCCTCGCGAATGCGCTCAGGGGCGACTGGCTCGCGATCTACGAACGGCATCAGACGCCGGGCGCCTATCAGGCCACGCCGGAAGATTCGGGCCACCGCGGCCTGAAGAATCTCGCGCTCGCGTATCTCGCCGAACTCGACGATCCGAGCGACGCGGTGCGGCTTGCATCGGCGCAGTATGCGTCGGCCAACAACATGACCGATCGCGCCGCCGCGCTATCCGCGCTGCTGACTGCCGCGGCCGCTTCCGGCAACGGCGAGGCGCAGCATGCGCTCGACGACTTCTATCGCCGTTTCGAAAAGGAGCCGCTCGTCATCGACAAGTGGTTCGCCCTGCAGGCGACGCAGCGCGGCACACCGCAGCGGCCCGTCATCGATATCGTGCGCAAGCTCATGACGCATCCCGCGTTCAACCTGAAGAACCCGAATCGCGCGCGCTCGCTGATCTTCAGTTTCTGCGGCGCGAACCCCGCGCAATTCCATGCGGAAGACGGCTCTGGTTACGCGTTCTGGGCCGAGCAGGTGATCGCGCTCGACGCGCTCAATCCGCAAGTCGCGGCGCGCCTCGCGCGCACACTCGAATTGTGGCGCCGTTTCACGCCCGCATTGCGCGAGCAGATGCGCGGCGCGCTCGAAAAGGTTGCCGCACAGGTCAAGTCGCGCGACGTGCGCGAGATTGTCGAGAAGGCGCTCGGCTGACACAGCCCGTTCCCGTTCTGTAGTACGAAGCCGGCACACGTTGCCGGCTTTTTTGTTTGCGCAGCGCGACCGCTGGCCGTTCGGACGACTGTTCAGCGTCGCGTGACGCCGTCAAAGTAAACGCACTCGAACAACACTTTACATTTAACGCAGTGCGTTATACGATACCTATGATTTCATCATTTGGCGACAAGGCAACGGCGCTTGCTTTCGCGGGCGGATTCGCCCGTACGCTGCCTGTCCATATTCAGTCGCTCGCGCATCGCAAACTGCACATGCTCGACGCGGCAACCTCGCCCTCCGACCTGCTCGTGCCGCCCGGCAATCGGCTCGAAGCGTTGCAGGGCGAACGCAGCGGTCAGTGGAGCATCCGCATCATCGAGCAATGGCGAATCTGCTTTTACTTCGCCGAAGGCGAAGCGCTGAACGTCGAAATTGTGGACTGCCACTGATTCAAGGGAGGCTGTATGGTCATCAAACGTTCCGAACTCGCGAGCACGGATTTTTCGGATATCGCGACCGGCGAGCGGATCACCGCGGTCCACCCCGGTGAAGTGCTGCGCGCGGAGTTTCTCGATCCGCGCGGTATGTCGGTAAACGCACTCGCGCTTGCGCTGCGTGTACCGGCGCCGCGCATCAACGATGTCGTGCGCGGCAAGCGCGCGGTCTCACCGGAAACGGCCTTGCGTCTCGCGCGTTATTTCGGCACCAGCGCGCTCTTCTGGATGAACCTGCAGATCGCGTACGACCTGCGCGTCACCACGGCGCAGTCCGGCGCGCAAATCGAGCGCGAAGTCGAGCCGCTGCCGCCGCGCGAACGCCCGAAGCCGCCGAAAACGCAGTCCGCCAATGCGCGCGCCGCCACGCTCGCGGCGAGTGCGGCGCGACGCGTCG
Organism: Paraburkholderia sp. SARCC-3016; assembly: GCF_031119615.1. NCBI lineage: Bacteria > Pseudomonadati > Pseudomonadota > Betaproteobacteria > Burkholderiales > Burkholderiaceae > Paraburkholderia > Paraburkholderia sp. SARCC-3016. The sequence goes on along the minus strand of NZ_JAVHZD010000014.1, from coordinate 109,481 downwards.
CCAATGGCGTCGCTGGCGCGGCTTCGCGTAAGGGCTGACTGCGCAAGACACCCTGCAAGCGCGTTCGCCATCACATCGGTGACCGCATTCTTCGACCGCATCTGCAACGACACCTGCAACGACACCTGCAACCGTATCTGCAACCTCAGCGCCACGGCTTTCACATTTTCTTTATGCGGAATCTGGCAGGCGAGCAGGTAAAATCGATGCATTCCTGAGCCTTCCCGGAGCACTGCAATGTCACTGCCACGCCGCACCACTCTCACGAAGTACCTGATCGAGCAGCAGCGCGAGTACAACAATCTTCCCGCGGATCTGCGTCTTTTGATCGAAGTCGTTGCACGCGCGTGCAAGGCCATCAGCTATCACGTCAGCAAAGGCGCGCTCGGCGATGCGCTCGGCACCGCAGGCAGCGAAAACGTGCAAGGCGAAGTGCAGAAAAAGCTCGACATCCTGTCGAACGAAATTCTGCTCGAGGCAAACGAATGGGGCGGCAATCTCGCCGGCATGGCCTCCGAGGAAATGGAGCAGTTTTTCCCCATTCCGGCCAACTACCCGCGCGGGGAATACCTGCTCGTGTTCGATCCGCTCGACGGTTCGTCGAATATCGACGTGAACGTGTCGATCGGCACGATCTTCTCGGTGCTGCGCTGCCCCGACGGCCAGCAGCCGACCGAGGCGTCATTCCTGCAGCCGGGCACGCAGCAGGTCGCGGCCGGCTATGCCGTGTACGGTCCGCAAACGGTGCTCGTACTGACCACCGGCAATGGCGTGAACTGCTTTACGCTCGATCGCGAACTGGGGTCGTGGGTGCTCACGCAAAGCGACATGCGCATCCCCGTCGATACGCGCGAATATGCGATCAACGCATCGAATTCGCGTCACTGGCACGAGCCGGTGCAGCAATATGTCAACGAATTGAATGCCGGCAAGGAAGGCCCGCGCCAGGCGGACTTCAATATGCGCTGGATCGCCTCGATGGTTGCAGACGTGCATCGCATTCTGAGCCGCGGGGGAATTTTCATGTATCCGGCCGACAAGCGCACGCCCGACCGGCCCGGCAAACTGCGGCTCATGTACGAGGCCAATCCGATGTCGTTTATCGTTGAACAGGCGGGCGGCGCGGCGACGAACGGCGAACAGCGCATCCTCGACATTACGCCGGGACATCTGCATGAGCGCGTCGCGGTGTTCCTTGGCTCGAAGAACGAAGTCGACCGCGTTACCCGTTACCACCTCGAAAGAAAAAAATAAGTGCGGGGCTTGCCAAGCCGATAAAGAAGTCCCTATAATCGCGGTTCTCCTGATGCCGGAATAGCTCAGACGGTAGAGCAGCGCATTCGTAATGCGAAGGTCGGGGGTTCGATTCCTCTTTCCGGCACCAACAAGAAACAAGTGTAGTTGCAAGCATTTAGCCCGGTCATTTGGCCGGGCTTTTTGCTTTCTGAATGCGCTGCTTCTCGTGGTACTCCTGGATTCGGCGCCATTCATCCAGCACACGAGGCGCCAGCAATCCGCCAAGCGATTGTCGTGCGCCACGCAAGTCGATCAGCACCGTGCACGGCAACTCGCCACTCCAGCCTCGATTCGAGAGCGCGGCGCGACTTCTCCGGTATCGCCTGCGCATTCGCATATTGCGCGACCTGCGGCGGCAACTGCGTCAGCCGCCAGCTTGCGCGAGAGGGTCCGCATTGCCGCCAAGTCGATCCATCGCAATCATCTTCACACGAACGTCACGATGCTTCTGTTTGCTGCCGTCCAACGTCACATGGCCGGTACATTCGGCGCGACCTGCCAATAACACGGTGAACGCGCATCGCGTGAACCGGGCAGATTCGACAGCAGCAGGGCTTCTGCGGAGACAGACCTGCGAGTTTGCGGCACGTTGAAGCCGTGCGCCAAAAAAGCGGAATGGCGGTCTCCGCTGAAGCGTTTACGTATCGGAAGGTTTGGTGCGCACCGCAGCGCCTTTTCAGTCGTGGCGACGATGTGCGCCGCTCCGACCGCAACCGGTCGCGCGCGACACCGCCGCCTGCATTTGCATCGAAGGCGGGAGGAAATCCGGGTGGCTGCCACTGTCTGTACGGCCGTCAACGAACTGTCCGAATTTGTCGTTATGGTGGTAAGAGACGTTGCGCTGCAAGGCGGGAAACGACGGCCGCTTCAGATCAACTTTTGAAGTGGGGCGCGAGGCTGGCGTTGCGCGCATCACCGACGACCGGTGTTGCAGCACGTCGCGTACTACCGCGAGCCATACCACGCCGATCCAGCGAGTCGAACGTTTCATCGCTACCTGGCAGAAGTAAGCGCGCAGATAGCAAGGACATGAAATCGGAGTATGTGAAGCGGACAGGCCTGAAGTTGAACTGGACCTGAAGTGGTCTCGAAGTGGTCCCGAGGAAGTATTAAGGACAATCGATAAATTCTATTCAGGCAACTTCAATCGCGGAGCCAGTGTGCCGTTAAAGCAACAACAAAGTACCGAAACGCTGGTTTTCCCATCAACCGCACTGGTAGCAAACGGGGACTGAGGCAGATAATCGATTTGTAAAGGAGAAAGTCATGGACACGAAACCGCCGAAGATTCCGACCCCTGACAAGGTGTTGAGTCCGGATCCGGAACCCGCAGGCGTCGAATTTCTCGGGGCGGAATTGCCGGAGCACGTGCGAGCGTTTTTCGACGAACAACGCAAGTCGTGCGAACCGAAGTAACGGGGAACGGGGACATCGCAACGGCTGATAGCGCGCCGAAGCTCCCGCGAGGAAGGCCGCGCGCCGTTGATATCGCTCGACTACTTGCAAGCAGGCGCTGGCAAGCGGCCGCGTGGCGGATGGCCACGTCCGGCGCCGCGCGCGGCAGACTCCGCCTGATGTGTGTAATCGCATCCGCACTTGCGGTCGGATTCGCTCTTGCGCTCGCGCCAGCCACAGCCCGCGCCGATTCCGACGACACTTCGCTCACGAACCTGATCTCGCTCGTCTCGCAGCGGCTTGCACTGGCCGAACCCATCGCCCACTGGAAGTGGATCAATCACCGGCCGATTGCCGATGCGCGCCGCGAAGCCGCACTGCTCGCCGATGTCGCGAAGCGCGCACAGGCGGCAGGCGTCGACCCCGAGTTCGCACACGAATTCTTCCAGGACCAGATCGATGCCAGCAAGGACATTCAGAACGCGCTCTTCGAGCAATGGCGCAAGCTGCGGCCGCCCGAAGGTCCGGCGCCCGACCTTGCAACGCGCACGCGACCGCAACTGGACCGGCTCACGCAATCGATGATCGCCGCGCTCGGACGTGTGCAAGCGCTTCGCGCCGCGCCCGATTGCCCGACGCGGGTCGCGCAGGGTGTTGCCAACTGGAAGTCGCTTACGCGTTATGACGCGGCGCAGACGGAGGCGCTCAACCGGGCGCTCGGACACGTCTGCGAGTCGGGCGGGGTCGGCGCAACGGGCTAGCTCGCGTTTGCGGCAGCGGACGCGGGCTCGCTGGCCGGCGTTTCGACCGGCGGCTCGATGATCAGCGGCGCGCACCAATCGGGCGGCTGCGACATCTGCAACGACGGCGGCAACTCGACCGGCATCACGCGCAAACCACGCGCAAGATGGGTCTGCAGGATCCGATACGTCGACAGTTCGAACCCGCGCGGCGCGCCTTCCTTGCCCTGCGCGAGCAGCGCATGCGCTTGCGTTGCCGATTGCACATGCCCCAGATAACACCAGCGGTCGACGACATGAAACGCGGACTCCGCTTCGCCAGCGTGTTTGCCGCCCCCGCCGCGCTCTTCAAACACGATCGCGCCGTCGAACGGCCACGGCGCATCGCCCGGATCGCTTCTCGACGTCCGCAGCGAACGATTGTGGCTCGGGCGCAGCGCGGCGATCCATTGCGCTTCGGCGAGCAGCGCACCGAGCTCGCCGCCCGTCGCGCGCCAGTCGACGCGTCGCACGAGTTGCGCAAGCCGCATATCCTTCGACGAGCGCCGCTCACCCGTCAGATGCGCGCGAATCCGTTGACGGACCCGGACGCTTCGTCCCACGAACAGCGGGACGTCGTTTTCTCCGTAGAACATATAGATACCGCACCCCGCGGGCGCCGCATCGAGCGAATCTTCGGTGAGATCGCCGACGAGCCGGTAGCGCCGCATCGTGCGGTCGATCTGTGCTCGCAGCGCGTCGAGCGGCACGAGGCCGGGCAGGCGCTGCCAGAACTGCCAGAGCAGATCCGCGTCGGCAAGCGCGCGGTGCCTGTCCGACGGCACGAGCGCGTGCCGCTCGACGAGCGCGTCGAGCCCGTGGCGCTTCTCGGCCGGGAAGAGCGCGCGCGACAGACGTACCGTGCACAGCACATCGGGGTTGAACGCGAACCCGACGCGCTCGAATTCGCGGTGCAGAAAACCGCGATCGAAGCTTGCGTTGTGCGCGACAAAGAGCTTGCCGTCGAGCCGCGCAAAGAGTTCGGGTGCAATCGCATCGAACGTCGGCGCGCCGCGCACCATTGCGTCGGTGATGCCGGTTAGCTGCTGGATGAACGGCGGAATCGGCTGCTGCGGATCGACCAGCGTGCTCCAGCGCGATGTGCCATGCGGCCCGACTTCGACGACGCCCACTTCGGTAATTCGATGCACACCGGCCGAGCCGCCGGTCGTTTCGAGATCGACAAACGCGATCGGAACATCGAGCGCGGCCGGCGCCGGCGCCGCGAGGAACGCTTCAGACATGAATGGGAACAGGTTCGGGTGCGATAAAGTCAGGCCAAGTATGCATCATCGGGCGCAAAGCCTGCCTGAAAGTTTCGCGTATGCAGGCTCGCTACCGCAGCCGCTCAGCCGTACAACAATCGATCGCGCATACTTTGAGACAGATCGGTTTATACGCGATAATTCTGAATCGCCGATTTATTGATTTGAGATAAGTCTGATAATCATTGATGCATTCGGGCCAATCAATCAAGCCCTTTCGAATTGGATATCATCAGATATTTTTGACCACACAAACGAAAAAGCCCTCGCCAAATGCGAGGGCTTGCGTCAGGCGTCGTGATTCTACGATACGATTACAGCGGCTGGATGTTCGCAGCCTGCTTGCCCTTCGGGCCGGTCTTTACGTCGAAAGAGACACGCTGGTTCTCTTTGAGCGACTTGAACCCCTCCGCGCGGATTTCGGAGAAATGAGCGAAGAGATCATCGCCACCCGCATCAGAAGTGATAAAGCCAAAGCCCTTAGCATCGTTGAACCATTTGACGACACCGGTTTCCATATCCATTTCCTCGAATTTGTTTTGAGACGAGACAGTTCATTACACCGAACCGAACTGATTCGATATCGGCTTGGCATTTATACGTGCTAATGCAGTGAATCGTCAAGCAGTGGTTTACCAGCGTCCGATTATCGTTCGACGAATGCGCGTCGCATTCGTGCGTTTCTATTAAATACAGGAATAAGTAGCAGCCTCGTTTTTACCGCTGCCAGATTAAGGCAGGGAATTTCTGCCGATATGTAACAAAACGTGAATATTCGTAAGTGTTTTTACGGGTTGTTAGGCGGTGGGGCGCATTACATGATGGTTCACAGCAGTGGATTCAGGGAGGTTGCCATGCTGCTATCCGTTATGCGCCGCTTCGCGGCCTGTTTCACCACCCCGCTCACTGATCAATCCGAGAAATTCGCGACTGGTAGCCGACCCGCAGCGGCGCCTCCGGCGTTGCCCTTCGATCCTGTCTGGCACGGCGATCATTGGCAGAACCTGCTGTCTTCCCCGATGGACGCGCGACATTACGTCATGGAAGATTGGAGCGTCGCATCCGGGCCCGAATGGACGTCCGCCGCTATCACGAGACGTGCATAGCGGAATAACCGGCTTCCAGATGGTAGGCGTGCGCACGGCGAAAAAAAGCGCGACGGTAAAGTCGCGCCTGACAAAGTTTGGAGATCTTTTTCGTCAACGAAAAAGTCTGCTTCGGAAAGCAGAAAATTCAGTATAGCGCCCACTTTTAACCGGGATTAGCGGCGTGGTCCGCAAACATTCATTTCTGGTTCGGCAATAATCAGATCTTTGCCGGAATTTTTGTTGTTTTTCCGCATCATCCGCCGTAGCAATTACACAACGCGATGTCGCGAGTACACGCCCCAGGGTCATCCCGAATGCGTGTAAGCCCTTTGCCAGTAAGGCTGCGCAGGCCACCACCGATCATTTCCCATCCCGTAATACATTATTGCAGAAACTGGAACGGTCACGCGGCGACGAGCATCTCTACACTTTGGCTACCGGAAAACGAACGCGCCTTGGTCAGCGCGTTTTTGCGCGAACTCCGCCTCTCGCAGCGCCTCGCGTGAACCGTTTTCTCAAAAGCCTGGGTTTCCAAAGCCCATCCTGTTCTCGGAGTTACAAAGATGAAAAAGACACTCATGGTCGCCGCCCTGACGGGCGTGTTTGCTACTGCGGCTCACGCGCAGAGCAGCGTTACGCTGTACGGCTTGATCGACGCCGGCATCACCTATACCAACAACCAGCGGGGCCACAGCAACGTGCAGGAAACGTCGGGCTCGATCAACGGCAGCCGTTGGGGCCTGCGCGGCGCTGAGGACCTCGGTGGCGGCCTGAAGGCAATCTTCACGTTGGAAAGCGGCTTCGGCATCAACGACGGCACGCTTAAGCAGAATAGCCGCCTGTTCGGTCGTCAAGCGTTCGTTGGTCTCGCGAGCGACCAGTTCGGCGCCGTTACCCTCGGCCGTCAATACGACAGCATGGTCGACTTCGTCGCCCCGCTGGCGCTGACCGGTACGCAGTATGGCGGCACGCAGTTCGCCCACCCGTTCGATAACGACAACCTGAACAACTCGTTCCGTGTGAACAACTCGGTCAAGTTCACGAGCGTGAACTACGCGGGCTTCAAGTTCGGCGCGTTGTACGGCTTCTCGAACCAGGCTGACGGCTTCGCGAACAACCGTGCATACAGCGCGGGCGCGTCGTATAGCTTCGCCGGCTTCAACATCGGCGCTGGCTACCTGCAACTGAACAACAACGCTGGCGCAACGTCGACGACGGCGGCTGCATTCAACACCAGCGGCGCGGTCAACGGCGACAACACGTTCTTCGCAACGCGTCAGCAGACGTGGGGCGCGGGCGCGAACTACACGCTCGGACCGGCAACGTTCGGCCTCGTCTACACGCAGACCAACCTGACGAACCTCACGGGCTTCGGTTCGGGCGGCGGCAGCCAGAGCCTCGGCGCTCCGGACAGCGCGCACTTCCAGAACTTTGAAGCCAACGCACGTTACGCTCTGACGCCGGCATTGAGCATCGCCGGTTCGTACACGTACACGAAGACGAGCCTCGCAGCGACGAACCCTCACTTCAACCAGGTCAACCTGCAAACGGACTATGCGCTGTCGAAGCGTACGGACGTGTATCTGCAGGCTGAATACGTGACGACCAACGACAACTCCGTCGTTCGCCCGATCATCAACGGCCTGAGCGCGCCGTCGGCGACGAGCAACCAGGTTGCTGTGACCGGTGGTATCCGTCACCGCTTCTAAGACAAGCGATCAAGAAAAGAGCAGTATCCGCAGTATTGAAGGCGCCGCTTGCGGCGCCTTTTTTTATTGTCGCGCGCTCCATCGTTGCGTGCTAGCTTGTCCGCCTGTCCGTTGGCGGGAGATTTACGCCGCCTCCTCGTCCGCAGACGGATAGCGCACGTCGAGCACATCGATCGACTCCGGGCCCGCTGGCGTATGCAACGTCACCTGGTCGCCGATCTTCGCCTTCAATAAAGCACGCGCAATCGGCGAAATCCAGCTGACGTGTCCGTGGTCCAGATCGACCTCGTCGATACCGACAATTTTCACCGTGTGCGATTCACCGTCGCCGGTCGCATATTCGACGGTCGCGCCAAAGAACACCTGGTCGGTATTCTCCTGCCTGCTGCTGTTGACCACTTCCGCAAGATCGAGGCGTTTGGTCAGGAAGCGGATGCGCCGGTCGATTTCCCTCAGGCGCCGCTTGCCATAGATATAGTCGCCGTTTTCCGAGCGGTCGCCGTTCGACGCCGCCCACGACACGAGCTTCACGACTTCGGGCCGTTCTTCATCGATCAGATGCAGCAACTCCGTGCGCAGCCTGCGATGGCCTGCCGGCGTGATGTAGTTCTTCGCTCCCGCAGGAACGTCCGGTTGTGCGACGTCGAGATCGTCGTCGTTGTCGTCGCTCGATTCTTTGACAAAAGCCTTGTTCATGATGATCTGCCAATACTGACTGGCTCTGCAGCCAAAACGAGAACATTGATTGATGCGAGGCCATCAGCGGATGCCCCGATACCAAGCCTACATGATCGCAGCAACCGGACAAATCGCGGAATGCCGCTTCCCTTTTCTGCCAGCTTTGCTATAATTCCGTTTCTGCGTGCGGCTGTAGCTCAGTTGGATAGAGTACTTGGCTACGAACCAAGGGGTCGTGGGTTCGAATCCTGCCAGCCGCGCCACCTATTCAAGGGCCTTCTTCCGGGAAGGCCCTTTCATTTGATCCGGCAGCACGACAACCGGGTCAATGCATTGACTCAACAATGTAAGCAGTACCGTCTTGCGTGCGGCTGTAGCTCAGTTGGATAGAGTACTTGGCTACGAACCAAGGGGTCGTGGGTTCGAATCCTGCCAGCCGC
>NZ_JAVHZD010000014.1:0-100733 GCF_031119615.1 Paraburkholderia sp. SARCC-3016 | reverse complement strand
GCGCCATCTTTGAAGGGCCTTCCGTTTGTTCTGTCCGGAAGGCCCTTTGTTTTGGGGGCATCGTATCGCCACACGTGACACATGTGTCATCGTCACATGTCACATGTATCACATGCGCGGCACCGATTTGATATCGCCGATCCGTCCATCAGGCACCGGCGGATCCTCGACTGCGCTCATCGCCGTCTGCTCGCCGACCGGCTCCGCTCGCCCGCCGACCAGCGCCTGCGACTGCCGCAGCACATCGTCGACGGTGTCGCCGAAGCGATTCGCGACAAACGTCCGCAGCAACGCAATGCGCAGTGACTCGCCGCTTCCCTCGGCAGCGCGCTCGCCGCTGCCGCCGCCGACGCCATCGCGCGCTTCATCGAATTCGGCCACACAATGCACGGCGCCGTTGCGCAGGCGTTCCCTCACATCTATGCGCCGTGCGCGCTCGAGCACCACTGACGCAGCATCCCACGACGTCGATGGCGTGAAGCGGCCGTCCCACGGCCGCCCGCGATCGTTACCTCGAATCGAAACGGTGCGGCCACTGTCGGTGAAATGAATTTCGCGCACGAAGTCATGCAGACTGCGCGCGACCCAGTAGTCGAGCGCCACGCCGGTCAGGTCCGCTACCTTCATTGGGTTCCCTCCCGATAACACACATGCCCATCGAGACGCAGCAAGGCGCGCGCCCGGGCGCCGCATGCCTTTGTGTCCGGCTCAGTAATCGCCGCGCTCGCGATCGATCCGCATGCCGCCATCGTGGCGATGGTGGCCGCCGTCTTCGCTCGGCCGCTCGCGTGCGATGCGCATCACGTCGAGGTTGGTCCGCACGCGCCGCATCACATTCGCGAGATGCACGCGGTCGCTGACCTGAATGACGAAGCGCAGCACCGTCGATTCCTGCGACTGATCTTCGTCCATCGCGATATGGACGATGTTCGCATCGGCCGACGTAATGTCCGCCGCGACACGCGCGAACACGCCCTTGGTGTTCTTCACGAGCACTTTGACGGCGACGTCGAACAGGCGCCCCGGCTGCGGCGCCCACGCGACATCGATCCAGCGGCCCGGATCGCGCCGGTGGATGCGCTGGGCGACGCGGCAATCGGTAGTGTGAATCGCCATGCCGAGGCCGATGCCGATATAGCCCATGATGTTGTCGCCCGGAATCGGCCGGCAGCATGCGGAGAGCTGCACCGACATTCCTTCGGTACCCGTAATGACGACGGGCGGCGCATTCGGCGCCGTACCGTGCTCGCCACGCGAATGACCGTCTTCGTCGCCGTCGTGACCGCTCATCAGCACTTCGATGCGCTTGGCCATGACCGCGGCCACGCGCCGGCCCAACCCGATATCGGCGAAGATTTCCTGACGATTCTTGTTGCCGGTCCACTGCACGAGCTTTTCCCACGCATCGGGCGTAACGTCGGCAAGCGACAGCCCGTAGCCCTTCAGCGACTGATCGACGAGCCGCTCGCCCAGTTGCACGGACTCGTTCAACCGCATCGTCTTCAGATAGTGACGAATCGCGGTGCGCGCCTTGCCGGTACGCACGAAACCGAGCCATGCGGGATTCGGCTTCGAATACGGCGCCGTAATCACCTCGACGATGTCGCCGCTCTTCAATTCCGTGCGCAGCGGCAGCAGTTCGTTGTTGATCTTCACGGCGACGCACTGATTGCCGAGGTCGCTATGGATCGAATACGCAAAGTCGAGCGCGGTCGCACCACGCGGAAGCGCCATGATCTTCGACTTCGGCGTGAACACATAGACCGCATCCGGGAACAGATCGATCTTCACGTGCTCGAGGAATTCGCTCGAATCGCCGACTTCGCTCTGAATATCGAGCAGCGACTTCAACCACTGATGCGCGCGCTTCTGCACATCGTTGAGGTCCGCGCCGCCGTTCTTGTACAGCCAGTGCGCGGCGACGCCCGCCTCGGCGATCTCGTGCATCTTGCGCGTGCGCACCTGGAATTCGATCGGCGCACCGAACGGCCCGACGAGCGTGGTATGCAGCGACTGGTAGCCGTTGACCTTCGGAATCGCGATGTAGTCCTTGAACTTGCCCGGCACCGGCTTGTACAGGGCATGCAGCGCGCCGATGCACGTATAGCATTCGAGCGGGCTCTCGACGACCACGCGAAAACCGTATACGTCGAGCACCTGCGAGAACGACAGCTGCTTGTCGCGCATCTTCTTGTAGATGCTGAAGATGGTTTTCTCGCGGCCCGTCACTTCCGCGTCGAGCTTCGCATCGCAGAGCGCGCGCTGCACCGACTCGAGAATCTTGCCGACCACTTCGCGCCGGTTGCCGCGCGCGGCCTTCACCGCTTTTTCGAGCGTCGCGTAACGATGCGGATTGAAGTTCGCAAAGCTCAGGTCCTGCAGCTCGCGATACGTATTGTTCAAACCGAGCCGGTGCGCAATCGGCGCGTAGATATCGAGCGTTTCGCGTGCGACGCGCCGGCGTTTCTCGGGCGGCACCGCGCCGAGCGTGCGCATGTTGTGCAGCCGGTCCGCGAGCTTGACGAGGATCACGCGCACGTCGCGCGCCATCGCGAGCAGCATTTTGCGGAAGTTCTCCGCCTGCGCTTCCTCGCGATTGCGAAACTCCATCTTGTCCAGCTTCGACAACCCGTCGACGAGTTCCGCGACCTTCGCGCCGAAGCGTTCGGCGAGCTCGGCCTTGGTCACGCCCTGGTCTTCCATCACGTCATGCAGCAGCGCGGCCATGATGGACTGCGCGTCGAGCTTCCAGCCGGCGCAGATTTCCGCGACCGCAACCGGATGTGTGATGTAGGGTTCGCCGCTCTGACGGTATTGCCCGAGGTGAGCCTCGTCGCTGAAGTGGAACGCGGCCTTGACCGCCTTGATGTCTTCCGGCGACAGATACGCCGAAAGCGCGGCGGTCAGCTTGGCGATCGAGACGACGTCGTGCCGGCGCGGCTGCTCCGGCGTTGCGGTCGGCCCGAACAGATGGCGAAACGATTGTTCGAGGACCGCATCGATGTACTTGCGTGCGGACGAAGGCGTTTCGGTTTCTTGTCCATCATCCGCGTGGGATGCGACGTCCGACATGGAGGACGTGGGGTTCGTGCTCATGTCCGCCTCCTGACCGGGTTAATGGACGCCAACTGGACGCCAATCGAAATGGCGACGCGCCAATCCGCACGCGTGGGTTCAAGTTACATGACGTTCGACAGTGAATGAAGGTGCGCGCTTAAACCGGCACCTTCTTCAGCATTTCGACGCCGACCTGGCCAGCCGCGATTTCACGCAGCGCGACGACGGTGGGCTTGTCGCGGCTTTCGATCTTCGGCGTGTGGCCTTGCGCGAGCTGACGCGCGCGGTAGGTTGCGGCAAGCGCCAGCTCGAAACGATTCGGGATCTGTTTCAGACAGTCTTCGACGGTAATGCGGGCCATGGTGAAAATTCCTTCTCTGGTTGTTGCTTATTCTACCTTATGTGTTCGAACCGACGTCCGGTCAGCCCGAGTGCGGCAAGTGGATGCCGAGCTGCACGAAAAGGTCCGTATGCCGTGCGTACTGCGATGCGAACCGCAGCCGCGTTGCGGCGACGAGGCACTGCAGTTCGGCCAGCGCGCGATCGAAATTCTCGTTGATCACGACATATTCCGCTTCGGCCGCATGCGCCATCTCGCCGCCCGCCGCGAGCAGCCGCCGCGTGATGACGTTCGGCTCGTCCTGGCCGCGTTTCCTGAGACGCTCTTCGAGCGCTTCGAGCGACGGCGGCAGAATGAAAATCTCGACGGCGTTGTGAAACTGACGTTTCACCTGCTGCGCACCTTGCCAGTCGATTTCGAGCAGCACGTCGTGGCCGATCGTCATCTGCTCTTCGATCCAGAGCCGCGAGGTCGCGTAGTAGTTGCCGTGCACTTCGGCGCTCTCGAGAAACTCGCCCGCGGCATGGCGCGCGAGGAAATCCTCGACGCTCGTGAAATGGTAGTGCTCGCCGTCCTGCTCTTTCGGACGCGGCGCGCGCGTCGTGTACGAAATCGACAGACGGATCGCCGGATCGCGCGCGAGCAGCGCATTGACGAGCGTCGATTTGCCCGCGCCGGACGGTGCGACAACCATGAACAGGTTGCCCGGATACGCTCGCGCATAGGGACTGCGCGGTGCGCTGCTTTCGCGTGTGTGGTCGGTCATGCCCGTAGCTCCTGCTGCGTTAAGCCCACTTCTTTACCCGCTCTTCAAGCGCTTGTTCGATGTGTTTTCCGATCGGTGCGAGACCGACTGCCTATTCGAGATTCTGCACCTGCTCGCGCATCTGCTCGATCAGGAGCTTCAACGTCATCGACGAATCGGCGAGTTCCTTCGCCGCCGCCTTGGAACCGAGCGTATTCGCTTCGCGGTTCAGCTCCTGCATCATGAAGTCGAGCCGCTTGCCGACCTTGCCGCCTTTCTGGATCACATGCCGCGTCTCGTTCAGATGCGCAGTCAGGCGCGACAGCTCCTCGGCGATATCGATACGAATGCCGTACATCGTCACTTCCTGGCGAATCCGCTCGGCGATCTCCTCGCGTGACACGATCGTCGCCGCGGTATCGGGCGCCGCGACGCCGAGCGCTTCCTGCAGGCGCTCGACAATCTTCTGCTGATGCCTCGCGATCAGTTCCGGCACGAGCGGCGTGATCTTCGCCACGATCGCCTCCATTTCGGTGACGTTCGCGAGCAGCATCGTCGCAAGCTGCGCGCCTTCGCGTCCACGCACGTCGATGAGCTCGGTAATCGCCTGCCTGCCGCATTCGAGCACCGCGTCGCGCAGCACCTCGGGCGACACGCCGCTTTCGGCAAGCACGCCGGGCCAGCGCAGAATTTCACCGGTGCGCAGGCGGCCGGCTTGAGGAAATGCTTCGAGCACCGCGCGCTCCAGACTGGCCAGTTGATCGAGCGCATCGCGATTGAGTGCGCCCGCGTTTGCCGTCTGCTCGCTGCGCTGCAGATTGACGCGAATATCGACCTTGCCGCGCGAGAGCTTCGTCATCAGCATTTCGCGTAACGTCGGTTCGCAGACACGCACGTCTTCGGGCATCCGGAAGTTCAGATCGAGAAAGCGCGAATTCACCGTGCGCAACTCGACGGACACGCTGAGGCCGCCGTTTCCTGAAACCGCGGCGAGTTCGCGCGTGGCGCTCGCATAGCCAGTCATGCTGTAGATCATTGTTCGTCTCGCGAAGGGGGCGTGCCGCCGTGTGCACTGCCCGGGATGCCGGTCGCCCGGCGTGTACGAGACGCGGGGCGGGGAACGCGCATTATCCCATTTTTGGCGAAAGAGCCCGCTGGACGTGCCTCTGCGGCGAACCAGACGATCGGCGCTAGAATCGAAGCTTGCCGGGCGCCCTCCTTTCCCGGACACGCCCAGGCGCGCCCGAACAGGCCCGATCGCCCCCAACCCTTCCCGACCACGACCAACGCCACCACGATGAACGACACCACGACCCGCCCGAGCGGCCGCCGCGCCGATGAGCTACGCAAGGTGCGCATCACGCGCCACTACACGAAGCATGCCGAAGGCTCCGTCCTGATCGAATTCGGCGACACCAAGGTGATCTGCACCGCGAGCATCGCCGAGCAGGTGCCGGCGTTTCTGCGCGACCGCGGTCAGGGATGGCTGACCGCGGAATACGGCATGCTGCCTCGCGCGACGCATACGCGCAGCGACCGCGAAGCGGCGCGCGGCAAGCAAACGGGCCGCACGCAGGAAATCCAGCGCCTGATCGGCCGCGCGCTGCGCTCGGTATTCGATCTCGAACGGCTTGGCCCGCGCACGCTGCATATCGACTGCGACGTGATCCAGGCCGATGGCGGCACGCGCACGGCGAGCATCACGGGTGCGTTCGTCGCGGCCCACGATGCGGTGGCGAAGCTGCTCGCGACTGGCCGCATCGAGCAGTCGCCGATTACCGACTACGTCGCGGCGATCTCGGTCGGCGTGTTCGATGGCCTGCCCGTGCTCGATCTCGACTACGACGAAGACTCGCAGTGCGATACCGACATGAACGTCGTGATGACGGGCGACGGCGGCTTCGTCGAAATCCAGGGTACGGCGGAAGGCGAGCCGTTTTCGCGCGACGAGATGAACGCGCTGCTCGATCTCGCGCAAAGCGGTATCGAAGCGCTGATCGCGAAGCAGAAGGAAGTATTGGAGATTACCGGTGAATGATCGTCGGAAAGCCGAGGGCAGCGGCCATGTGGTAAAGCCGTCGCTCGGCAGGGTCGTGCTCGCATCGAACAATGCGGGCAAGCTGCGTGAATTCGCGGCGCTGCTCGATGCGGCCGGCATCGAACTGATCGCGCAGGGCACGCTCGGTGTGCCCGAAGCGGAAGAACCGCATCAGACGTTCGTCGAAAATGCACTCGCGAAGGCGCGCCATGCGGCGAAGTTGACCGGCCTGCCAGCGCTCGCCGACGACTCGGGCTTGTGCGTGCGTGCATTGCGTGGCGCGCCCGGCGTTTATTCGGCGCGCTATGCACAGCTCGCCGGCGGCGAAAAGAGCGACGCGGCGAACAATGCGCGCCTCGTCGCGCAGCTCGCCAATGTGGCGGACCGCCGCGCGTATTACTTCTGCGTGCTCGTGCTCGTGCGCGATGCCGACGATCCCGAGCCGCTGATCGCCGAAGGCCGCTGGCAAGGGCAAATCATCGACGCACCGCGCGGCGCGCACGGCTTCGGCTACGATCCGCACTTCTTCATTCCGGCGCTGAATGCGACGGCTGCCGAACTTCAACCGTCGGTGAAAAACGCGACGAGCCATCGCGCGGTTGCGTTGCAGCAGTTGCTTGCGCGGCTCGAGGAGGACGCGTGAGCGCGAGTGCAATATCGGCCGGCGGCCGCGTGATCCAGGCCTTCAACGCGCCGGGCAGCATCCGCCTGACGTCGCTGCCGCCGCTCGCGCTTTATGTGCACTTCCCGTGGTGCGTGCGCAAGTGTCCGTATTGCGACTTCAACTCGCACGAATGGAAAGGCGAGCGCTTTCCCGAGAGCGATTATCTCGACGCGCTGCGCGCCGACCTCGAACACGCGCTGCCGCTCGTCTGGGGCCGCCAGGTGCATACGGTGTTTATCGGCGGCGGCACGCCGAGCCTGCTGTCTGCGCCGGGGCTCGACCGGCTGCTGTCCGACGTGCGCGCGCTGCTGCCGCTCGACGCCGATGCGGAAATCACGCTCGAAGCAAACCCCGGCACGTTCGAAGCGGCGAAGTTCGCGCAGTTTCGCGCGAGCGGCGTGAATCGCCTGTCGGTCGGCATCCAGAGCTTCAACGAAACGCATCTGAAGGCGCTCGGCCGCATTCACGATGCGGCGCAGGCACGTCATGCCGTCGAGGTCGCCGCGCACACGTTCGACAATTTCAATCTCGACCTGATGTTCGCGCTGCCGCAGCAAACGCTCGCCGAATGCGAGACCGACATCGAAACGGCCTTGTCGTATGCGCCGCCGCATCTGTCGCTGTATCACCTGACGCTCGAACCGAACACGCTATTCGCGAAGTTTCCGCCACCGTTGCCCGACGACGATGCGTCCGCGGACATGCAGGACTGGATCCACGAACGCACGGCCGCCGCGGGCTACGAGCGCTACGAAGTATCGGCATATGCGAAGCCGCACCGGCAGAGCAAGCACAACCTGAACTACTGGCGTTTCGGCGACTATCTCGGCATCGGCGCGGGCGCGCATACGAAGCTGTCGTTCCCGAACCGGATCCTGCGGCAGATGCGCTACAAGCACCCGGCGACGTTCATCGAAGAAGCGAAAGCCGGCCACGCGGTACAAGAAGAACACGAAGTCGGGGCGCGCGACCTGCCGTTCGAATTCATGCTCAACGCGCTGCGGCTCGTCGAAGGCTTTCCGGTGCATCGCTTTATCGAGCGCACCGGCTTGCCGATGACGTCGATCGAACCCGCGCTGCAGGAAGCGGAGCGTCGCAAACTGATCACGCGCGACTATGAAAAGATCGCACCGACTCCGCTCGGTCAGGCGTTTCTGAATGATTTGCAAGCGTTGTTTCTCAAGGAATCGCAGTAGGCGAGCAATGTTCTGAGGCGGGCACGCCGTTTCAGGTTACAATTTCGGGCTCGGAGGGCTGGCAGAGCGGTTGAATGCACCGGTCTTGAAAACCGGCAAGGCTTTACGGCCTTCGTGGGTTCGAATCCCACGCCCTCCGCCAGGAAGACTTATCTTACAAGGCTTTCCGGCGATCTACGTAGACCTACCCTCCAAACGCCCCACCGAAAACCAAAGTCGTATTTCTGCCACGGGAGGCAGGCAATGCCGACATACACGACGACCGTCCGAGTCGTGCTGCACAAAGACGAAAATCGCAAACAACCTCATTCCCCCGATTCGGAAGAGTACGAGACGTTGCACGCTGAAATGTGGAAGCGCGGCTTTCGTCGCTACTACGAGACAGTAAAGGATGAGTTGCTGAAATTGCCGCCCGGCGAGTATGTGATTGACCAGAAGGGTGAAGATCGTGATGACGCCCGTGCCACGGCATATCGCAATTCCAAGCAGGCTGCCACCATCGCGACCTCTGCGAGCAGATTCAGTCTTTTGGTCAATTGCAGCGGCTCGCTGACCAGCCATCAACTCGAGAAGATCAGTGAAGATCCTGACGCAGATTGATGTCCATACAACTTTCGAAGTCATGCCCATCGCCGCGCTGCTCAGTAGGGCATCATTGCGCCAATACCGGAAAATCCTGTAATTAAAATCCCTGTCCCGCGGGACAAATACGGGACATCCGCAGGACAGTCACGACCTGTCACGCGGACAAGTTCGACTTGTCCGCATCGTGCGGACAGGTTCGGGACAGTCACCGCAAACCCATGGGCTTTCCACCGCTAACCCATGGGTAACCCGATGGGTTTCGAAGCCTCGCGAGGCTTCGCGAACGCTCGCGTCACGGTGCGTCACAACGCGCGTTGCATTGCGTTGCAAGCCGTTGCACACATCGGCTAGCGCGAACGATCCCAAATTCGGAACAGTTCCGCTTTCGGTACTGTTGCTAGTCCCAATTCCGGACAGGTGCCCCGATTTAGGACTGCTTCCGGTAACGCCCGCACTGCTATTTAACTGTGAGTTCACCGTTACTGAAGCGTTACCAAACCGTTCCTTAACCGTTACCGTACTGATATCAGCGTGATTTGCGAGCCTCTCAAAGAGGTTCGCACTGGTATCAGCGTGATATCGAGCCGGTATCAAAGGGTTGCGAAAAGGTTCAGCAAAGGGGGTATCGGTGCAGCACCCTACCGCGCACCATGCCGATGGGTTGGTGCAGCACCCAAGGGTGATCAGAGGGGGGTTTGACGCGGTCCGCGCCGGTGACCGCGTTGCCGAATCAGCAATTGCTGAAAGAGCAACCGTTGCTGATTCGGCAACCGTCATGCATCGGCACTTTTCCAAAGCCCGCATACGCGCAGCATGACCTTTGCATGGACTTGGGCGATCGGTTTTTGCGCGATTTTTGGGCCAAATTTTGCGAAATTTTTGGCGTTTTTGCGCCCGCGCCCTCTAAACCGCTTAAATCGAGAGGATTTTCAGGCTTCGCCAGTGGGTATTTTCAGCCGATGTTGCCCCCTACCCCTAGCAGCAGCTTAGAGGTTTGGAGCGGAGATTTCAGCACCCGATGGGTCGCGGATTTTTACATGGGGCCGTCCAACGACGCCGCAGCGCCTTTCTGTCCCTCCCACATGCCCTGTAGGCCAATCCGACTGCCAGCCTACCTAGACGCGGATTTGCACCGGCGCAGACATCGGCAACGCCTAGGGTTGAGCGGTATTCTCGACAGCAGCCCCACCTGAGGCTCATTGCTAACGCGGCCGGCACGGTCCGGTTAGCCAGAAAGCAGAAACCCCGAAAGTGCTTGGCAGGGGCTAGGGCTTGGCGGGCCAGGCAACTTGATTGGGTGATGGGAACAGAAGCCCAACAATCAAACTGCCAAACAAGCCCCTGCGAAACGCTCTCGGGGATATCTGGTGCGCCTGTTTTTTCACCTTGTCTAGTTGCCACACCAGACCGGCGCAGTATATCGGAGCAGGGAGAAAACAACAATATGGAGCAATAGAAAATCGACTGTGACACAACATGTTGTGGCGCATCATTGACGATAAATCTACCCACCTACGCTAGCAGCGCACCCAATGCGAACGCGAGAATTAGGAATCCGGTGGCCATCCAATGCGCAGTTGCTCCAGCGCGAATCCCGATGCCCCTCGAGGAAATAGCTGTGAGCCGCGCCGAACGATATTCCGATCGCCCCACCGGCAACAATGTGCAAAATGTTCACGGGTTCCTGCAGCTCAATAGGCATCATCGTTCGCTGCAACCTGTGACGCGAACTTTCGAAGTTGCCAGTCACGTATCTGCACCAGCGCGCTCGCCCATTCATTCGGCGAGAGATTGCGCCACGCTGCCTCCGGCTTCGGCCACACGCGCTTCACCCGAAACTGGTCGATGTCATGCCAAGCAGGGCTCGCCGGATTTGGCTGCACTGCTGGCGTGTAGAGCGCGACAAAAGCCGGCAGGTTTGCCATCTTTGCGAGCTGCCGGATGACGCCGGTCGGCTTCTCCTGGCCGATGTCCTGCGCAACTTCGACAAGCGCGAGAGGAAGCTTATTGTCGTAGCCATACTCGACAAACATCACGCTATCCAGATCGGCCATCGTCAGCGACTTCGCCCGACGATGGCCCAGGAAGCGTTCAATCGATCGCGGCCGGTGCCAGACACCATAGGCCCGGTCACGGATGAGGAATTGTTCTTCTTGCATAGGTGGATCGCCTTGCGGCTAGAACTCCCATGGCCTAATGAGAGGATTAATCGGCTGGCGTTGGCGTCGGAAGAAGTCGTCAGCCACACGCACCTCCAACGACCGACCGCATAAATTCCTTGAACCTTGTGTCGCGCTTTGCGGCCTGCTCCTTAAGATACGCGCGCGTTACCATGTCCAGGCCTCCAGGCGTTCCAAGGAAATCGAAGTTATCACGCCAACGCTTTTTCTCGATGGCGGCTCGTTGTTCATACGACAGGTACTTGTAGTGCCACCGCAAGCACCATCTGTCGCATTCCTCGAAGTCGCGACGTGGCCCCTTGACGCCCTTTGGGCGCCGACGAATCAGATAGAAGGAGAAGCGGCCAAACGTCCAGGTAGCTTTACGAAATCCGATAGGCCATTTCACGTCACTCTGAATGATTCCTTCGGATTCGATCTCCGCTCGAGTGCCGACGTATTCGCAGTAGCCGACCTGAAAATTCATGGTGATGCTAAGCTCGCCTGCGACTTTGGTTTCGACATTAGACATGCTTTATCTCCCCCGCTGCAGCGCGTTCCATCCGGCGCTGAATTTTCTGCAGTTCCTGTGCCGCTCGCACGGTTTGCAGAAGATGAAGCGCAAGTTGGTCGTTTGCTTGCTTGACTTCCTCGGGCGTCGGCCCGATTGCCTTACGAAAGTCAACGCCATCGATGATAAGTGCCATCGGGGCACCCTTGATCGGGCGCTCCCGACGCCGACCCTTCTGGCGCGGCTGCAGCGGCATGTCGAGGATTTCGGCCATGGTTAAGCACCTTTCCCCTGTTTCAGCTGCAACGTCGAATACGCTTCTCCGGAGATTTCAAGGGTTTCAGCGCAGATCGAAATGCTGTTGCTGATGGTGAACAGCAGACGGCCGATATCACCTTGAGTCTGGAAGTGGCCGCTATCGTCGTCGTTCATGACGAGGCACCCGATGCCCTCTACCATGTCCGCAAGTTGAGACATATCTTGCGACACGGGTCCCGACAACTCGCTGAGCCACTCGAGTTCGTGCGTCTCGAGCG
The DNA here is from genome assembly GCF_031119615.1 of Paraburkholderia sp. SARCC-3016. NCBI lineage: Bacteria > Pseudomonadati > Pseudomonadota > Betaproteobacteria > Burkholderiales > Burkholderiaceae > Paraburkholderia > Paraburkholderia sp. SARCC-3016. Next base: position 88,902 of record NZ_JAVHZD010000014.1, on the reverse strand, counting down.
CACGCAAGTCGACCTTATCGCTCAAGAAGCGCACAAGGCTGCTAACCCCGGCCTTGTAGCCGACCGTCTTAACTTCCTTGACAGGATGCGATTTCAGCCTATTGGTGGCGGCCTTATTAGCAGCTTTATCAATGGACATGTACATATAAGCCTCACACGAAATGTTGACGCGCCGACGTCCGGCGCAACGCCTACAGTACGCTTCGAGCAATTACCATTGTCACCGAACGGCGCGACGCTACGGGCTTCCGCAGCGCGCGGCGGCGAATGTGCCGCGGCGGCGCCTGCAAGCTGCGTCGGGCCTTGTCGTGCACATCCGACGAGCGTCCCGCGATCTCCTTCGCAATTCGAGACGCAAAACCATCGCAGAACTCGCGTGAGCGCTCTGCCGCGAGTTCGGGCTGGTCACATGCCTTGAGCAATCTGGCGAGTGCCTGATCGCGGTATTCGGCCATGCTCGCGTTCGGGCAGAGCAACCATCGGCGTGCGGCTTCGGCACCAGCGGCCACGCAGAATGAAACGACGTTTGTGGATGATTGCTCCATGGCAATACCTCTCGCGTTGAGTTGAACGGAAAACGGTTGGATGAACACATCATGGACCACCGTGGTCCCATTGTCAACACCACCGTGGTCCATCATAATTGCGCATATGACACGAGAAGATCCACAGATCAAGCTACGCTTGCCGGCAGAGCTGAAAGACGTCCTGACCGATGCGGCTCAGGAAAACGGCCGCTCGCTGAATGCGGAAGTCGTTAAGCGCCTTGAAGAAAGCGTCGAGGCCGGGCCGCACGGCCGCCCAGTCCAGGTCGATCCATACACGCTGGACCTGTTCGCCGAGAAGGTAGGTCAGGTCCTGGACGCACGCGACAAGCGCAGGAAAAAGCCCTAGAATTTGCGTGCCCCCGGCGAGAGCCGGCTTGAGTCTGTCGCGTTGGATGCGGCAGCCGCCCCAGCTCGGGGCGTTCGAAATAGCCCGCCTAGAGCGGGCTTTCGCACGTCTGGGGCTACGAAAGGGAGGTGAAAATGATCGAAAAGAAACGTCGTCTGTTCGACGAATTGAAGATGGTCTCGAGGAACTGGTTGCGGACCGCGAAGGAAAGGTAACTCTGCACAAGGAGATGCGAATCATCTTCTCGCCCGCCGAGTGCGACGACCTGACGTCGCACTTCCGCGCGCTTACCGATAAGATCCCGCTGCGGCCCATCCAGACTGAAGCGGACTATGATCACGCCGTGCGCACGCTGAACGCTTTGCTCGATGCCGGCGCCGCCGACGAATCGCATGAGCTGGCGGGCCTAGCTGCTGTGTTGGGTAGTTTGATCAGCGAATACGAAAATACCGCTAGATGATGGGCTAATGGCGGGACGTCGGGACCAACGCCGCGAAGACGCACGCAGCGCTTGATGAAACGGCGGAAGAATGCTCCGCCTCAATCATGCTCGCTCGACGACAAACCAGTGGACTTAACTAGGGCTTGCAATCTGCGCACATGCGTAAGGGCATTGGCTTTAATACCAATGACGGGTTCAGATGCAGCAAACGCCAACGAGAACAGTCTCAATACAAACATACCGGTTTCTATCGCGCACTTCGTTGCTGACATAGACGCAGGGCCCCACGGGTGGAGAAACTTCATTTCAATAATCGTTCCTCCATCAGGCGTCTCCTTGCTCGACATATTGGTGTAAAGCGCCTCGAAATTTGGGTGTGCGCCCATATCAATCGCCGACTGATGCAGATACGTTGCCCACTTCGCCTCGCTGGGGGAATCGACTGACAGCGCCTTGCAGAGCGACGAGAATTTGAACTCGCTATTCCATGTCCGCATCCTCTCCCTGTCCTGGCTGGGCTTGCTGTTCCATCGTGAAGCTTTGTTGGTATCAGAGCCAATGTACCAGCCGTACAAGGCAGACTCGACAGATGCGCGCGAAACTGGATATACCGCTAAACATTGCCCAGCTGCCACCATGCGAACCGCCGCTAAGAAATGGTTGTGGGCAGTCGCAAACAGCAGCAAACCCGTCGGATCGTCGACTTTTGTCATATTTTCAATAGCGTAGTTCGTACACCTATTCAAATCGATATTCACCGCCGTAAGTGCATGCTGCCAGTCTGGCTGATGCGCGAAGGTCGCATATTCGTTAAGAATCGCGGTCGCTTGAAAATGAGTGAGCGGATCGTCGCCCCATCCCACTGGTGGATGTAGATAACTAGCCATTGAACGCCTCTAGAATTAAGTCGGCTGTCAGGTAGTCAATCAGCATAATTCAGGTTACTTCTACTTGGCCTTGGCAAAACGGAAAGGTTTACCTATGATGATTGCGCCGCTCGACATTGATGAGTTGCATAAAGCATAAATTCACAGGGGACAAAATGAACGAGTACGAGGTTAATTGCGTCAACAAGCCCAACCGCAATAGCCCGCATGAGCACATCACTCATATCGGTCACACGGCGAACAACTGGCGCCTCACACGAGAAGAAGCCATAAAGAGAATCGACAATAAAGAGGCGGTCTTCTACACGATCGATAAGACGACGGGGAAACACGTATATATCGGCGTGTATCGTGAGCAAGGGCGTGCACCTTTTCTACGCACTCACGCCGACGGCAAGTGGAATGATAACCTGCTTGCCCAAGTGGAATGTGGTGCGAACTGCAAAGTGATAGCCTAGATCAAAAAATAACGAGAGAAAGCATGATCCCAGACATTGGCGTAATGATTGGCATGTATATCATCACCAAAATGGTCGTCCTTATCTTCGATAAGACGAAGAGCCTTGCACCTCGCATATTATCCGGCGTCACGATTATCGCTGCCCTGATCAGCATAGCGGATCTCTTTTCGAAGAGCGCTAGCATTCCAGTGCATTAGTCAAAAAGCCGCCCGGAGGCGGCCCAAACATATCATTACTGGTTTGATCAAAAGTCAGGGATGACCTGTGCGCAATGCCCTGGTGTCCATGTTGTACAAGCAACGCACCAGACCGGCCTCCCCCTTCCTTGAAACCAGAAATTCCTATTCACTTGGAGTCACATAAAATCTAGCAAAGCCAGGCATCAAGTCAGCGTAGAAGGTAGCATAACGTGCATCATCAGATTGAACGGTGCCCTGGTTCTCCCATACGGTTGGGTCTTGGGGCTCCGACCATGCATTGATTATCGTTTCATCGCTCGCGTCGGAAAACTGAACATAAATGGTTGTGGTCATAATTGCCTCAGATGGTATATCCCGTAACTGCAACCGCAACTGTTAGGACGCCGGACGCCACGGTAGCCGTGTAAAAGGCGGTTTGAGGGGTAGCGAGAAGCATCCCGTATGGCGCAATCTGAAGATTGCCGGTAGTCGCAGACCCCGCTACCTCTCTTCCACCAACTGTGCCTGTGGAATCCGCACTGATTGTCAGCTGAAGGGCCGACCCCGAATTGGAACCCTGCGCATTCAGCGTCCCCTCTATTTCTACTGCATCGGGCGGGAGATACCCAGACATGCTGAATGTGGTAGGCGTCGAAGTGGCTGTTGTCGTTCCGAAATTGCCGCCGCTATATGCTCTCTTTCTGCCGCGCTGGTACCCGGAGTTAAACACCTTGCTGGCGCCCATAGTCCATGCCGCAATTTTTCCAGATGCCGTATACCCAGACACAGGAGCGCTGCCGCTATAGGTCGTGGTGCCTGCCACAGTCGTCACGTTCGTTCCGAGCAGCGCCGCCGTGTTCGTCGTTGGGTTGTAGATGAGGTACAGCGCCCCAAATCCACCAGAGGTCGGGCCGGCCGCCAAGTCCCATCCGTTCGCTCCGGTCGCCGTGCTAACGATGGTCAGGTTGACGTTTTTTACCTGGTACGAAATCCCTGTGGTTGGGTCCGTGACGATGATTACATCGGCCGTGACCGTTAAGCTCGTGCTTGCCGTCGGCTGGCTGATCTTCAGGTTGACCGATTGGCCCGTGAGGCCGGGAATCTGACCTAGTGAGGCCGCCTGATTGCTTGCCGTAGCGGGGGCGATTTGCTGGGCGCCGCCGAGCGATTCGATGATGATCCACGCACCGTTTCCGCTGTTGACGCTGGACTGGACGAGGTACATCAATACGGCAACGCCGACAGGCAGTTCTCCGCCCTGCAGGGGTTGGAGGCCGAGACCGTAGATCGGCTTTGCGGTCAGGCCGTCAGGGGCGTATGTCGACGCGCCAGTGTTCGCGTGCGCGATGTTGACGCGCTGGACATAGCCGGTCGACGGGAGGGCGGAGAGAGGCGGGGTGTTGACCGCGGTGTAGGCATTTGCCACGCCAGTATCGGCTAGGATGACGGTCGCCTTCGTGGCGTTTCTGATTGCCGCGATCAGATTGGCTTCGAGCGTTGCAGTCGTGCCGTCATCAACCGAGTTCTGGCCGGATTGGTCAGCGATAAACTGCGCCAGCACCGCGGCCATTGCTGGGCGCCGCCGAGCGATTCGATGATGATCCACGCACCGTTTCCGCTGTTGACGCTGGACTGGACGAGGTACATCAATACGGCAACGCCGACAGGCAGTTCTCCGCCCTGCAGGGGTTGGAGGCCGAGACCGTAGATCGGCTTTGCGGTCAGGCCGTCAGGGGCGTATGTCGACGCGCCAGTGTTCGCGTGCGCGATGTTGACGCGCTGGACATAGCCGGTCGACGGGAGGGCGGAGAGAGGCGGGGTGTTGACCGCGGTGTAGGCATTTGCCACGCCAGTATCGGCTAGGATGACGGTCGCCTTCGTGGCGTTTCTGATTGCCGCGATCAGATTGGCTTCGAGCGTTGCAGTCGTGCCGTCATCAACCGAGTTCTGGCCGGATTGGTCAGCGATAAACTGCGCCAGCACCGCGGCCATAATCGAAGATTGGCGCCACACCTTGTTGAGTTTCGCGGACTGAGCGATGCCGGCGACGAAACCGCCTTGAAGCGTGCCCGTATCGGCCGCGTAATCAGCCTGGCTTTCGACGTTTGCAGACCCACCGACAGCGAAAGGAAGGAAGTCGTTATTAGCCATTCACGCCTCCAACCGGACGGTCGAAGCCGCCGTTCGGGTCATCAAACGCGATAATGTCGAATGCTTTGAGGATTGTGTTGCGAACGACGCCGACCTGGTAACGCTGCATGCCCAGCACGTCCTGCGGCGCTGGCAGCGATCCTTCGGCAATGCGTCGTCGGATCGTGGCGACAGAAACGCTGAGCAGGCCCGCCACGACGTGAAGATCGACGTGCGCCGAATCGGGCATCTCGTCGAAGTGTTTGAGCGCGGGATCGATACCAGCGCTCGATATTGCGGTTGTCATTGAAGCTCCACGCAACAGCGGGGCGCGGGCTGAGTGAGTCTGTGAGCGTGTGCTGTTGCTAGTGGTCTAAAGTCTCAGCTTGATACGCATATTTATGCTTTGTCTCTGGCAAACCTAAATGGTCTGCCAAGTAAATGTGGCGGGATTGTTGGCGGGTTGATAGACACCACTAAGTGCATCACCGCATGCAATAAGGAACTCTGGCGCTTGATTATCCGCCGAAGTTCGATGACGGCCGATTACGCAACAAGTGTCACAGACTACGAAAGCTATCTTAGGAAATTCCTAAGATGCGCCCGTAGGACTCCTCACCGCCGCAGGGGCATGGAGCACCATGCTAAATCCATAGTTACGTTGGGTACCAGACTGACGCCGAGAATAATGTGTTCAAATGTACATTGAGGGTCGAAAAATACTAAGCGTCTGCTAAACAGAGGGAGAACCGAAATGCGTATGGTCGACGCCTTTGCCTGGACAGTGCCCGCTTTTTTTCAGAACAATGTTGTAGATCACACGTGGGTCACTACCTACGACAATCAGCAGGATAGCTTTTCGAAAATTGATGACGTTGTCCACGCCGGAGAGCATTATTGGTACTGCTGGGGTGACTTCCACGTCACCGGGGGCACGCAAAAGCATCCACATGGGCTGCTTTTGCGGGTATCGATAGACCTATCGTTGGCGAAGTGCCTCGTGGCGCCGGATCTCGAGACAAAACCCAATCGCCCAGCGCAAGGCACGATCTTCGCATACGGCATTGACGGTGTGTGCCATCAGTTGGCCAATCAGGTCTTGTACTCATCGGAAACGAACGGTAGACCTCCGGCGATTGTCAAAACTGCGCGAGGTTTTCGATTTAGCCAATTTTTGTTCGGAAATTACGGTTTGCAGGCTGTTGCGTGGAAGCAACGCGCGGCGAAATGCGGTAGCGACGTTGGAGGAAGCAAAATGAGTGACGATGACGATGACTTCGCGGCACACCTTCGGGATGCCGTAACGGGTCCAGACCGGGCAGAAAAGATTGCGAAACTATTGGCCGCTCGGGAGCGCTTCCATTCGGTTACGCTCACGAAGAAGTTTGAACATCCTACTGCAGACGAATTGAATCGTATGTACAGCTCGTTCCTCCACGAAGCAGCCGACATACTAGGCAACGCTGATTTCGAGAAAGTCTTCGGCGAACCTGTGTCGGACGAAATGGCGATTGTCGACCCCGCAATATATGAACAGAGTTTGGGCCATTGAAGCGTTACCGACGATCGAGCCTGTAGCGGAGTTGTCTTCCGCCATAGTGCTAGCACAGTAGCGTGAGATCGACGGTCACCATTGTGTCGCCCATCATCCACCCGCCATATTTAGACTGCGGTCGGAAGTAACGACCGCAGTCTAAGACCGTGGAAACCGACTGGAAACTACCGGAAACTTTTCAGCATCGCCCGTGCGTCCCTAAGCAGATCCGCAAGTTGGCGATGCCTCTCGACCCACTGAGCACCGCGCATACCGTGCTTCACGGCGTTCTGCGACGCTGCAGCCTTGCCTTCATCGCTCGTCGGGCCTGTCGACCGCTCCCACGGCTTCCACCGTTTGATTTTCTCGGCCTGCGCCGTTCGTTGTTCCGGCGTCCATTGTCTGCGTGCCATTGTCGTTAGCTAATAGTTCGTTTGCTTTGATAGGAGTTTCTTCCTCGTGCGCGCGCGCGGGCGCAGCGCCCTGCGTCTCCGGTCCGTTATTGACCTGCTGTGGACCGCCGCCCGAGTTGTTCTGCTGCTTGATGAAGGAGACGGCTTTCGGGTTCTTCAGCTCGCCCAGCACGCGCAAAGTCTGCGTGCACTGTGCCTGTGCCTTCAATGCCATCCTCAGCAGCGTCTCGGCGCGCGTTAGATGTTCGGCGATGCACACTCCTGCAAGTTGCGCGCACTCGTTGTAGATTGAGTTCAGCGACATAGCCTGGGCAGTGAGCAGCGCCTCTGGCGTCGTCATATCCCCCTCGCAAACGTCCTTTACGCGCTTGTGAAACTCCTCGTACATCGGAACGATGTTCGGCTCTCCGTAAGCCTGCATCGACTTGGGTACAAAGCTCATTGCCGTGTGCGCTGACATGAACGAGGGGCGCGTCATCAAATCCGCTGTGACGGCACCGCGTTTCTTTGCCTTTTCGAGCGCCTTCGTCATTGTCGACGAATCAGCGCCTTCCTCGCTGGCGACTGTCTCATCGACCTGTTCGGTATGCTTCTCTTCCATTGCCGCCCCTTAGAGGTGAAGGCCAAAGCCGGTTGCGCTCACCGACTTCATCTGATCGGGAGCAGTCTGATCTACGGCCAGTGCAATGATGTCCGTGTACCACGGGCGCCCCCTGGTATCACCTTCATGCTCCGCGACAAGCACACGGTATAGGCCTTGCCAGGTCGTCGCTGCGGAAATCTGGACGTCTTTGAATTTGAGGCCCGTCTGATTGGTCGTCAGGGTGTTGATGTCGTCATGCGCGACCTGGATCAATCCGCCGATGACGATATTCGGGTTGAGCAGGCATCGCACCGATACGCCCCCCTGGTCTGCCCTTGGCGTTCCGATAAGGCCGGTTGTCGAACTGAGCACAACGGCCTCACCGGGCCTGTAGCCTGTGACGGGGACCAGTGTTAGATTGCCGTGCTGTGTCGACCAGCGAAACCCGTTCTTTGTCGACCACTCAGCCATGTGCGTGCGCGCCATACCCATCAACACCTTGCCCCGTGAAAGTGCCACCGGGGGAATGGTTCCAACGAAGTGGTCGAAGTCCGCAGACTTGCCAACGCCATTTTGTGCGAACTGGCCAGTCAGATAGTCCATCACGTCTTTCGCCGTCGACCCGGCCGCTAGCGCGTGATTACAGGTGGTGAAGTTGTACGCCTGATCGCCGTCAGCCGCCCAGATCCGCAAATACTTGTCAGTGTTCTTCTCTTTACCGCGCTCGATCCACTTGATGTTCCCTGTGAAAATCTGCCCATAGCTAGCACCTTCATAACCGGCTTGAAGAAGCACGTTCGTGAATTCTCCGCCGATCCGGTTCATCGTATCGTCGCTAAGGTTGTAGATCGTCACGACCATCGTGTTCGGCGTCTCGTGGTCCAATTGATGCACCTTGAACGTCACGCGGAACTGGGACAGATCCAGGCCAGCACCGTTGTTATCCAGCACGCGGAAAGAGCATTTCCGACCGAACAGTTTTCCACCCATCTGCACGGGGCCGCCCAGGTTGGCAGGCACCTCAAATTGATTCGCCATTCAAAATTCTCCAAAGTTTTGGTTGCCGGCCGCGGCGCTTCCTCGGCCCGCCGGCTGTCGGGGTTTTTCGGAGGAGCGGCACTCGCCGACTAATCCGCCTGGACATTCGCTATCCCTTTCCTGTGGCAAGTCGTTCGCGCACGATGCGAAGGATCTTGCTCACGTCAATGTGTATCGCCGGCTTGCTGTCCACGGTGCGTGCCTGGCTGGGCGCGCATTTCTTACACTTCGGCGCGCCCGGCCGCCTCGAGCATCCGCATGGCCGCGTGTCTGTCGTGTAGGCCATTTCTCAGGCCTCCCCGAACGCGGCTTCGTGGTCTTCGGCCAGCGCTGCGCCGAAGTCTCGCCATCGCTTAATGTCTGCATCAGTCGGGACCATTCCAGAGAACTCGATTTGCATTGCCTGCTCTGCTCGAAGCGTCGCCGGCACATCAGAGAACCGGCCTGCGTCGAGCTGGGCGGATAAACTCATGAACTCCGCTTTGGTGGCCTCGAGGCGCTCCACCAGCGTTTCGGCGTGCGCGCGCTTCACGGCCATCACGGAAAGCCTCTGTTGAGTCTCTGCGGCCTTGTCTGCGGCCTCGGCTGCTTCCTGCTCCGCGTCTAGCTGGGCAAGCGCTGCTTCAGCCGTGGCAAGTCGGGTCTCACTGTCCGTCAGCGCTGCCCGGTCAATCAGGCGATTCGCGGCCACGGTTCCGCCCGCTTTGAATGCCTCAGCCAGGTTCGCACCGGATTCCCGAATCTCTGCCTCGTGTGCAACGGTCAGCGCTGCATGCTCGGCCTTGCGTGCGCCGTGGAATGCTTTGGCACGCTCGACGGCATAGCGGACGTTTGCGAGCCGTTTGGTGGCATCCTGGCGGGCTTCGTTAGCATCTCGCAATGCATCGCGCTCTTTCCCGGGTTCGATGTCGGGAAGGGGCGTCGAGATCGCCACAATGTGTGGCACTGCAACTGGCACAGCGACAGGAAGCACAGTGTCCATGCGCTCGCTTCGAAGGCCCGGCAATTTGCCGTCCGCGAGCATGATCGACATGAAGGCATCGCACGCCGCGCTCGTGAGGCCTGTGTGATAGACCTTGCCAGTCCCGTCCACGATTTGGAAAGTAGTCGGTTCCTGCATGGTTAGACCGCCATTAAAGAGAGTTGCAGGTTCGGCAGTTTCCAGGTCGTCTCCAATAGCTGGACCAGATCCCAGGCGATTGCGTGCGAAACGTTCTGAACTACTACCGTGCCATTGCTGGTGATTTGCCAAAGGTTCATTTGCTGCTCCAAAAGAGTCGTTTAATAAGGCGCTTGAAAAGTGAGTGCCTGATGCGTTCGGCGCCTTCCAGACGCACGGCACTGTCTACGTCGATTACGATTTGCGGAAGCTCGCCGACGATTGGATTGGGTGACATAGCCATCGACCCGATAACGCGCACGCGGTCACCGTGGCGAAGCGTGAGTACGTCCGCATAGGCGGGGCTGCGGACACGTGTGAGCAGCCGTACGCTGATTTCGCTACCCCTGGAGTCCTGCGCGATCAACTTCGCCCGCAGCGTTCGTTGCAGGGGGCTTCGTTGGTGCGGGTCATTCCGCATCACGCCCTCGATCGCTGCCCACATGCTGGCGTTGGTCTGTGTGTCGCTCATTCCTGCACCCCTTCGCATCGCCCTTTAATCCCGCTATGGGTTGGTAGTATTAAAGGTGTACAGAAAATGGACGCGAGGCGGTAATCAGCCGAATTAGGGCTTCGGCCTTTACTGGAAAGACTTTGAGAAGATTTATCGAGTACAGAATCTGTACGCGAGAAAGGGTATCGAGTCCATTTTCTGGACAGGTCGAGTCCAGAATCTGTACATGTCGAGTCCAGATTCTGTCGGGTCATTTTGTTTTTCTGGCCTTCGACGTTGCCTCGCTGGCCGCCCATTCCTTCAGGGCTCGCTCCGCATCTGCCACTGATTGAAAGGCCAGGAAATCGCATGTCGCCTTGCATGCACTTACGCCCAGCTTCGCGTGCTCGTAAGTCGGCACATCCGTGAATCGGAACAAGCTGCATGAGCCGTGTGTAGGGCCGCCCATGCCCTGTCGCGTCTTCGCGATGAAGCCCAGCGCCACCAGCTCGCCGGCAGCCTTCAGAATCGTTGTGCGCGAACTCCAGCCCCTGTGCGTTAAGGTGCCAAGTGCAGCGTTGATATCGCCGTTGTTCGTCGATCGAAGACTGGCTCGCATGTCCATGTACAGCGCGCGCGCCGTGAAGCTCAGAGCGCGCCATGCTGGCGAATTCAGTACGTCGAGCCGCACTCGAACATGCGCTACTCCGGTCCAGTTTTTGTCTTCTCTTGCCATACATCACGCGGCCTCCATCATGTCGATGAGGTCGTATTCGCGATCGACCAAGGTATAGCGCGCGACGTTGGCATGAGAGAAGCCGTCAGAATCGACCGCCGTTACTCGATGCGAGACGATCAGATAACCGAGCCTCAGAAGCTCCTGGATGCGCTGTGCGGGATGACTGATGCCTTTGGCGCGCAGACTGTAGGTTGTCTGGCCGTCAGCTTTGAGATATTCGAGCACGCGCTTGCATTGCGCGGCGGCCGACATGTCTCTATCATTGACCTTGGTGGTCTTGGGGGTCGCGCTCTTGCCGGAGTCGCGGCCCTTGTTGTTTCGGGTGGTCATACGCTCCGCTCCTTATACCTTGCGAGCGGCGGCGCACGTCGCGATATACGCGTCGAGTTCGTGTTCGAGAAAGATCGTGGTGCTCGGACCAATCTTTACAGGCTTCGGAAAGTCGGCTTGGTTCTTGGTTTTCAGCCACAGAGTGGACAGGCCGATGCCGAGTTTCTCGGCGGCCTTTGCGGGACGCAGCCCGCGGAGGGATGCTTGAACTGCTGACATTTAAACCTCGTCTAATCAGGTTTCGCCGCGTTTGTTACGGCTTGTCAGCAGGTTAGGTTTTCAGCGTTGGCAAACCTAAAGGGCTTGCCAGAAACTTCAGTCGATAACTTTGCGGATAGTGCTCACCGCTTCAGGCGGCAAGCCAAGTCGACGCGCAATGACCTTCGCCTTATGGCTCTTCGATTTGCCCGATAGGTCTTGTCCGTCAGCAATCTCTTGCCACTTGGCCTTGTCTTCGGAGTGGTATTTGGTCGCGACCGCCGTAGCTTTCTTTTGGTTTTCCCGTTGCTGATCGAGAGTCCTCTTACCTTTGTCGCCGAGCTTCGCGCGCTCCTCGAGGGCAAGCCTGTCCTTGCGACGAGCATGCTCAGAAAGCAAGTCAGCTTCGAGTGAATTGAGGCCTCCAACACCGCGCCAGCGTGCCGCAGTCTGCGTTTGCGCATCAACTACATCCGCTATCAGTTTCGAGTCTTTCACCAGCGGCGCGACTTGGTCTTTGACTCGATCCCAGAACTCTTTATTTCGTGCGTTGATGTCGTCCGGGATTGGTTTTCTCTTGGTCATTGCGCCCTCACGCAACAGCCCTCATTCTGGAACCGCGCCAGCCGGCGAGGGAGCCGGTTTTCGGGGATCAGCCTAGGCGCGGTTTGATCGATTCAGTCCGTATCGCAGTCGTCCAGCGGACCAAGACGCTTTATAGCCTCCTGTACCGCCGCATGCGCTTCCTGGACATCGGCGTCAAAGGCATATCGGGATTGTGCCCGATAGAGAAATATCAAGGCCGCGCCGAGGTGCAAGCGCAAGCGTTCGATTTGTAGTTGGTTCATTGCAATTAGGCCTGCCTCTGAAGTGGCAAGACATTGTCAGTTTTGTATGGCCGTGAGATGAACTGCGCCCAATCTTCCATAATCTGCCGGCGGCGCTCGAGCACATCGCTACGCCAATACGCCATTTCGCTCGCATCGCCGGGTACATGCGACAACGCTACCTCGATCAATTCGCGCGGATGATTTGTTATGTCGCTTGCCCAGTCGCGAAAAGTCGAGCGCATCCCGTGCGGCGTCGCGGCGGCGCCGAGCCGGCGGACGACCATCAGAAGCGTCATGTCGCTTAACACCTTGCCGCGCGGGCTCGGGAAGACGAGGCAGTCCTCCGAGCTTTCCCAGTCTATGTGCGGCAATGCGAGCAACAGATCAATGGCGGCCTTGGGAAGCGGTACGCGATGCTCCTTTTTCAATTTCATGCGCCCAGGCGGAACGATCCAAACGCCAGTCCTGATGTCGAATTCCGACTTACGCGCGCCGCGGGATTCACCTGAACGTGCCACTGACAGGATGGTGAATTCCAGACACTTCGCGCCAGTAGCATCGATCGCGCGCAGCTCGGTCATGAAATCGCCCATTTCCTGATAAGGGAGGGCAGGATGGTGCCGCACCTGTTTGATCTTCGACGGTTTGGCGAGCAGATGATCGAGATTGCCTCGCCAAAGGGCAGGATTCTCTCCGGATCGATACCCCATCACGCGCGCCCAATCGAGCACGTTCTCGATGCGTCCGCGCAACCTAGATGCAGTCTCAGTTTTCGACGTCCAAATAGGTTTGAGTACCTGGAGTACGTGATCTCGAGTGATATGCCGGACAAACATCTTCCCGATCACAGGCTCGGCGTACTGAGCCAGCGTGTTTTTCCACTGATCGCCGTGCTTCGCGTTTTTCCAGCCTTCGGAGTGATCGTCGATGAACCGCTTGGCGGCATCAGCGAAAGTGATTTCTGAAGCCTGCGCGACGCGTAGAGCGCTCTCTGCGGCCCGCCGCTCAATCACTGGATCAACACCTCTGCGCACCTTATCGCGCTCGGCCTGCGCCTTTGCGTGAGCATCCTTGAGAGGGACAGCCGGATATGAGCCGAGGCCAATCTCGCGTCGATGCGTTCCCACCGTCACGCGCAAGATCCACGATCTCGATCCTTTATCGGAAACCTGCAGATATAACCCAGGTATCTTGCCGACTGCGTGCATGCCGGGCTCTTTCAGCCTCGACACCGCCAACGCGCCCAGCTCCTTTGCAATCTTCGGCATTTGAACCCACCAATTTACCCGCCAAAAGCGGTTCGATTGGAGGGTACCTGGCTAGGTAGAGTTAGACAAGATATTTCTTCAATCCCTTGTTGGTAAAGGTACACAGCTTATCTATCCGAATCCACACAAATCTAATTATGGCGGACACGCCCTCCGCCACTGCGCATGCAAGAGCCCGTACAGTCATCGACTTACGGGCTTTGTCTTTTCCGGCCCGTCATCGGGCGCATAAAACGCAGGGGGACGTCCCAGTCATTCGGATTGCAGAACGAATCCCCAAGCCGGTTGTTCCCACCGAGAATTTCTGCGCACTACAGCGTCTCGATACGACCTCTTGAGATAGCCGCGGTTACGCACGGCAAGACAGGCGATACGTAGCGCCCGCCGCGCGAATTCATGACGCGGCGCTCGGCCCGCACACGCGAGCGGCGCTGCGTGCGCCCAAGCAGCATCGGCGAAGCGCCGATACAATTGAGACAACCCTTCCTTGCATCGCCTTTCCCAATCCGGAGGAAGGAGGCTGTAATGCTCAAAACTGCTCTCGTTGCCGGAGCGGCGGCTGCGCTTCTCGCAGGCTGCGTCGCCGCTCCCGGCTATTACTACGGCTATCCGTACGGCCCGTACGACGCGTATGCCCCCGGTTACGCCTATGGTTACCCATATGCCTATCCCTACGCGTATGGCCCCGGTTACTACCCTTACGCGTACCCCTATTTCGGTAGCTTCAGTATCGGTTTCTGGGGCGGAGGGTGTTGCTACTACGGACACGGCTACTATCGCCACGGCGGCTACTGGCACGGACACGGCGGCGGCTGGCACGGCGGGGGCGGCGGATGGCATGGCGGTGGCGGCTGGCACGGCGGCGGGGGCAGTGGCTGGCACGGCGGGGGCGGGGGCGGGGGCGGACGTCATTAGCGCATCGCCTCGCAACAGCCTCGCAGCGCCCGCGCACGCGAGCAAGCAACCGTTCGTTGCCCCTCTCATCCGGACGAACATCTATTGAATTGCGGTGCGCCTGCGCTACGATCGCTGTGAGCGGCTTCACGCCGCAGCAGGAATCGAAGATGCCCGATCTCCATCTCCACCGCCGCGCCATTTTTACCGGTTACAGCTCTTCCATTCCACGCGCGCTTTCGGCCGCGCGCGCATCCGCATTGCTGCTTTCGCTTTTCGCCTACGCGTGTACGCTCACCCCTCCGGAACGCCCGGTTGCAACGGTACCGCTCGCGGCAATCAACAGCGCCACACTCGACCAGTATCGCGGTGCCGTCGCAAGACGCATCATGGAGCGCAATCCATCGTACGTTCTGCAAGGAGTGCCGCAGGCCATGCTGCGCTCGCTCGTCGTCGTGACGTTCGTCGTCGACAGTCGCGGGCAGATCGTCGCGTCGTCCGTCTATCGCACGAACGGCGACGACGAAGCGGAAAGCACCGCGCTCGCGACGCTGCGCCGCGCCGCACCGCTGCCGCAGCCACCCGCAAAACTGCTCGACCGCGCAGGCCACCTCGAGTTGTTCGAAGACTGGCTCTTCAACGATAACGGCAAGTTCCAGTTACGCACCTTTGCCGCACCGCAAGCGCAAACCCTCGATTGACGCAAAGGCACAACAGACGATCCGCAAACGAGGAAAGCCAGACGAAACCCGCTGTTTAATGTCGCAGCGCCTCGCTGTCGATATAATTTGGCCACTCCCTGCCGGAGCCCTCCGGTATCGCTTTCGCCGCACGGTGATCCGCCTGCGCCGGATAGCAAGGTGGTCGCGTGCCGCGTTATCCGCGCGTTCGCCCGCCCGTTTTTTTGCATCGTCTGGCACGCTGCCCAAACCGGCAGTAGTCCGACAGGTAGGCCGCACCGCAATCGCGGCCGCCTGTGGCAGACCACACATCGCAATCCGCCTGAACGCGGTATGTCAATCCAGCAACGGTGCGCCGACACTACGGCCGGCAGCGCGTATCGTGCGATCCATACGTCGAACACGCCTGCACGCGGTCGCACCATCGATACGGAGTTTTACGCATGTCCTCACCGCCGATTTCAAGCACCGGCCCGAACCTCGGGCAGCAACAAGGCACGGCGCGCATCATCTTCGCGAGCTTCATCGGCACCGCGATCGAGTTCTACGATTTCTATGTGTACGCGACCGCCGCGGCGCTCGTGATCGGCCCGGTGTTCTTCCCGCATGGGTCGGCCACGGCGCAGGCGCTGTCGGCATTCGTCACGTTCGGCATCGCCTTCATTGCGCGGCCGATCGGCTCGTTCCTGTTCGGTCACTTCGGCGACCGCGTCGGCCGCAAGTCGACGCTCGTCGCGTCGCTGCTCGTCATGGGGCTGTCGACCACACTGATCGGCTTCGTGCCCGGCTACGACACGATCGGCAGCCTCGCGCCGATCCTGCTGTGCGTGCTGCGCTTCGGCCAGGGCATCGGTCTCGGCGGCGAATGGGGCGGCGCGGCCCTGCTTGCCACGGAAAACGCGCCGGCCGGCAAGCGCGGCTGGTTCGGCATGTTCCCGCAACTGGGTCCGTCGGTTGGCTTTCTCGCATCCAACGGACTGTTCTTCGGCCTCGCACTGTCGCTCTCGGACGAGCAGTTCCGCAGCTGGGGCTGGCGCGTACCGTTTATCGTCAGCGCCGTGCTCGTCGCGCTGGGTCTCTATGTCCGGCTGAAGATCGCGGAAACGCCCGCGTTTCGCGCGGCAATCGAACGGCACGAGCGCGTGCGCGTGCCGGTCGCGACGCTGATCTCGCGCTACTGGTGGCCGACGCTGCTGGGCTCGCTCGCGATGGTCGTCTGCTACACGCTGTTCTACATCTCGGCCGTGTTCTCGCTGTCGTATGGCGTGTCGGCGCTGCACTTCACGCGTCAGGGCTTTCTCGGCATGCTGTGCGTCGCGGTCGTGTTCATGGCGCTCGCGACGCCGCTGTCCGCCTGGGCGATCGATCGCCTCGGCCGCAAGCCCGTGCTGATCGTCGGCATTCTCGCTGCGGTCGCATCGGGTTTCGCGATGGAGCCGCTGCTCGGCAGCGGCTCGATGCCGCTCGTGCAGTTGTTCCTCATCATCGAACTGTTCCTGATGGGCGTCACCTTCGCGCCGATGGGCGCGCTGCTGCCCGAACTGTTTCCCACCAACGTCCGCTACACGGGCGCAGGTGTGGCATATAACCTCGGCGGGATACTCGGTGCGTCGGTTGCCCCGTATATCGCGCAACTGCTTGCCGCGCACGGCGGACTCTCGTGGGTCGGCGGCTATGTGTCGGTGGCCGCGCTCGTCAGCCTGTTCGGCGTGATCTGCATGCGAGAAACGCGCGATGCGCGACTGATGTAAAGCGAAGAAAAAACCCGGGCGCACTGTCTTGCGCCCGGGACCAGCCATCGCGACAGCGGCCGGCATCATGCCGCCTCCCTGTCGGTCATCACGCCGGCCACGCGATGGACTGCATCACCGGTAGTAATACCCGTGATGGTGATATCCGCCGCCGTCGTACGGCACGACGACGCACCCCCCCAATGCAGTGGCCAGCAACGCACCTGCAATCAACATCGCAACCAGGCGTTTCACTTCTCGTTTCACAGCGTTCTCCCATCGAGTCGGTATCGTTATTCGAGTGCATCTCGAATGTTTCCGATTGAACACGAACGTCAGAATGGGGACCGTTGCAATTTGTAAGCAGCCTTGGAGTATCTGTTACACGGACGATGCCGCGCGCCGCGCGTGATGCGGCAAGAATGGGCATCGAAGCCCGCCGTTGATGCATCAGCGCGCCTCGCGAGCGAGCCATGAGGCTCGTGAGCTTGCTAAAGCGTTGCTTCCGGATCAAACAAAAGCGACAGTTTTAACAAGCGTGTAATGCGCTTTGACGCATCGATCGCGCATCGATCCCTGCGTCGATCGCGCATCGAGGGGCTTGCTCAAGTCAGATGGAACTCCGTGCACGCAGCACAGTCTCTATCAGTGCAGTGCCTGATTGTTTGTTCATTGCAGTGTTTCCTCTCCGCCCGCGTGACAGCGCGAGCGTTCTCGAGGCGTAGCGATTCAGTCGCCCATCGAATCGGACGACCGCGCGCTACGCCTCTTTTTCTTTTCGCTGCGTGTCTCTTCGTTGCGTGCCGTTTCGAGCGTGCGCGATTCGCGAAGGCAGGAAAGGTCAGGGCGCGGCAACGGAGCGCGTCGGCATCTTGCGCGGCTCGCCTTGCGCAGGCGGACTGCCGTGCACGTAGTCGATCGCCTCGATCGCGCGTTCGATGGGCGGCACGGAATGGCCATCGCCGATCGACGTCGACCGATACGGCGCTTCGTTACCGAAGTGCGTCGGCGACGTTGCAATGAAAATCATCACCGTGCGCTTGCCAAGCGCGTGAGCAAGATGCACGAAGCCGGTATCGACACCGATCACGAAAGCCGATACATCGACGAGCTGCGCGATACCGGTTACGCTCAGCTGCGGCAGCACCCGCGCCTGCGGCACCTCGGCCACGATCTGCTCCGCTTCCTTGCGCTCGCCTTCGGAACCCCACGGCAACACGACACAAAAGCCGCGCCGCACGAGATCGGCGGCCACGGCAACCCATGACGCGATCGGCCATTTCTTGTCGTCTTTCGATGTTGCGTGAAACAGCACCGCGATCGGCCTGCCGCCCGCGTCGACGACCGGCTGCGCGGCGGGCGGAATACGCAGGTTGTAGACAGCCGGGCCATCGGCCCGATAACCGAGCGCGTCCGCAACCGTATCGCGCATGCCCTGCCATGCATTCGCATCGCGCCGCGGCACGAAGCGGCGCGAGTAAGCGAACGCGGCGCCCTGCTCGCCGAGATTCTTCGCGTGATAGCCAAAACGCACTTTGGAGCGCGCGAGAAACGCGATGATCGCGCTCTTGTAGACGCCATGGATATCGACCACCACGTCATAGCGATACGCGCGCAGTTCGGCAATCGATGCGGCAATCGCCTTGAAGTCGGCCCAGTGCCGCGCCTTCTTGAAGCGGCGCAGCGGCGCGCACAACACGCGGTCGACGCTCTGGTTCCAGCGCGCGACTTCCGCGTGCGCCTCGTCGCAGGCCCAGTCGACCGCTACGCCCGGAAACGCGCGTTTGAGGTCGGCCACGACCGCCTGCGCCTGGATGACGTCGCCCAGTGACGTGACTTTGACGACTAGAATTCGCTTCATTGATGACCCTCTTTCTCGCGGCGTTGCCGGCCTGCCGGCCGTCGGAGCAACGCGCATGCGCGGCGCGTGGCTTCCCGATCGCGAGCGTGTTCGCGCGGAACGCGTGCCCGATCAGGCTCGCGCCTAACCCGGGATTTTAGCCGACCCGTGCACGCGGGGCCGCCGCGTGCGAACAGCCGAGCGGAAAAGCCACGGGCGCCGCGCCGATCAGCGCAAACATTGGTGCGTCGCACACGCGCGCGGGCAGCGCTCAACGCAGTTCAACGGGCTTTCAGGAATACGGCGCGCATCATGCGCCGCTATAATTCACGCTTCGCCACCGCCCGCGTTGCTTGCGCATATTTGCCTACGCCATGCTGAGGACATCCATCCCGCTGTCGTCGAACATCGTCCGGCGTACGAAGCGACTCTGGCGCCAGTACGGCATCTTCTGGCTCGGCGCCATCGCCGTCGGCCTCGCAGCCGTTTACTACGCACGGCTCATCGACTGGGGCTACAACACGTTTCTCGAGCAGCAGCATGAGCGCCCGTGGCTGCCGCTCTTCGTCACGCCCGCCGTTGCCGCGGCCGCCGCATGGCTAACGCGGCGCTTCTTCCGCGGCGCCGAAGGCAGCGGCATCCCGCAGGTAATCGCGACACTGCATACGCGGCCAGCCGAAACGGGCGCGCGGCTCCTCACGCTGCGTATTCTGTTCGGCAAGGTGCTCGTGTCGTTCCTCGGCATTCTCGGCGGCTTCACGATCGGCCGCGAGGGCCCGACCGTGCAGGTCGGCGCCGCGCTGATGTTCAACCTGCGGCGCTTTTACCCGCGCTCCACCGCGATGATCGAACGCCAGCTCGTGCTCGCAGGCGCGGCCGCGGGCCTGTCGGCCGCATTCAACACGCCGCTCGCCGGCATCGTGTTCGCGATCGAGGAGCTCACGCGCAGCTTCGAAGCGCGCGCAAGCGGCGTGCTGATTACCGCGATCATCATCGCCGGCGTGATCGCGCTCGGGCTCAATGGCAACTACACGTACTTCGGCACGATCGAAGTCGGCGCGCATTTTCCCGATACGCTCGCGCTGGCCGTACTGCTCACCGCAGTGGTAACCGGTATCGCGGGCGGCATCTTCGGCTGGCTGCTGCTCAATACGTCGCGCTGGCTGCCCACGCCGCTCGTCAGGCTCAATGCCGAGCGTCCGGTAGCGTTCGCGGCGCTGTGCGGCCTCGTGATCGCCGTGGTGGGCATCATCTCGGGCGGCACGACGTTCGGCAGCGGCTACGCGGAAGCGCGCGGCCTGCTCGATGGCCGCGAGCAACTGTCGATGTTCTATCCGCTGCTGAAGATGGTTTCGATGGTCGGCTCGTACCTGCCCGGCATTCCGGGCGGCATCTTCGCGCCGTCGCTGTCGATCGGCGCAGGCTTCGGCAACGTGCTGCATACGGTGTTTCACGGCATGCAGCTGCAGATGCTGATCGCGCTCGCGATGGTCGGCTATATGGCCGCCGTCACGCAATCGCCGATCACGTCGTTCGTGATCGTCGTCGAAATGATCAACGGGCACGCGCTCGTCATCTCGCTGATGGCGACCGCGCTGATCTCGAGCCGCGTGTCGGCTTTCTTCACGCCGCCGCTCTACGAGACGCTCGCGCGGCGCTATATGACGCCGCCGTCGCCGTCCGCTGCTGCCGGGGGCGCGGCGGCCTCGCACGATGTGCCGGAGCCGCTCGCGCATGCGGCGCCTTCGGATCCGAACGATGACGAAACAACGGCGAACGGCAACGCAACGGCCGATGCGCGCGACGGCAGCAACGACGCTGGTCGCGCCGCGACGCAACAGGACGAGGACGCGGATACGCCGCGACGCTGAGCGGCCGACGGCAAAGCCCGGGAGCACGCTATGACCCAGGCCCGGCCGGGACGGGTCGCACCCTGCGCGCGTGTGCCCCGCCGTGTCCTTAGCCGCGAGTCGATCAACCCCAATGCCCGGGCACCCATCGCCAGTTCGGACCGTGCGCAACCCAGTGTCCGGGAATCCATCGATACCCGGCTCGCGCAGCCCGCCAGTGTCCGGGCACCCATACGTAGCTTCCGCGATACCAGCGCCAGTGTCCGCGGTCCCAGACATAGCCCGCACGCGGCGGCGGCACCCGTTCATAGCGCACGGGCGGCGGCGCGTTCGGCGCGACCACGATGACAGCCGCGGACGCCGCCGACGGCAACGCGAGGACGGCAGCCGACGCGCCCGCCACGGCGAGCGCAAACTGCATGAGCAATCGAGAAGACTTTTTCACTTTTTCACCTCTCCGATAAGCGCCGAATCGCGGCGTTATTGCTCTAATGCGCGAGGTGACAGGAACGCCGACAACGGGCGTGTTACCGCATGCGCTGAAATGCAACCGATTATTTCGGCTGCCCGCGCATTTGCATGCGAACGAGGATACGAACGGACGGCAATTCGTTGGCAACACCCGGGCAATACCCAGGCAATACCCAAGCAATAGCCAGGCAATACCCAGGCAATAGCGGCGCTTGCGGCGTGTCGCCGCAAGCGGGAAAAACAAAGGAGTTGCGTCAGGCCTGCGGGATCTCGATCTTGACCTCGAGTACTTCGAGATCGTCGTGACGCTCGAGATTGACGCGGATATCGTCGTCGGAGATTTTGACGTACTTCGAAATCACGGCGACGAGTTCACGTTGCAACGCCGGCAGATAATCGGCGGGGGCACGGCCGCCGGCACGTTCGTGCGCGATGATCAACTGCAGGCGTTCCTTCGCTACCGACGCGGATTTTTTCTTCTCGCCCAGCAAAAACGAAAGAATCGACATACGTGCGCCTCCCTTACTTGGTGCCGAAGAGGCGCTGCAGCAGGCCTGGCTTCTGGTAATCGGTAAAGCGAAGCGACTTCTGTTCGCCGAGGAAGCGCGACACGACGTCCTTGTACGATTCGGCGACGTCCGTGCCGTCGAGGTGTACCGCGGGCAGGCCCTGGTTCGACGCGTGCAGGACCGCCTCGGACTCCGGAATCACGCCGATCAGATCGATGCGCAGAATTTCCTGGATGTCCGACAGCGACAGCATCTCGCCTTCGCTGACGCGTTTGGGGTTATAACGCGTGATCAGCAGATGCTCCTTGATCGGCTCCTTGCCTTCGATCGCGCGTTTGGTTTTCGACGACAGGATGCCGAGAATGCGGTCCGAGTCGCGCACCGACGACACTTCCGGGTTCGTCACGATCAGCGCTTCGTCGGCGAAGTGCATCGCGAGCAGCGCGCCCGATTCGATACCGGCCGGCGAGTCGCACACGATGTACTCGAAGTCCATCGCAACGAGGTCGTTGATCACCTTCTCCACGCCTTCCATGGTCAGCGCATCTTTATCGCGCGTCTGCGAGGCCGGCAGGATGTAGAGGTTCTCGAGCTTCTTGTCCTTGATCAGCGCCTGGTTCAGGTTCGCTTCGCCCTGGATCACGTTGATCAGGTCGTACACCACGCGGCGCTCGCAGCCCATGATGAGGTCGAGATTGCGCAGGCCGACGTCGAAGTCGATCACGGCGGTCTTGTGGCCGCGCAACGCGAGGCCAGACGAGAAGCTCGCGCTCGTGGTCGTCTTGCCTACGCCACCCTTGCCCGAAGTCACCACAATGATTTTTGCCATTGGCCTTTACCTTGTATCCGTCGATTTCGTGAATTGATAGTCCGGTATCCGGTTGCGCATGCAATGCATGCGTGCTGCACACCGCGGCGCACTACGTGAGCCGCAGCGGTTCGATCACCAGCTTTTCTTCGTCGAGCCAGATTTGCACCGCCTTGCCCTGCACGTCGGCAGGCAGCGGATTCTCGGTCGTACGGTAAATGCCCGCGATCGAGATCAGTTCCGGCTCGAGACAGGTGCAGAAAATGCGTGCATCGTGGTCGCCATGCACGCCGGCGAGCGCGCGGCCGCGCAGCGGTGCATAGATATGAATGTTGCCTTCCGCGATGATTTCCGCGCCGTGGCTCACGAGACCGAGCACGACGAGGTCGCCCTTCGCATAGATCCGCTGCCCCGAACGCAGCGGCTTGTCGACGACGAGGGTTTGCGACGACGCGCCGGCCGCGCCGGTCAATACCGGCTCGGCGGGCTGGCTTGCCGCGGCGGCCGCAGCCTGGCCTTCCGCCGCGGACGCCGCAGCGACGGCCACGGATGCCGGCGCACCCGTTTCATCGGCCGCCCGCGCTTCGTCTTCGCCGGCCGCCTTCGTAGCCGGCCGACGGTCGCGCGCCTCGAGCAGCGGCAGATTGGCTTCGCTCACCCACGCGTGCTGCGCCGCATCGGCGACGACGCCGATTGGCCGCATGCGCACGCTATCGAGCAGCGCGGCGATCTCGGCGAGCGGCACGCGCTCGTTTTCGGCGAGGCGGCGCACGTCGATCGCGACGACGTCATTGGCGAAGAATTCGGGGGTCGCCTCGAAGCGGCGCGTGAGTTCGGCGCGCATTTCGCCGAGGTCGGTGGTTTTGACCACGAACAGAAGCGTGTCCACCGCACCGCTGCGCAATTCGAAAAAAGGCGATTTCCTGGGCGACATAGCGTTCGGCAAAAAATTTTGCGTATTTTACAGGGGTCCTGGCGCGCGTCGAACTTTTTCGGCCGAACTTTTCGTCGACGGACGGCGCGAACGGCGAAGCGATACGGGCAAAACGCGCGGACATACGCGATTGGCGCGACGCACTGCAAGTGCCGCGAGCGCGCGCAATAACGAAAAAACGCTATGGATACGATGAATAAGCGAAGCGCGCGGTCAGCCGGCACCACCGCCCGTGTCGCCGGGCGCCTGCGCCTCGCGGCGCCGCGCGTCTTGCCGGCTGCGCCCGCTCACTGCGCCGGCGGCACCGGCACAGGCGTCACATGGCGCACGAGCTGCGACTCCCACTGGTCTTGTGCGCGCGCGGTCGGCCGATGGTCGCCGGTGGGACCGAAGCCGAGGCGCTCATAGAAGCGCATCGCGTTGCGATTGCTATCGGCGATCCACGCATAGACTTCGGTCGCGCCGCCGCGCGCGAGCCATTCGCTCGCGGTATTGACGAGCAGTTCGCCGCCGCGCAGATGGCGCACGGCCGGCGCCACCCACAGTTCGCTCACGAACGCGCGGCGCGCGGGTGTATTGTCGAAGCACGCATCGATCACGCCGGCCGGATGGCCTTCGGTGTAAAGAATGAAAGTCGTGGACGTGATGGAGGCCGCATTGAGCGCGGCCTTGGCGTCGAACGTGGCGGCATCCGCGGACAGCGCTTCCTCGAGCGTGTCGCCGAATGCGTAAGGCGCCTCCCGCAACGATGCAGTACGGAGCTCGCGGAACACATCGCCCTGATCGGCGGTAATGCGCGCAACGGTGAGTGACGGACTCATTGGAGAGGTAGACCCCGGATCTGATAGCGTAAAACCGGGCGTAGCACGCCTGAACCCGGCCTGAACCCCGGTCCGAATCGAGGCGCGCGAAACATACGCAGCCTTGAACCAGTATAAAACCCAAACTCCGCCGCATCCGCACACGGAGCCGGCAGCGCAGGCCGGCGCATGCGGATCGGCACGAAGCGATGAACCGGCTTCGACCTGACCCTTTCCGCTCAACGGTATAGCCTAACCGAACCGCCAGGCGAGTCAAATCCTTATTTTAATCATCGCAGACGCGCCGTCTTCACGGCGACTCATAGCGTCCGGTGCCGTCGGGCCACGGCGTCAGCAGTTCGAAGCCGTCCTCCGTGACCGAGATCATGTGTTCCCATTGCGCGGACAACGATCTGTCCTTCGTGACCACCGTCCAGCCGTCGCGCATCACGACCGTGCCGGCGCGGCCCGCGTTGACCATCGGCTCGATCGTAAACACCATGCCCGGCTTCAGACGCAGCCCCTGCCCCGGCTGGCCATAATGCAGCACTTGCGGGTCTTCGTGATAGACCTTGCCGATGCCGTGTCCGCAGTAGTCGCGCACGATCGAAAAGCCGTCGCGTTGCGCAACTTTCTGGATGGCGCTGCCGACATCGCCCAGCGTCGCGCCGGGCTTCACCTCGCGAATGCCCGCGAGCATCGCCTCATACGTGGTATCGATCAGCTGCTGCGCGAGGCGGCTCGGCTCGCCGACCGTGTACATGCGGCTCGTATCGCCGAAGTAGCCGTCCTTGATCACGGCAACGTCGATATTGATGATGTCGCCGTCCTTCAGAACCTCATTGCGGTTCGGAATACCATGACAGACGACCGAGTTGACCGACGTGCAGATGGTTTTCGGAAAACCCATGTAGCCGATATTCGCGGCGATCGCCTGCTGGGTGTTGACGATGAATTCGCGGCACAGCGCGTCGAGCTCGTCGGTCGACACGCCGGGCTTCACGTGTTCGCCGATCATCGCGAGCACGTCGGCGGCCAGCCGGCCGGCGATACGCAGCTTCGCGATGTCATCAGGAGTCTTGTAGGTAATGGCCATGGGCGCAAAAACGGTGCGGTGTGCGGCACGCGTCGCGCGGCGCATCACCAGGTTAACGACCAGTCATTGTACCGACACTCCTGACGACGCATTTTTGAGCCCGGCGCGTCGTCGTTGCGGGCGGTCGATACAGGCACGTTTCGCGGTGCCGTTTCGCTTGCCGTGTCGCTTGCCGTGTCGCGCGCCATTTGAGGCATCATTTCGCCTCCTGCGTCGCGTCCCGTCCGCGTGCCTGTTTGCCCTCCGCCGGAACTGCCGCAGACGCGCGCGCCGCCGCCCTCAGCCGTAACGGCAGCAACAGCAGCGGCGTCGTGATCATCGACAGCACGACCGCGAGCGTCACGATCGCCGATGCGCGCGGCTCGACAACGCGCACGGCCAGCGCCGACGACATCACGACGAACGCGAACTCGCCGCCCTGCGAGAGCAGCAACGCGAAGTACGCGCGCTGTTCGCGCGGCACGTTAAAGCGCGGCGCGAGCAGCCAGAGCGCGGCGGCCTTGATGCCGAGCACGGCCGCGACGACGACGAGCACGCGCCGCGCGTCATGCATGAGCACACCGAAGTCGATCGACATGCCGATCGCGATGAAGAACAGCCCGAGCAGCAGCCCCTTGAACGGCGCGATGTCGCGTTCGACCTGCTGCTGATAGCCCGAATCGGCGAGCAGCACGCCCGCGAGAAACGCGCCGAGCGAGGCCGACAGTTGCACGCTGCGAAACAGCAGCGCGACGCCGATGACCCACAGCAGCGCGAACGCGGTGAAGATTTCCGGCGCGCCGGTACGCGACACGATGTGCAGGCCGCGGCGCAACGCAACGCGGCCGACCAGCACGACCGCGACGAGCATCGCGAGCGCCTTGCCGACCGCGATCCAGTTCTCCGTCGCGCTAGCGCCCGTATCGATCGGGCTCAGGAGCGGCAGCAACGCGACGAGCGGAATCGCGGCGAGGTCCTGGAACAGCAGAATGCCGAATGCGGCCTCGCCGGTAGGCGAGTTCAACTGGCCGCGCTGCTCGAGTTCGGACACCGCCATGGCGGTCGACGACAGCGCGAGCGCGAGACCGGCCGTCAATGCGATCTGCCAGTGCGAGCCGAACACGAGAAAAATCGCGGTCAGCAGCCCCGCGCACAGCGCCATCTGCATGCCGCCATAGCCGAAGATCGTGCGGCGCAATGCCCAAAGCCGGCCGACATGCATCTCGAGGCCGATCACGAACATCATCAGCACGATGCCCAGTTCCGAAAAATGCAGGATCGCGTCCACGTTGGTCACGAGCTTCATCACGGACGGCCCGATCAGCACGCCGGCGAGCAGATAGCCAAGCACCGAGCCGAAGCCGAGCCGGATCGACATCGGCACGACGACGAGCGCCGCGCCGAGAAACACGACGACATGGAAAAGCAGGCTTTTCATGGGGACGATAGTGGAACGACATGGAGATTGCGTCTGCAAGCGCGTCGCATCGCGCTCGAGGACTGCTCGTGAACAACGTCGGGACGGCGTGGAAACCGCTTCGTGAACCGCTGGCGACGACGGCGGGCGCGCGAACGCATGAGCCGCAGGCGCCCTCCCGCACATCAGGATGGCGATGCGCTGCGAATCGCCGCCGCGATGTCGCGGCTGACCGCCCCGAGCGCGCGGCTATATGCGGCGACGGCCGCGTCGTTGCTGGCTGTCGGGACGGGCTCGCGCGCCACCGTGCGCCCTGTGATGGGCAGCGGCTTTCCCGGCACGCGCACGACCCATTGCGCGTCGACCGTGACCGCGTCGCCGGGCACCGAGTCGAAGCGTACGATGTCGACGCGCACACGCGACGCTTCGCGCGCGAACGACGCCTGCGCGGCCACCGATACCTGGCCGGTGCCGAGCAACCGTTCGAGGTCGGCCGCGATCGTGCGCGCGATGCCGCTTTTCAACGGCTCGCCCCAGCGCGCGAATTCGTCGAGCGCGACTTCGTTGTCGGACACGCGCGTGACGATCTGCGGCCGGTCGATCAGCTCCGGAACCGTCACCGGCCCCACGACGACGGTGGTCTGCATGGGCGCGCCCGCTGTCTTGAGCGTGGCATCGGGACTCAGCGTATAGAAAGACGAATTCGGCGATTTGCAGCCGGCGAGCGCGAACAGCACGACAGGCACGGCGAACGCCGCGCGCCAGAGCGGCGCCGCACAGGTGCGGGCCGCCGTTGCGGCATCACTACGCATGCGCATCGAAGGCATCACTTTTTGTCCTCCGTTTTGCCCCGGAGCAATGCCTCCGGATGCCGTTCGAGATACTCGGCAAGCGAGCGCAGCGACGCAGCCGTGCGCGACAGCTCGCGAATCGCATCGGCCGTGTCCTGCTGCAGCGCGGACTCGGGCTGCAGCGCGGAATTGGCCGAGTCGAGCGTCGTGCGCGCTGCGGTCAGCGTGTCGCGCGCCTGCGGCACCAGTTCGCTATCGAAGCTGCGCAGCAGCGCATCGGCACGCGCAAGCGTCTGCTTCGCGTTATTGCCGATCGCTTCGAACGGGATCTTGTTCATGCGCGCAATCAGATCGGTGATCGATTCCTGCAGCGACTGCAGCCCGCTCGACACGGTCGGCAGCTCGGGCGGGGTGTGCTCCCAGTCGACCTGCGCCTTCGGTGCATTCGGGAAGAAATCGAGCGCGACATACAGCTGGCCGGTGATCAGGCTGCCCGTCTTCAGTTGACCGCGCAGGCCCCGCGACACGAGGAGCTCGGCCATCTCGCGCGGCGAGCGCGACAGCCTGCCGCCGCGCGGTTCATTCGCGAAACGCGACGTGAAGCGCTCCGGATAGAGCCGGATGGTCACCGGAATGCTGAACTGCTTAGTGACCGGATCGTAACGCGTGTTGATCGCCGCCACCTCGCCGATCGGAATGCCGCGGAATTCGACCGGCGCACCGACCACGAGCCCGCGCACCGACTCCTTGAAATTGAACACGTAGGTCTCGACGATGCGATCGTGCTGCTTCATCGCTTCGGCACGATCGGTGAAGAGTTCGAAGGTCGTCCTGGCGGGCGCCTGCGGCTCGTCGTCGGGCGTGCCCGGCGGTGTCTGGAAGGCAAGGCCGCCGACCACGATCGACACCAGCGACTGCGTATTGACCTTCACGCCTTCGGTGCTCAGCGATACGTCTACGCCGCTTGCATGCCAGAAGCGCGTGTCCGCGACGACGAACCTGTCGTACGGCGCATTGATGAATACGCGCATCGTGATGCCTTTGCCGTTCGGATCCAGTTCATACGACGTCACCTGCCCGACCTGCAGCCGGCGGAAGAAGATCGGCGTGCCGGTGGCGACCGAGCCGAGGTCTTCGCTCTTCAGCACATACTCGCGGCCCGGCACGTCGCTCGCGATGACGGGCGGCGTTTCGAGGCCGACATAGTCGTGCCGGACGCGCGCGGTGCTGCCGATATCCATGCCGATATACGCACCGGAGAGCAGCGTGCCGATACCCGATACCGTGCCGCCCGAGATGCGCGGGCGCACGACCCAGAAGCGCGTGTCGTCGACCAGCATCTTCGATGCATCGCGCGACAGCTCGGCCGTTGCAATCACGCGCGAATAGTCCTTCGAAAGCGCGACGCTTTTCACGACGCCGATATCGACATCCTTGAACTTGATCTTCGTCTTGCCGGCCTCGAGGCCATCGCCGGTCTTGAAGCTGATCGTGATGGTCGGCCCTTGCTGCAGGATCGCCTGCGCGGCAATCCAGACGCCGACCAGCACCGCGACCACGGGCACGAGCCAGATCCACTGGACGCGCCAGCGCGAACGCGTCACGGGGACCGCGTCGGGCAGATCGGGCGGCGCAGAATCAGGAGGACGTGCCATGAGTAATTTGCCCCGTATCCCAGGTGAGCCGCGGATCGAACGACATCGCGGCAAACATCGTCAATACGACGACCGCGCCAAACGCGATCGCCGCGGGACCCGCGGTAATCGTCGCGAGCGCATTGAACTGCACGAGTGCGGTGAGGATCGCGATCACGTAGATGTCGAGCATCGACCAGCGGCCGACCATTTCGACGGCCCGGTAGATCCGCGCACGCTGCACCGGCTGCCAGCGCGAGCGCAGGTTCGCCGACGCGGCGAGAAATCCGATCGCGAGAATCTTCAGCATCGGCACCGCGATGCTCGCGATGAACACGAGCACCGCGAGCGGCCATGAACCGGACGTCCACAGGTAGACGACGCCGCTCATGATCGTGTCCTTCTGCGCGCCGAACAGCGAGCTGGTGTGCATGACGGGCAACAGGTTCGCCGGCAGATACAGCACGAGCGCGGCGAGCAGCAGCGCCCAGGTGCGCGCGAGGCTGTTCGGCTTGCGCAGATGCAGGCGGCTGCCGCAGCGCGTGCAGCGCAAAGCGTGCCGATGGGCGCCGTCGTCCGCTTCGGTGAGCGGCGCGGACAACAGCCCGCAGTCGTGGCATACGCAGCGCAGGCAACCGGCGGCGGTCGGCGCCGAAAACGACGCGGACGCAGTCGAAGACGCGGGCCAAATCGCGGATGAATGCGCGGCCGCGCGCACGGCCGGCGCAGCCGCAGCTTCGGCGGCGGCACGCCGCGCGACATCGGGCGGCCCTTCGAGCCGCGCCCATAACTCGCGCGGATCGAAGGCGGCGGCCGCCGCGGCAAGCAACAGCATCAGCGCCCCGAACGACCACAACGCAATATCGGGAACCACGCTCGCGATATGCGCAAGCTTCACGAGCGCAACGAGCAGGCCGAGAATCAGCACCTCGGTCATACCCCACGATTGCGCGACATGCAGCAGCCGGAACACGAGATCGGCGCGATACGGACGGCGTCCGAGCCGCAACGGCAGCAGCAGCCAGACGATGCCCAACGCCTGCAGCAGCGGCATCAGCAGCGTCGTGACGAAGATCAGCGCGGCAAGCGGCCACATGCCGTCGCGATACAGCACGCGAACCGAGCCGAACAGCGTGGTCTCGACGAGATCGCCGTTGACGGACAGCCCGACGATCGGGAATGCGTTCGCAAGGGCAAACAGCGCAAGCGCCGCCAGCGCATACGCGAGCGGGCGGTCGAGACCGCCCGTTTGGCGCCGGTAAAGCGCCGCGCGACAGCGGCAACAGCGCAGCACGCCATTGACGGGCACCGGCCGCTCGCGCTGCAGCAGATCGCACTCGTGGCAGGCGATCACGCGCTCGACGCCGCCTGCGTCACCGGCATCGCGGGCGTAGTTCGCACCATGAACGCCCCCGTACGCGGAGCTCATTTGACGTTCTCCACGGGCGTATCGCCGGGAACGGGCTGCGCATCGGTGCGCGACGACTGTTGCGTCGTCATCTTTTCCGCGTCGACGACCCAGCCGCCGCCCATCGCCTTGTACAGCGACACGTACGACGTCAGCACGGACTGCTGCGTCTGCGTCTGGCTCAGTTCCGCGTTGAACAGGCTGCGCTCCGCGTCGAGCACCTCGATGTAGCTCGTGTAGCCGCCTTCGTATCGCAGCCGCGCCATGCGCGAGTATGTGCGCAGCGCGTCGACCTGGCGCCCTTGCGCGACGTACTGCTCACGCAGTTTTTGCGACGCGATCAGCGCATCGTCCACTTCCTGGAACGCGGTCTGGATCGCCTTCTGATACGTGTATAGCGCCTGTTGCTGCTGCGCCTCGGCCTGCTTGACCTGGCCTTTGATGTTGCCGCCGGTGAAGATCGGCTGCGTGACGGTCCCGGCAAACGCCCATATTTTCGACGGCCCGGTGAAAAGGTTCGAGAACTGGCTGCTCTCGGTGCCGAGCAGACCGGTCAGCGAGATCTGCGGGAAGTACAAGGCGCGCGCGGCGCCGATCAACGCGTTCGCGGCGACCAGATCCTGCTCGGCCTGGCGCAGATCCGGACGGCGCTGCAGCAGGTCGGACGGCAGGCCCGCCGGCACTGCCGGCGTGCCGAGCGCCGCGAGATTGCGGCCGCGCAGGATCGGCCCCGGGTTGTGGCCGAGCAGCACCGAAAGCGCGTCCTCCTGCTGGGCGATCTGCGCTTCGAGCTGCGGAATGACCGCAGCCGACGCCTCGTATTCGGACTGGCTCTGCGCAAGCTCCATTTGCGACACCTCGCCGGCATCGAAGCGAAGCTGGAACACGTGCACCGATTCCGCGCGGCTTTCCGTGGTCGCCTTCGCGATCTCGAGCTGCCGGTCGAAGCTC
Source organism: Paraburkholderia sp. SARCC-3016 (assembly GCF_031119615.1). Lineage (NCBI taxonomy): Bacteria > Pseudomonadati > Pseudomonadota > Betaproteobacteria > Burkholderiales > Burkholderiaceae > Paraburkholderia > Paraburkholderia sp. SARCC-3016. The sequence continues at coordinate 57,592 of NZ_JAVHZD010000014.1, read as the reverse complement.
AGCAGCGCGATGTACGACGACGCCACCGACGCAACCAGCGACAGGATCGTCGCGCGCCGCCCTTCCTCGGTGGACAGCAGACTGGCGCGCGCCGATTCCGTCAGGCGCCGGTTGCGCCCGAACAGATCGATTTCCCACGACGCGTTCAGTTGCGCCTGGAAGTCGTTGAAGATCGCGCCGTTCGAGAACACGGGCGTCGGACCAACCTGCGTGACGCGCTCGCGCGCCGCGCTGAAGCCCGCGCCGACTTGCGGCAGCAGTGCCGAGCGCGTGCTCCAGAACTGCCCGAGAAACTGCTCGACACGTGCGGCGGCGACCTTCACGTCCTTGTTGTCGGCAAGCGCCGTGGCGATCAGGTCGTCGAGCACCGGATCGTCGAACTGCCTCCACCATTCGGTGTTCGCCAGGTCCTGGGCTTCGCCTTCCTGGAAGCGGAAGGTGGCTGGCGTGTCGATCGCAGGGCGTTGATAGTTCGGGCCGAGCAGACAGCCGGTCAGACTGAATGCGAGCATCGATGCCGTCGCGAGTGAGCGTAGCGAGCGTTGCATGTCATTCATCCTCGCGACGGGCCGACGGCGTCACATGTGGGCCGCCCGGTCCGGGCGCCGGCGCGGACGGCGGCGCATCGCCGGCCGAGCCCGGCTTCGTCTTCTTCCCTTTGCGCCTGTCGGACCAGGTCTCCAGCACATAGAAGAACATCGGGATGAAGAACACCGCGATCGCTGTCGCGCCGAGCATCCCGCCGATCACGCCGGTGCCGATCGAATGCCGGCTGTTTGCCGATGCGCCGGTTGCGATCGCGAGCGGCACGCAGCCGAGAATGAACGCGAGCGAAGTCATCACGATCGGGCGCAGCCGCTCCTCGGCCGCATGCATCGTCGCATCGAACACGGACTTGCCGGATTGCCGGTTCAGCACGGCGAACTCGAAGATCAGAATGGCATTCTTCGCCGCGAGCGCGACGAGCATCGTCAGGCCGATCTGGAAATACACGTCGTTGTTCAGGCCGCGCAGCAGGATCGCGAGCAGCGCGCCGAAAATCGCGAACGGCACCGCCATCAGCACGCCGAACGGCAGGTTCCACTTCTCGTACTGCGCGGCGAGGATCAGGAACACCATCACGAGACCGAATACAAACACGAGCCCCGACGTGCCGCCCGACTGCTTCGCTTCATACGCCTCGCCGCTCCATGCGAGCGCATAGTCTTGCGGCATCTGCGCGCCGATTTCCTCGAGCGTCTGGATCACCTGCCCCGAGCTGTAGCCCGGCGCCGCATTCGTCGTGATCTTGACGGCCGGATAATTGTTAAAGCGCGTGACGAGGTCCGGACCGGTGACGTACTTGTACGTGACGACCGACTTCAACGGCACCATATCGCCGGAATTGCTGCGCACGAATACCTGCGTCAGATCGTCCGGCCTCAGGCGATACTGCGGTTCGGCCTGCAGAATCACCTGCCACAGCCGGCTGTTGCGATTGAACTGCGAAACGTAGAGCGAGCCGAACATCGTCTGCATCGTGCTATACACGGCTTCGACCGGCACGCCGAGCGTCGTCGCCTTGTCGCGGTCGACGTTGACGAGCAATTGCTGCGACGACGCGTTGAACGTCGATGTGACGCCGGACAGCTCGGGGCGCTTCTTCGCCTTTTCGACGAATTCCTCGACCACCGCCGCATACTGCGCGACGGATGCATCGCCCTTGCTCTGGATCCACACCTCCGTGCCGCCGGTCGTACCGAGACCCGGAATCGCAGGCGGATTGAGCGGCACGATGATGCCCTGCTTCACCTGCGACAGTGCTTTGTACGCATCGACGAGCACCGCCCGCGCGTTCTGCGTGCGAATGTTCGCCGACGTATAGCGTTCGTCGAACGACTTGAAGCCGATAAAGAACGTCGACGCGTTGTTCTTGTTCTGGCTATCGAGCAGGCTGTAGCCGTCGACGGTGGTCACGCTGTCGACCGCCGGCTGCCTCATGAAGTATTCCGTCACATCGTCCGACACGAGCCCGGTGCGATCGAGGCTCGCCGCGTCGGGCATGATCACGGCGCCTAGCAGATAGCCCTGGTCTTCGGGCGGCAGAAACGCGCCCGGTATGGTGCGCATCATCCATACGGCAAGCGCGATCATGCCCGCGAAGATCAGCAGGCCGATCGCAAAGCGCTTGATCATCAGCCGCACGGCGCGCGTGTAGCCGGCCGTCATGCGCGCGAACTGCCTGTCGAACCAGCGGAAGAAGCCGCGCTTTTCGCCGTGGCCGGGCTTGAGCAGCAGCGCCGCGAGCGCCGGCGACAGCGTCAGCGCGACGAGTCCCGAGATCACCACCGAGATCGCGATCGTAATGGCGAACTGCTTGTACATCTGGCCGGTAATGCCACCGATAAACGCAACCGGTACGAACACCGCGCACAGCACGAGCACAATCGCGACCACCGGACCCGCCACTTCGTCCATCGCGTGCTTCGCCGCGGTTTTCGGGTCGAGCTTGAGCACGGTCATATTGCGCTCGACGTTTTCGATCACGACGATCGCATCGTCGACCACGATACCGATCGCGAGCACCATGCCGAACAGCGTCAGCATGTTGATCGAGAAGCCCAGCGCGGCCATGCCCATGAACGTGCCGACGATCGACACCGGCACCGCGAGCACCGGAATCAGTGTCGCGCGCAGGCTCTGCAGGAACACGAACACGACGATCACGACCAGCACGACCGCTTCGAAGAACGTATGGACCACGTCGGTAATCGATGCGCGCGTGAACTCGGTCGTGTCCATCGCGATCTTGTAGTCGATCCCTTCGGGAAACGACTTCTTCATGTCCTCGAGCGTCTTGCGCACCGCCTTCGATACGTCGAGCGCATTCGCGCCAGGCTGCTGGTAGACGGCAATCACGGTCGCGGGCTTGCCCTGGAAGCGGCTGCGGATCGAATAATCCTTCTGCCCGAGCTCGGCGCGGCCGATGTCCTTCAGCCGCACGATCGCGGCGCCGCCGCTTTGCGCGCGGATGATGATGTTCTCGAACTCGGACGGTTCGGTGAGCCGCCCGGTGGTCGTCACCGCGAACGACTGCTCGACCGCGTTGCCCGTCGGCGACTGGCCGAGGCGGCCAACCGCGTATTGCTGATTCTGGTTCGCCACCGCGTGCTGCACATCGGCTGCGGTGATGCCCAGTTGCGCCATGCGGTCCGGCCGCAGCCAGATCCGCATCGCATAGTCGGGCGTGCCGAAGATGCTCGACTGGTTCGCACCCGGAATGCGCTTTAACGCATCGAGCACGTAGATGTTCGCGTAGTTGGCGATATAGGTCGAATCGTAGCGTTCGGTCGGCGAATAGATCGCGATCACCATCATGAACGCCTGCGACTTCTTCTGTACCGACACGCCCTGTGCCTGCACCGATTCCGGCAATTGCGGCAACGCGAGATTCACGCGGTTCTGCACGTCGACCTGCGCGAGTTCCGGGTTCGTGCCGATCTCGAAGTAGCAGTTGACCGTCAGATTGCCGGTCGACGAGCTCGACGAACTCATGTAAATCATGTTGTCCGCGCCGTTGACCTGCTGCTCGATCGGCGCGGCGACGTTGTTCGCGACCACGTCCGCGCTCGCGCCCGGATAGGTCGCGGTCACTGTGATTTGCGGCGGCGTGATGTCCGGATATTGCGCGATCGGCAGCGAGAGCATCGTGAGCGCGCCGCCGAGCGTGATGATGATCGAAATGACCGACGCGAAGATCGGCCGGTCGATGCAGAAGTGGGAGATGTTCATCAGCTCGCTCCCGGGCCCGACGCTGCCGATCCTGCCGATGCGGGCATGCCGGCCGCGGGTGCGCTGGCCGGCGGCTTACCCGGCTTGACGCCCGCGGGCGTCGTCGGCGCAGGCAGATTGCTCGGCGGCGCGGTGCCGGTGACCTTGATCGTCGAGTCCGAGGTTACGCGGATCGCGCCGTCGACGACGACGCGCTCGCCGTTGCGCAGGCCATCGGTGATAAACCAGTCGTCGCCGTGCCAGTCGCCGACATCGACGATGCGCTGATGCGGCTTCGATTCGTTATCGAGCACCCAGACAAAGTGGCTCTTCGCACCCTGCAGCACCGCACGCTGCGGCACGAGAATCGCATTCGGCCGCACCGCGCCGGACACCAGCGCGCGCACGAACTGTCCCGGACGCAACACGCCTTTCGGATTCGAAAATACCGCGCGCACGAGGAAGGTGCCGGTCTCCGAGCTGAACGCCGGGTTCGTGAAATCGATACGGCCGCGCTCGGGATACGTCGAACCGTCGGCCAGGATCACGGTCACGTCGAATCGGTTTTCCGGCGGAAAGCGCAGTTGCCCCTTTGCGATCTCCTCGCGATAGCGCAGCAGTTCGTTTTCGGAGATGCTGAAATTCACCCACATCGGATCGAGCTGATACACGTAGGTCAGCAAGCCGCCCTGGGTCGGCGTCACATAGCTGCCCTCCTGCTGGCGCGCATAGCTCGACAGGCCGAGCAGCGGCGACTTGATGATCGTGTAGCTGAGGTTCAGCTCGGCGGTCTGCACCTGCCCCTTCGCGGCGATCACCGCCGCTTCCGCTTCCTTCTCGTTGCCGACCGCGTCGTCCAGATCCTTTTTGCTCAATGCGTTTTGCGCGGCGAGCGGCACCACGCGGGCGAGGTTCGCCTTCGTGACCGTGAGCCGCGCCTGCTGCTGCGCAAGCTCGCCCTTGGCGGTCTGCAACGCTGCTTCGAACGGCCTGCGGTCCATGATGAACATCGTCTGGCCCGCCTTCACGAGCGAGCCTTCGGTGTACATGCGCTTGTCGAGGAAGCCATCGACACGTGCGCGGATCTCGACTTCGCGCGAACTTTCGGTCTGCGCGGTGAACTCGAAATCGACGGGCGTCGCCTTCTGTTCGACCGTGACGGTCGTCACGTCGACGGGCGGCCGTTGCGCCTCCGGGGGTGCCTTCCTGCAGGCGCCGAGCAACACGAGAGCCGCAGCGAACGGCAACCACCAGCAAGCGCGCCGGCCGCCCGACACGGCGCGCGACATCCGCTCATCGCGCTCAAACGATCGATTCATTATGTTTGCTCCGTCTGATCGTTACGCTCATTGATTGACTCGCGAAACGTCACTGAATGGTGTAGCCGCGTCCCGACATGCATGCCGACAATGCCCGGTTGTAAGTGGCGAGCTGCTGCGATGCCTGTTGTTGCGTCGCCTGCTGTTGTTGCTGTTGAGACTGCGCCTGACGGCGCTGGCGGATGCCGCCGCCGACCGCGCCGCCCGCCGCGCCGATCGCGGCGCCCTTGCCCGCATCGCCCGCTATCGCACCGACCGCAGCGCCCACGGCGGCGCCGCCTGCCGCACCGCGCACGCGCCCGCCGCTGGGCTGCTGCGCCGGCGTCTGATTGGCCGCGTGTTGCGCCAAAGCGGCCGGGTCGACGCCGGTGTTCTGTTTAGCCCACGCCTCGCACTGCCCCATGTCGCTTGCCTGCTGCTGGGCGCTTTGCCCCTTCGCGGGGTAGATGATCGGTTGCTGCGCCGCTGCCGGGAATATCACCGCAACCGCGACGAACGCGAGCACGGAAGCGCTCAGCACAGGCGAGATCCGCACTGCTGGTTTCATGTCTGCCAATCCTCATTCGATGACCTGTTGGCGGCACCGCTGTGCTCGCCGCCAATGCGCGGCGCGCGGGCACGCCTTGACGCTTGCCGTCTCAAAAGGGGCAAGTTCCGATGCTGTCAATATTGGAAGTCGCCCTCTTCGAAGACAATTGGACCTTGGTCCAATAGCTCGTGTGGCTTGTGCGGGAAGGCAGGTGGCGCGTCAGCGCGGCACCTCGATATCGAGCGCCGAGCAGACGGTGCGGATGAACAGCGCGTCGTTGAACGGCTTGCGCAGATAGGCGACGGCGCCGGCGGCAAGCGCTTCGTCGCGCACGCCGGCGTCGTCGTGCGCGGTGATGAAAATAACGGGCACGGCAAGTCCGGCCAGTCGCCGCTGGACCTCGAGTCCGTTCGAACCGGGCATCTGAACATCGAGAATCACGCAATCGGGACGATACGAGGGCATGGACGACAACGTGTCCAGAAATTCATCGCCGCTCGCGAACGTGTCGGCCACGATCCCGACAGAGCGCAACAATCGTTTGATCGCCCGGCCCACCGATGCATCGTCGTCAACCACCACAACGAATGGTTTGGCAGCGCCCATTTTGAATAGTCCGGTGACCGGCAACGCGCATGCGACGTCTGCAAATGCGTTCCCTGCAATAGACTATGAGACGGCGTGCGCGAGCGATATTGGACCTTGGTCCCGTACAGCGCCGCGGATCTCCGATGAAGGCGCGACAGTCGACTATGCGCGGGGCGCGGGCAAGGCCGATGGGAGCAGGCGTTTAGTCGTGCGAAGGCTGATTGAACGCCGCGCCGGCGCGCGCGACCTTGTCGGCGACGCGCACGAGTTCCGCGAGCGAGTTGACCTCCATCTTTTGCATCACGCGCGCACGATGTGCCTTGACCGTCTTTTCGACGGTACCGAGTTCGCAGGCCACCTGCTTGTTGAGGCGCCCCATCACGACGAGTTCCATCACTTCGCGTTCCCGAGGCGTCAGGCGTTCGACGCGGCTCTGCAGTTCCCGCAACTCGCGCAGGCTTCGCAACGCATCGGTGGAGCGGACCAGCGCTTCGTCGATCGCGCGCAGCAGGTCGACGTCGCTCACGGGCTTGGTCAGGAAATCCGCGGCGCCGGCCTTGAGCGCGCCGACCGTCATCGCGATGTCGCCGTGCCCGGTGAGGAAAACGATCGGCAACGATGCCGGCAGTTCGCGCTGCAACTCGAGCCCGCTCAGGTCCGGCAGCTGTACGTCGAGCACCACACACGACGGAATGTCGGCGGCCGGACAGCGCTCGTCGCGCACGCACGACAGCGCCTGCGCGAGAAACTCGCGCGCCGACCCATAGGCGTCGACGCTGTAACCGGCCGAACGGATCAGCCGCGCGAGCGCGCGGCGCACACTCGCTTCGTCGTCGACGACGTAGACCATCGCGTCGTACGCGCCGATCTCGTTACGCACGTTGAACATCATGATTGTCGCGCCGTTTCCGGCCCGCTCCATGGCGGCAGCACGACGTAGAACGTCATGCCCCTGTCGCTATTGTTTTCGGCCCATAAACGGCCACGATGCATGTCGACGATCGAGCGGCTGATCGACAGGCCAAGACCGAGCCCCTGCGGTTTCGACGTGACGAACGGCTTGAAGATGCGTTCGAGCCGATCGACGGCGATTCCTTCTCCGCGGTCGCGAATCGCGATGCGCACATTGCCGTCGCGGTCGAGCCCGGCGAAGGCGCTGACGGCACGCTCGAGCGCATCGCAACCGCGCATCGCGTCGAACGCGTTGATCATCAGGTTCAGCACGACCTGCTGCAGCTGGATCCGGTCGCCACGCACGGGCGGCAAGTCGTCGTCGATATCGACCGACAGATGCACGCCGCGCACGATCGCGTCGCTGTGCACGAGTTGCGCGACATCGCGCAACACGTCGCCGGGATCGAGCCTCACGAATTGCAGCTCGTCCTTCTTCACGAATGCGCGGATGCGGCGAATCACTTCGCTCGCGCGGCAACTGTCGTCGACGATGTCCTTCAGGATCTCGCGCACTTCGATAAGCTCTGGCGGATCGAGATCGATAAAACGTTGCGCCGCCTGCACGTTGCTGAGGATCGCGGTCAACGGCTGATTCAGTTCGTGCGCGAGCGAGCCGGCCAGCTCGCCGAGTGTCGACACGCGCGTCAGATGCGCGAGCTGCTGGCGATCGCGCCTCAGTTCGTTGCGTTCGGTGCGGTCGGTGACGAACGCAAGCATGGCGATATGACTGCCGTAACGCAGCGTGCCCGCGGCGACCTCCACGGGAAACTCGCTGCCGTCACGGCGTTTCGCTCGCATTTCGCGTGCGACTTCGGCCGGTTGCGTACACGCAGGCATTGCCGCATGCGGCGGGTCGGTCCGCGCGTGCGCGGCATCGAGCAGATGCGGAACAAGCAACTCCGCCGCGAGGCCCGCGAGATCGCCGCGCCGGTACTGAAACAGCCGTTCGGCCTGCGTGTTCGCGCGCAGAATCCGGCCCTCGCCGTCGACGACGATCGCCGCAACCGGCGCTGGTTCGAGCGCGGCAAAGGAATCGCACAGATCGGGCGCCACGCTTCCCGAATCGCGTTGGAAGACCGCGCGCCACGCGCCCGCGAATCGCCGGGTCCGCTGCATGACGCGCCGCGCGCCGCTGCCGGCTCCCGCTCGCTGCTCCGTCTCGAGCCGCGTGATCGACGACAGATGAATGCACGATGCGGTTCCATCGAGCGGGATACCGGTGCGCGCAGGGGCCGACGGGTACAAGATCGGAGCCCGCGTCGAGGACAGCAGCGAGCCCAGAAAACGGTTGAGGCGCGAGACAGCATTCGCGACGGCAAAGAGAGCGATGTTCATGGCTTACGTACCTCGTCGACGCTCGCACAAGACAACCTGATTTGCCTGACTGATGATGCATAACGGCAGACGCATGTTGACGGCCGGAATCCGGACCCGTGCGATTGCCGCCGGCAACCGCCCGATGCATCGATCGCTTGAAACACTAACGACTTGAACAACTTTTTCTGATTGCGCTTAACTGGGAACGGTGGAATTTCGACCGATGCGCGTGCAACACAGCGCAATGTCGAGAATGTTCACTGTCGCGCAAGCGACAGCGTAGGCATTTACTTCGCTATTCGAATTGTTCAGGGAAAAATTTGCAACTTAATGCTAGGCACAAACCAGGCGTTAGTAAAGCGATTCTTATCCCTGATCGTTGACGATTACAAAGTTTCCCAAATATATCGGCGGTAGGAGAAAGCGCTAACGGCAAAGATTCGTATTTATTCTTAAATGGCCGTGCAATTTAACGGAGGATTCTTAATTTGGTATCGAATATGTCCGATCAGCGATTGGACGAGGGGCGCGACGCGCTCTCGAGCAATTCATCGAGCACCGACATTTCGAGTGGCTTCACGAGATGCGCATCGAAGCCAGCCGCAAGCGATTGTTCGCGGTCGCTCGACTGGCCGAAACCGGACATCGCGACAATACGTGTTAACGACAGCGTCGGGTTCGAGCGCAACTCGCGCAGCAAACCGAAACCGTCGACGTTCGGCATCGCGAGATCGGTCAGCACGAGTTGCGGCAGATATACCTTCGCTGCGGCGAGCGCGCTCTCGCCGTCGTACGCGACGCGTGCCACATGCCCTTTCATCTCGACCAGCACCGCGAGACTGTCCGCGGAGTCGCGGTTGTCGTCGACGATCAGCACGCGCAGCGCGGCGCGCGGCGCGCCCGCCGCCACGAGCGGCAACGCGTCGTCCTGGTCGTGCCCGGCGCCGGCCGCGAGCGGCAGCCGCACGGTGAACGTGCTGCCTTGTCCGCGCCCGGCGCTGGCGGCCTGGATCGCACCGCCATGCAGTTCGACAAGCGAGCGGCATAGCGTCAGACCGATGCCGAGACCGGTGTCGGTCGGATTCTGCGCGTGACCCTCCTGCATGAACAGATCGAAGATGGAACCAAGTGCGTTCTCAGGGATGCCGCGCCCCTGGTCTTTCACGCGCACGACGACCGCCCGCCGTTCGGTTCCGACATGAATCGAAATCTGTGTGCCGTTCGGCGAAAACTTCGACGCGTTGTTCAGCAGGTTCTGCAACACCTGCACGAGCCGCGTCAGATCGGCGCGCACCACGAGCGGCGTGGCCGGCATTACTACCCTGATGGTTTGCCCGCGCGCGTCGGTGAATGGCCGCGCGGCCTCGACACTGCGCGCGACGACCTCCTGCATCTCGACCGCCGCCGTGCGTAGCTCGATCTTGCCGGTCGTGATGCGCCCGATGTCGAGCAGATCGTCGACGAGCCGCGTCAGATGGCCGATTTGCCGGTCGATCACGTCGCGGCATTGGCGCAGCAGCGGATCGGCATTCGGGGCGAGCTGCATCGCGCTGACGGCGTTGCGCACCGGCGCGAGCGGATTGCGCAGTTCGTGCGCGAGCGTCGCCAGAAATTCGCTCATGCGGCGACTCGACACCTCGAGTTCCTCGAGGCGCTTGCGTTCGCTCATGTCGCGCGTCACCTTCGCGAAGCCAAGCAGCCGCCCGGCGCTGTCGCGCACCGCGGTAATCACGACATTGGCCCAGAACATCGAGCCGTCCTTGCGCACGCGCCAGCCTTCGTCTTCGATGCGGCCGAAGCGCGCCGCGATCTCGAGTTCGCGCTGCGGTTTCAGAGCGGCATTGTCGTCGGCGCTGTAGAACACCGAGATCGGGCGACCGAGGATTTCCTCGCGCCGGTACCCCTTGATCTGCATCGCGCCCGCGTTCCACGTCGCGACGTTGCCGTCCGCGTCGAGCATGAAGATCGCATAATCCTTGACCGACTCGACCATCAGGCGAAAGCGCTCTTCGCTCTGGCGCAGCTTTTCTTCTTCCGCGCGCCGCGTGGTCAGGTCGCGGGTGACCTTCGCGAAGCCGCGCAGCCTTCCGTCCGCGCCGCGCAGCGCGGTAATCACGACATTGGCCCAGAACTTCGTGCCGTCCTTGCGGATGCGCCAGCCTTCGTCCTCGACGCGGCCGTACTGCTCGGCCAGCACGAGTTCGCGCTCGGGCTTGCCGGAAGCCTTGTCTTCTGCTGGATAAAACGTCGAAAAGTGCCGTCCGACGATTTCATCGGGCCGGTAGCCCTTGATATGCTGCGCGCCGGCATTCCAGCTCATCACGCGGCCGCCGCGGTCGAGCATGAAGATCGCATAGTCCTGGATGTCCTGGACGATCTGCGCGAAACGCTCGGAGCTTGCGTCGATCAATTGCACATCATTGGAGGCGTCGGTCGTGGGGCGCGCGGTGAGCAGGCAGTTGAAGCCGACCAGCGCGCCGGCTTCGTCCGATACCGAACTGATCGACACGCGGGCATGAATCGGCGCCCCATCGTTGCACCGCAACCGGCGCTCGCCTTCGATACGCCCCTGGTAAGCCGCGCCCTGCAGATCGCGGCGCGCAAGCACGTCGGCGGGAAGGCCGTCGTCGGCCGCGGCGCCCGCGTACAGGTATGACAGATGACGCCCGGCCATGGCGGCGTGCGCATGGCCCGTCAACCGCCCGGCGGCGGCGTTCCAGCCGATCACGACGCCGTTGCGATCGAGGATCGCAAGCGCACAATGATCGTTCCCTTCGACGAGCATCCTGTACGTTCCGTCATCCGTCGCCAGCGGCTCTGACGGCATCTGACGTTTGTCGCCGGCGACGACTAAGGCGGGTTTCCTGTCGCGGGTTGCCATGGGAATGTCTGCGCGGATTGCCTCTGATCGGAAGAATGCAGTCGAACCCTATCTTATGCCTTATACGGCCATAGACGGCATAGCGAGATTCAACCATCATGCGACCGCGAGTAGCAGAATGCATACCCGCCGGACTGCGACCGACGAGCCGGCCGCCGAATTGATGACATCGTCATGAAAGAGAATGTCGACACTTCAACGTTGCACGATGCGAAGGTTCCACGCTTCTGGCGCGACGACGCGTTCCCGTTCATCGAAGCGCGCGCGGTGCATGACGGACGAAGCGTCTGTTATGCAAAACATACGCACGAGACGTTTTCGATCGGGGTGATTACGCAAGGCATGTGCACCTACATCAACGAGCGTCTGCGCGAACGGATCGGTGTCGGCAGCGTGGTCGTCATCAATCCCGGCGACGTGCACGCGTGCAATCCGCTTGGCCGCGAGGCATGGTCGTACCGGATGCTCTACGTGGACGTGCCGTGGCTCGCCGGGCTGCAGCATGAACTCGGCGTCGGCAAGGCGGCCGACTTCCGTGTGTTCTCGACGGCCTTGTCCCTGTGCGGCGAGCTATATCGCGGACTGAACCAGCTTCATACGCTGCTCACGAGCGAAACCGCCGACCCGCTTCGCAAGCACTGCGCGCTGCTCACCTATTTCGGCGAACTGCAGCGCCAGCTCGATCCGGCACCCGAATCCAGTTGCGAGCACAACTACAAGCTTGCGCGCGCAGCCGAATACATTCGCGAAAATTGCACGCGCGCACTGAAGCTCGACGAAATCTGCGCGGCCGCGGAACTGTCGGCTTCCTATCTGATTCGCGCGTTCAAGCGCTGCTATGGGATGACGCCGCACGTGTATCTGATCAACCGCCGCGTCGACTACTGCCGCACGCAATTGCGGCGCGGACGAACGATTGCCGAAGTGGCCATCGAAGCGGGATTCTCGGATCAGGCGCATTTGCAGCGTGTGTTCCGGCAGTTCATGGCGGCGACGCCGGGACAGTATCGCCGGCGTACCTGAGACGCCGCACGGGATGCGGTTCACGTCATTTGCTGCGTGACCTGCGCGTACATCAGATAGGCCGCCGTAGCGATCAGCATTACGCCCATCGTCAGGTTGAAGATGCGAATGCGCAAGCGGCTATGCAGCAACACCGCGACACGGTCGCCCAATACCGCCCACGCCGCGAGCGACAGATAGCAGACGAGGAAATACACGCTGATAAACGCGAGCAGCGTGGCATACGAGCTCGAGAACAGCGCGGCACCCGATGCGCAGGCGACCCACGCCTTCGGGTTCAGCCATTGCAGCAGAAAGCCCTCGACGAAGGTTGGCGTGCGTTGTCGCTCGACGCTGATTTCGGGCGGCGCCAGCGCGATGCGGTAGCCGACGTACACGATAAACGCCGCGCCGACGAGTTCGAGGTACATCAGAAAGACTGGATACGCGCTCACGAACTTCATGAGCCAGAAGCTGACGACGATCAGCAGCAGCGTAAAGCCGATCGTCGCACCGGAGACGAACGGTATCGTGCGTCTGAAGCCGTGATTGGCGCCCGACGAAACGATCACCATGTTCACCGGCCCCGGAGAAATCGACATCGTCAGCGAAAACACGCACATGGCGATGAACAGCGTCATTCGGTTCTCTCCATCACGTGGTTCAGAAGTCTTTCAGCGTCAGGTCGGCGAAGTAATCGACATCGAACGGATTCATCACATAGCCCGCCACCCTGGTGCTCATCAGCCGGAACACCGTCGAGTGAACGAGCGGCACGACCGGTTCGTCGTCGGCGAGCATCGCCAGCGCTCGCGCATAGAGATCGCTGCGCGCCCTGACGTCGGACGTCGCGCGCGCGTCGGTGATCAGGCGGTTGAAGTCGGCGTTGCAATAGCGCGCATTGTTCGACCCGCGCGTAACCGCATCGCAGCTGAAGAGCGTGTAGAGGAAGTTGTCGGGGTCGCCGTTGTCGCCGGACCAGCCCAGCTGCGCCATGTCGTGCTCGCCGCGTTTGACCCTGTTCAGATAGGTGGGCCAGTCGTAGGTGACCAGTTCCACCTTGATGCCGACGCGCGCGAGGTCCGCCTGCATCATCTCTCCCATCGTGCGGCCGTTCGGGTTGTACGGACGGCTGACCGGCAAGGTCCACAACGTAGCGCTGAAACCGCTCTTGTAGCCCGCTTCGGCGAGCAGCGCGCGCGCCTTGGCCGGGTCGTAAGGATAGGTTCGCACGCGATCCGTATATGACCAGAGCGTCGGCGGATACGGGTTGAAGGCCGGTTTCGCGTTGCCGAGAAAAATCGCGTCGATGTATGCCTGCCGGTTCAACGCATGCGCGACCGCGCGGCGCACGAGCACGTTGTTGAACGGCGGCTTCGCGGTGTTCATCGCGAGGTAGCCGACGTTGAGGCCCTCCTGCGCCTGCAAGATCAGACGGCTGTCCTTGCGAATGGCGGGCAGCGCCGCCGGCGGCGGCGCCACCGCGATCTGGCATTCGCCGCGCCGCACCTTCTGCACACGCACGCTGGCGTTGGGCGTGATCACGAACACCAGATGCGCGATGCCGGGCGCGCCTCGCCAGTACTGCGGATGCGCGTCGTAGCGGATCACGCTGTCTTTCACGTAACTGCGAAACGCGTACGGGCCCGTGCCGACTGGCTCGGTATCGATGTCTTCGGGACGGCCCTGCTCGAGAAGCCTGGCGCCGTATTCGGCTGACAGGATCGACATGAACGGCATCGCGAGGTCCGCAAGGAACGGCGCGTCGGGTCGCGACAGCACGATGCGCACCGTGTACGCATCGACGCGTTCGACCGACACGATCAGCGTATCCATGCCCATGCCCTGGAAGTACTGATAGTTGCCGCCGCCCATCCGGTGATACGGATGATCTGCCCTCCATTGCCGGTGCACGGAAAACAGGACGTCGTCCGCATTGAAGTCGCGCGTCGGCGTGAAGAACGCCGTTCGGTGAAACTTCACGCCACGCCGCAAGCGAAACAGATAGGTTTTCTGGTCCGCCGAGATCGACCAGCTTTCAGCCAGTGCGGGCACGATTTCCGTCGTGCCGGGCCGGAAGTCGACGAGCCGATCGTAGATCGTCGTCGCCGTCGCGTTGCGTGCCGTGCCGGACAGCATCAGTTGCGGATTCAACGATTCGGGGCTGCCCTCCGAACAGTAGACGAGCGTATCGGCCGATGTGGCATACGCGGCGCCGCAGGCACACGCCGCATGAAACACGCAGCAGGAAAACGCCGCGCGTCGCACGAGGTCGAGGCTACGAGAGGCTACGAACGACATCATGACCATAGCCCCAGACTGCCATCCTTCCTGAGCCCGATAAACGACGTCTGCGAAATGCGCTCTCCATCGGGCGTGCCGAAAATCTCGTGGAAGTTCTGCGTGTTGAAAATGATCAGATCGCCGACTGCCGGCATGACGCACAAGCGGTCGTCGCGTTCGAGCACGTCATACGGGAAGTAATATTCGCCAGGCACTTTGAGGCGTTCGTTGTGCGGCGTATGAACCGTGTCGTAAATCACGAGTTCGCCGCCGTGGCCTTGCATGCAGTAGTAGATGTTCCAGGTCAGCTGGCGCTGGATCTGCGTGACCGCCCACGGCTGACGGATATGGCTCGGCGCGTGATCGACATGCAGGCGTCCGTGGCCGCGAAAGCGCCTGAACGCGCCGGCGAAATACGGGCCGAAACCCGGCTCTTCGAATACATCGACTTGCCGGTTCGCGCACGCCGCGATCGTGTCGGCGACCATGCGTACCGGGTCGATGCCGAGGCCCTCGTACACCCGTCCGGTCGCTGCCTGTGCGTCCCGCGTCTTGCGAAAATACACAGATTTGTCGTCGTGCGCCCACTGGTTGTGACACACGCCGACGTGATGCACGGGAATATTGTTCAGATGCGCATAGTCGCCAAATTCCAGCTCGCGCAGGCGTGCGGCGACCCGCGAGCAGATGCCAGGCTGTACGAACCCCTCGACGATGATGCCCGGAATTCTGAAGTCGAGCAGCAAGTCGAGATTCGACTCGGTCAATTCGCATAGCTGACGGCGAATCCAATTGCCCATGTTGTTCTCCGTTGGTTGCAGGATCGCGCTCAAACGGCGCGCACCGTTTGCCGGTCACCCGACGCGATAAAAATGATGACCGTCAGATAAAGCATCATTAGCAGACCGACCACTTCGACGAAGCGGCCATCGAAGCGATCGATCAGCGCGCCGACCAGCGCCGCCTGCATGCTCGCGACAAAGCAGCCAAGCGCGAACGAAATCCCGAATACCGAGCCGAGGCGGCCCTTCGGCGCGAGCGCGACCATGCCGCTGTAACCCATCATCCACAGAAACTCGAAAACGACCACCATCGCGAGAAAAAGCGCGCCGCTCGTGACCGGACTCATGCCGCAGGCGGCGGCGATGTAGAGCAGCGCCGCGAGCGCCGACAACACGACAGTCAGTCGCCGCACCTTCACGAACGGCTGCTCGAAAAGCCGCGTTTTCCTGCAGAAGAACGAGAAGCTCGCCGAGCCCGCGACGATGCCGATGCTTGCGAGCACGTACGACATCGATACCGCGGCTGGACCGAGCCCGAAGCGCTGTATGGGAAAAATCGGCTGCAACACGCTGTAGGTTCCCTGGAAGAAGGTGGCGGTCAGCGGGGGCAACAGCGCGCAAAGGAGGAGACGCCGGTCGCCGGCAAGCACGTCGCGGTATTCGGCAAGGCGAACGAGGAGCGATGGACGCGCGCTGCGAGACGCTTCCGGGCTTGCCTCGATACAGCGCGTGAACCAGACGAGACCGGCTGCCGCAACGAAGGTCAGCGCATCGAGCAGCGCGACTGCGCGAACGTCGAGCCGATCGGCGGCGACTACGCCGGCCACAGCGGCCAAACCGATCCCACAGTGATAGCCCGACTGCAGAAATGACGCGTAGTGTGCCGCTTTGGCCTGCGGAAACAGCGAGCGCGCCGCGACGGTCTTGTTGATGCGGTTCACCTGATCGACGAGTCCGCGCACGAGCAGAACCGCGATGACCGGCCAGTAACCGGCCGAATCGGGAATCAGCGCAACGGGCACGGTCAGCGCGGCCGAGACCAGTTCGAGCCGGAACCATCGCACGCGCGGATTGACGCCGTCGTTCCAGTCGCTGCGAACGAGCACCACGAGCATCGCGGGCAGCCACTGCAACGAAACGAAGACCGACGTCATCAAGCCGGAGCCGGTCTTCGCATAGATGGATATGGCCAGTACGATATGCAGCAGCACAGACCCGGCCGATGACATGGTGAACGCCGCGGTGCCGAGCAACAGGTTGACTCTGGCGCGATCGAGCTTGATCATCGGGGCCGCCTCTAGCCGATTGGCGCGATTGGCGCGATCGTCGTTCCGGCTGCAATGAAATCGACGGCTCGCGCGGCGTTAAGCTTTGCTTCATGCCGGTCGCGCCCGACACACATCACCTGCGCGATCCAGCTGAAGTTCGAATTCACGTCAGCAACGGTGTCGCCAGGTTCGCGATGCAGCCAGACGTCGTGCACGCCCGGCTGCGATCGGATCGCATCGATCGACGGCATGGCAACGACCTTGCCGCGCGTCGGGCTGACAAAGCACTTCCATGCGGCTCCGCGGCGCGGTTGATACAGCGGTTGCCCGGCGGTGCTGGTGCGCGTGGTCGCTTCAAGGCCCGCTTCATGGCGCGCTTCAAAGCCCGCGTCATGGCCCGCTTCATGGCGCGCTGCGTCGACTACGTGAAAGTCCGAGCCAACGTCGAGCGTGCCGAGGCACAGTTCGATGCAGTCGCCGACAATCGAGCGCGACGTCGCGAGGTCCAGCATCACCGAATGGCCGCTGCCGCCGACGCGCGTGTTGACTTCGACCAGATGCGGTCCGTCACGCGTGACGATCATTTCGACGTGGCTCGCGCCGAAGTCGTAGCCGATCGCGTCGAGCGCCGCGCACGCTTTTCGCTCGACGGCTTCACGGTGAGCATCGACGAGCGGAAACGAAGCGCCGATTTCAACGGCGCCGTTCATGACATCGCGATCCGCAATACCGACGATCTGATGCCGTCCCGCGCCCGTCGTCAGGATTTCGGCGCTGACGAGTGCGCCTTCCAGATAGTCTTCGACGACGAATGCCGGCGAGATCCAGTCCTCGTCGATCTGTCGCAGCGACTGCAGGACCGAGCCAATCGCGGCTCGATCGCGGCACACCATCGCGCCGATGCTCGAATGCCCCTGCACCGGCTTTACGAAGCAGGGAAAACCGGGCGCGCCCTCCGGCTCTTCCAGCAATGCCGGCAGCAATTCGATGCTATCGATCTTCCTGCATCGAACGCTGTCCGCACCTTTCGCGAGCAGCGTTCGGCGAAAACGGTACTTGTCCTGCGCGAGTGCGATCGCGTCGGGATTCGCGCCTCGCAAGCCGAGTTCGCGACACAGACGCGCGGCGATATGCGTACGGATTTCCGCGAAAGTCAGCAATGCGTCGATCGAATCGAGCTCGCCCTCGAGCGCCTTCGACACCTGTTCGAGATCGTTCGAATTCGGCACGCGTACAACCTTGTCGACGAGATCAAGCCTTGCGAGCGCTGACGCCGGAAACCACTTCCTGAAGCGCTCGAAATTATCGGTCACCAGCACGGACCGATAGCCGCGCTGTCTGCAATACGCAATCGCATCGAGACCGCTGAAGTTCGTTTCGATAAATACGACTGTTTTCATGCACGTATCCTTTATGTTGTTGCTGATCAGGCGACGCACGGATACGTCACGCGCAGGTGCGGGAGTCCGACTCGAGCTGGATCAGGTGCGCGCACTGATCCCAGAACCGACACCAGTAGTCGATGCCCTGGTCGAACGACTGTTTGAACGCTTCGCGCTCGGACTGCGTATTGCAGAACCGCAGGAAGTTGGCTACCGAATGCCGGATATGCTCGGTCTCGTCCGCGCGATGCACCCTGAAGAACGCCGAGTCGGACAGCACTTCGCCGCAACCTTCGCTGTAGCACAAGCCATCGAACAGCGTTTCGATGTTCTCTTCCGCGATGATTTCGAAGCTCAGCAGCAAGCCGATGATGCCGGCCTCGCTATCGGTGTGCGCAAGTGTCGCGTCGAGTACGCGAATGACGTCGCGGATCGACGCGCCTGACTCACTGGCCTCGACTTTCAAGCCGATCGCATCGATCGCCTTCAGGAAAAGTCGCGAGTGGATGAACTCCTTGTTGCGGCCGCCCAGTTCGTCGTAGGCGATCTGAATCAGATGATGCTGACGCTCGGGGTCACCGCTTTGGGAAACGGCGCGAGTAAGGAACGTCGGGACATAGCGTGTGAACTCGTACCAGGCAGTCGCCAGCGTTTGCGCGGCGCCGTGCGACCGCCGATTCGACGACGCGGCTTTGATTTTTGCAAAAACGTTGCGCTTTTCAGCCTCGCTCACAAAATGCCGGGTCCAGAAGATCACTTCGGGATGGTCGTATCCATATTCCGCTTCGGGAATCAGATAGCGCCGTCCTTCAACGGCATGCTGACTTGATCGAAATTCCTGTCGACTCATGCTGAGCTTCCCTTGTTTAGGTCTTGCACCGGTCAACCTGCATGCAAGGAGCCGGGACCTCGAACAGCCCGTGTTGCCTCTGCCCGGTCCGTCAGGCTGCCGTTGAAGACTGTTGTTGCCTTTGCGGCGGTCTCGTATGTGTCCGATCGGGACACGGGCGAGAGGTTATAGGGAGGCGACAGGCGTGTATTGAAGAAAATTACCCTCGTGACAGTTGCGTCACGGCGTTTAATAGCAGCTGTGAGCCTTCGGATTACTCAATGCAATCTAAGATATATCTAAGCAAATCTAATCAATTAATCGACCTATAAGATCAAAGGAGATTTCGATCCCGGTAGAGACGGACATTTCTGAGTTACGAAGGATTGCTACGCTTCATCAATGACTTTTTTTGCACGGGACGATTGCAGTTCCTCGTGCCCGATGGCACACTGAATGTGTAGCGGCGTTGCGATTTAAATATGCCCGGGTAGCCTGCGAAAAATTGGCGCCTGCAACCGTGAGCGTACCTGTTCTGTACGTCAGGTCCGGGTATCGCACTATCCGATAGCCTCCCCTTGCGGGAGGCTATTTTTTCTTGAGACCCTATGGGCGTAACGATCTATCTCGATGAAAGTGGATGCCTGGGCTGGAGGCTGAATAAACCGTATCTGCACGGCGGCTCGAGCCAATGCTTCACACTGGCTGCTGCCGTTATTCCCGACGGCCGGGAGCCTGTACTCAGTCGGATTGTTCGTGGCCTCTACAAGAAGCGCGGGCGCGCAGCAAAAAACGAGTTGAAGTCTATCGCGCTTTCGAACGGCGAACGTGAACGCTTCGCAATGGCGCTGTGCGATGCACGTAGAAAGCATCCTGACATTCAATTCCTTGCCATTACTGTCAGAAAGAAAAGCGTGAACGATGCGTTTCGTCGCAATCCTGATGGTTTATATAACTATCTGGTCAAGTGCCTGCTTCTGGACCTGATGTGCGAATACGAGTCCGTCAGTTTTATTCCGGATGCGCGATCGATGAAGGCTGAATACAGAAACGGGCTGCACGACTACCTCGCAACGGAGCTCGCGTCGATAGGCGACACCGTGCTGCAAACAACGCCGTGGGAAAGCAAGGACAGTCTGCCGCTGCAGTTCGTCGACATTCTGGCCAGCATCGTATGGGCGCATCACGAGCATGGGACGGGTTCGGCGTATCAGATCGCGGCGCCGTGTCTGGCGGAGAGACGCCTGCTGTTCAACAACCCCACGCATGAACGAGCGGTTGAATTGTGCTGAGCGGATTCCCGTGATGGCCCAGATGAAGGGCTGGAAAAGACAAAGCCCGCAAGTCACTGACTTACGGGCTTTTGCTTTGCTTTTGCTTTGCTTTTGCGTTGATACCTGGCGGAAAGGGTGGGATTCGAACCCACGATACGGTATAACCGTATACCGGATTTCGAGTCCGGCGCATTCGACCTCTCTGCCACCTTTCCTTGGATTCTGTGGAAGCCGGAAGCGGCCTTCGCAGCGCTTCAAGCCAATACCTGAGAGCTACCGGGACGCTTCACTAGCGCTTCGCCAAGCGGGTCGCTGCTTGGCGAAGCGAAGATTATAGAACAGGTAAATTCGGTTTCCAAGCCCTTTTTACATCGCCTGCATGAGCACGATGTCATGACGGAAGACGCTGCGTATTAACCCGCCGCCCCTGCTGCTGACCGCGCCGCTTCCAGCCGTTCGACACCGCCGAGATACGGCCGCAGTGCAGCCGGCACCGTTACCGAGCCATCGGCATTCTGGAAGTTCTCCAGTACGGCGACGAGCGTGCGGCCAACCGCGAGGCCCGAGCCATTCAGGGTGTGCACGAGTTCGGGCTTGCCCTGCGCATTGCGGAAGCGCGCTTGCATCCGGCGCGCCTGGAATGCCTCGGTATTCGAGCAGCTCGAAATCTCGCGATAGGTGTTCTGCGCTGGCAGCCACACTTCGAGGTCGTAGGTCTTCGTCGCCGAGAATCCCATGTCTCCCGTGCACAGCGTAATCACGCGATACGGCAGTTCGAGCTTCTGCAAAATCGTTTCGGCATGGACGACCATCTGCTCGAGCGTGTCATACGACGTCTCCGGCGCAACGATCTGCACCATTTCGACCTTGTCGAACTGATGCTGACGAATCATCCCGCGCGTGTCGCGGCCATATGAGCCTGCCTCCGAGCGGAAGCAGGGCGAATGCGCGGTCAGTCTGATCGGCAGCGCGTTCGCGTCGACGATGCTCTCGCGCACCGTGTTGGTCAGCGAAATCTCGGACGTCGAAATCAGATATTGCGTGACCGTATTTTCGCCGCCGCCCTTTTCGACACGGAACATATCGTCTGCGAACTTCGGCAGTTGACCCGTGCCGAAGAGAATCTCCGGGTTCACGATGTAAGGCGTATAGATTTCCGTGTACCCGTGCTGCTGCGTATGCGTGTCGATCATGAACTGAGCGAGCGCACGGTGCAGCCGCGCAATCTGGCCGCGCAGCATCGTGAAGCGCGCGCCCGCGAGCTTCGCGCCGGTTTCGAAATCGAGGCCAAGCGGCGTGCCGACGTCGACATGATCCTTGACTTCGAAATCGAACTGGCGCGGCGTGCCCCAGCGGCGCACCTCGACATTGCCGGATTCGTCGTTGCCGACCGGCACGCTTTCGTGCGGCAGGTTCGGCACGCCGAGCAGCAGATCCGACAAGCGCGTCTGGATCACATCGAGCTGCACGGCGGAGGCCTTCATCTCGTCGCCGAGCCCGCTCACTTCGGCCATCACAGCCGAGGTGTCCTCGCCGCGCCCTTTCATTGCGCCGATCTGTTTGGACAGACTGTTGCGGCGCGCCTGCAATTCTTCGGTGCGGGTCTGGATAGCGCGGCGTTCCGCTTCGAGCGCGGTGAACGCTGCGACGTCGAGGGTATAGCCGCGATCGGCGAGACGTTTCGCAACGCCGTCGAGATCTTTGCGCAGCAACTGGATGTCGAGCATGACGAGGGGGGAAATTCGTTGTGTGAAGCTGCGATTCTAGCGCACCGGCGTCTGGATCCGGTGCGCGTCCGGTGCGCGCGAGCAGCGCCGGCCGCCCTGTGCGGGGCTCAGCTCTTTTTCGGCTTGTGCTCGCTACGCCACGCGTCGTCGAGTTCCGCGAGCCGGGCGAGCTTCTCGCCGATCCGGCCTTCCAGGCCGCGCGGCGTCGGCCGGTACCAGTGCGGCTCGCGCATGCCGTCGGGAAGATACGTTTCGCCGGCCGCATACGCATCCGGCTCGTCGTGCGCATAGCGATACTCGTGACCGTAGCCGAGTTTCTTCATCAGCTTCGTCGGGGCGTTGCGCAAGTGCACCGGCACCGCGCGCGACTGGTCCTTGCCGACGAATGCGCGCGCCTCGTTGTACGCCATATAGCCCGCATTCGACTTCGGCGCGACAGCCATGTAGATGATCGCCTGCGCGAGCGCGAGCTCTCCCTCGGGTGTGCCGAGGCGCTCGTAGGTCTCGGCCGCGTCGAGCGCGATGCGCCCGGCGCGCGGGTCGGCGAGGCCGATGTCTTCCCACGCCATCCGCACGATGCGGCGCGCGAGATAGCGCGGGTCGGCGCCGCCGTCGAGCATCCGGCAGAACCAGTACAGCGCGCCGTCCGGGTTGCTGCCGCGCACCGACTTGTGCAGCGCGCTGATCTGATCGTAGAACGCATCGCCGCCTTTATCGAAGCGGCGCAGGTTTTCTGCGAGCGCGCTGCCGAGCAGTGCGCCGTCGATGTCCGTGGTCTTCTGCTGCGCCGCTGCGCGCGCGACAATCTCGAGGTTGTTCAGCAGCTTGCGCCCGTCGCCGTCGGCGGAACCGATCAGCGCGTCGCGCGCTTCGTCCGTGAACGTGAGGCCGCCCAGCTCATGCTGTGCGCGCTCGAGCAGTTCGCGCAATTCGTCGGCATCGAGGCTCTTCAGCACGTACACCGCGGCACGCGACAGCAGCGCGCTGTTCACCTCGAACGACGGATTCTCGGTCGTCGCGCCGACGAACACGAAGAGGCCCGATTCGACATGCGGCAAGAACGCATCCTGCTGGCTCTTGTTGAAGCGATGCACTTCATCGACGAACACGAGCGTCTGCCGCCCGTGCGCGCGATGCACCTGCGCGGTCTCGACGGCCTCGCGAATATCCTTGACGCCCGACAGGACGGCGGACAGTGCAATGAATTCCGCGTGAAATGCGTCGGCCATCAGCCGCGCGAGCGTCGTCTTGCCGACGCCAGGCGGCCCCCAGAGAATCATCGAATGCGCTTCGCCGGACTCGAATGCGACGCGCAGCGGCTTGTTCGGTCCGAGCAGATGCTTCTGGCCGATCACTTCATCGATGGTGCGAGGCCGCAAGCGCTCGGCAAGCGGAACATTGGCACGGGTTTCTTCGAACATGATGTTTGGGATAATCTCGGCTGTTTCGGCGCAAACTGACGTGCAGGGCCGCAACGCACGCTTGCGGAACGCTACGGGTTCGCCGACATGATCGAGCATTATGACAGCCGTCGCGTCACGGCGATGGCGCGACGGTTTGCAGTGCGACTCCATCGCTGCAATAGGCCGCGGCCGAATCTCAGCTGACTCGCGACTGAATTGCAGCCAAGCGCAGATCAAACTCATACAAACAAAGACAAGGAGGATCGACACCCATGGCTCAAGACCCGGCCCAGGACCCGCTCGCCGAGAACGCCGGCTCCGCCTACGCCCCGCTTTCACCGGTGCCCGAGGCGCGCCGCGCGTTTCGCGCCGGCGACGCATTCGCGCTGTGGTTCTCGCTCGGCATCGGCCTGCTCGTTGCGCAGGCCGGCGCCCTGCTCGTGCCCGGCCTGTCGTTGCCGCATGCGCTCGCGGTCATCGCGATCGGCACTGCGATCGGCGTCGTGCTGCTCGCGCTGGCCGGTGTCGTCGGTACCGATACGGGTCTCGCGGCGATGTCGTCGTTGCGGCCGACGCTCGGCGTGCGCGGCGCGTCGGTGCCTGCCGTGCTGAACGCGGTCCAGCTGGTCGGTTGGGGGTCGTTCGAAGTCATCGTGATGCGCGATTCCGCGGATGCGCTCGCAAAACAGGCGTTCGGCCTGTCGATGCCGCTCTTGTGGACCGTCATCTTCGGCGTGCTGGCCACGCTGCTCGCGATCAGCGGCCCGTTATCGTTCGTACGGCGTTTTCTGCGCAGCTGGGGCATCTGGCTGCTGCTCGCGGGCGCCGGCTGGCTCACATGGGCAGTGCTCGCGAAACACGATATCGGCGCGCTGCTGCATCGCGCCGGTACCGGCGAAATGCCGGCGGGCGTCGCGCTCGACCTCGTCGTCGCGATGCCGCTGTCGTGGCTGCCGCTGATCGCCGACTACACGCGTTTCGGCCGGCGCGCCGGCGAGACGTTTCGCGGCACGCTGCTCGGCTACGGCATTGCGAACGTCTGGTTCTATGCGTTGGGCGCCATCTACGGGCTCACGGCAGGCGGCAGCGACGCGCTGCTGACCACCGCGCTTGCGCAGGCGGGCGGCGGTCTCGCGTTGCTGCTCGTGCTCATCGACGAAATCGACAACGCATTCGCCGACATTCACTCGGCCGCGGTGTCGACCGGCACGTTCTGGACGCGCTCGCGCGTGCCGTGGCTGTCCGCGGCGTTCGGTGCGCTATGCACGCTGATAGCCCTGGCCGTGCCGATGGCGAAGTACCAGAATTTTCTGCTGCTGATCGGCTCGGTGTTCGCGCCGCTCTTCGGCGTCGTGCTCGTCGACCACTTCATCGTGCGCAAGCGCCGTGTCGACGCAGCCGCGCTCGCCGACCCGCAGGGCCGCTACGGTTACTCCGCGGGCTGGCACGTGAGCGCCTTCGTCGCATGGGCGATCGGCATCGCCGCCTACCAGGCGATCAACCAGTGGCTGCCGGATCTCGGCGCGACGCTGCCTGCGCTTGCGATCGGTGCCTTGTGCTATCTCGCGTTCGTGTCGACGCGCCGGCGGGCCTTCGCGTAGCTGGCAAGATGCGCGGCACCCGGCTGCAATTTGCTGCTAACCGTTCGGCAGCCGCCCTTTGCGGCGGCCGCGACAAACCCGCTCCCTCGGGGGCGGGCCGATCAATACGTCTGATTCGCGCTCGCTGCACCTGCATTTCTACGCGCGGTCAGGAACTGGCCGAGCATGATCGTGCGGCGCTCGATCAGCAGATACATGGCGGTGGCGACCGGAATCTCGAGCGCGGCCGCTATCAGAATGGAGCGCCACATCGTGCTCGCGGACGGCATCAGATGAATCACCGTCAGCAGCACGATCGTATGCGTGAGGTACAGGCTGTATGAAATCTGGCCCAGAAACGCGAACGGCCGCGCCTCGAGTAGCGTGGCAAAGCGCGCCGATACGAGCGACGTGCAGATCAGTCCAGCAGAACCCGCGGTAACGAGCCAGTCGTACAGATACTGACCAGCCGGACCGAGCTTCATCGAGAGCGCCCCGCGCGACAGGAAATACAGCAACGCCGAGATCACCAGCACCGGGCGCAAGCGGCCTTTCTTCATCAGCCATTGGCGCCATGCCGTGCGATGCACGGCCAGCACCGCGCCGACGACAAACATGCCGGCGTAGTGCAGCGTCATGGGCCAGTCGCCGCCGAAATTCGCGCCTTGCGGATCGTCGCCTTCGAGCAGGATGAGCATGAACGAGACGATCGAGACGCAGAGCGCGACCACGATCGAAGTGCGCGCCGATACCCGTGCGACCCACGCGACCACGAACGGCATGACGATCGAAATCCGCAGTTCGTAGATCAGCGTCCAGATAACGGGAATCATCTGGCCGGCGCGATATTTCCCGATAAAGAGCAGATGGTCGGCGATCTCCGTGCCGGTAAACGGGCCGCTCCATACTTCGTTGCCCCAGCCGCCCAACCATTTGATTGGCTTCACTTCGAGCGCATTCACGATCGAGAAGGTCACGACCAGCACGACCAGATACGGCAAATAAATCCGGCAAATTCGTTTGACCAGGAAATCTTTATACGAAATACTTCGGCCTGAGCGCAGTTGCAATGTCAAAACGAATCCGCTCAGTATAAAAAAGAGAATAACTGCCTGATGGCCCAGTGAGTTGACACGAAAAGGTGACTGGGAAGCCCACTCGAGCGGGCCTACCAGGGCAAAATGACTGATCACCACCGACAGCGCGGCGACGCCGCGTAGCGCATCGAGCTGATGGTAATGCTGTCGATTGGAAACACTCGGTTCTGTCATCCGTTGAATACCCGCGGCGAAGAACAGGCAAATAGGCATGCGAAAGGCGCGCTCGCAAGCGCGCCCATCGTCAAGGGGTTTTCAGTACCCGCCTGCTCAGGTGTTCATGATTGATATGTTTAATTCTGACAGCAGTCGGCGGGAAGGATTGAATAACTTTCTAATACTTTTAGTTTTTTATATTTTTGTCGCAGGTTATTACGTGCGAAGGATCGCTCTTTGCGACGATTGCCGGTTAAGCCGCGCTGGTATTATTTCGGGTAAGTTTTACCCTCTAGTACGTTCGATACCGGCAGTCCACCGTTTAAACATTGCACGTTACGATATTTGTAGCGATTATGGTGCCGTCGTTCAAACAATACTTGCATTTCATGCAAGCTCAGACCGGCCCGTCAACGCGCCCGTACCGCTCGATACTGGACACCCGGCAGCACGCAAAGCAGTTCGAAAGCGAGGTTCGCACCGAGCAGCGCGGTCGTGCCGAATGGATCGTAGGGCGGCGCGACTTCGACGAGATCCGCGCCGATCACATTGAGCCCGTGGACGCCGCGAATGATCTCGAGCGCCTGAGGCACGGTAAGTCCCGCGATTTCCGGCGTGCCGGTGCCGGGTGCAAAAGCCGGGTCGATCCCGTCGATATCGAAAGTGATATACACGGGTGCAGTGCCGATCCGTTCGCGCACGCGCGCCATTAGGGGCGCAAGCGAATGGTTCCAGCACGCTTCCGCCTGCACCACTTCGAAGCCCTGGTCGCGGCACCAGTCGAAGTCTTCGGCCGCGTAGCCGGTGCCGCGCAGTCCGATCTGCACGACGCGTTCGCAGTCGAGCAGCCCCTCTTCGACCGCGCGCCTGAACGGCGTGCCGTGCGCGATCTTCTCGCCCATCATCGTGTCGTTGACGTCCGCATGCGCGTCGACGTGGATCAGCGCGACCTTGCCGTGCCGCCGGTGCATCGCGCGCAGGATCGGCAGCGCAATCGTATGGTCGCCGCCGAGCGTGATCGGCTTCGCGCCGTGCGCGAGGATCTCGTCATAGGCGGTTTCGATGCGTGCGATCGAATCGTGGAGGTTATACGGGTTGATCGCGACGTCGCCGATGTCGGCAACGCGCAGCGAATCGAACGGCGCGGCGCGCGTGGCCATGTTGTACGGTCGCAGCAGCACCGATTCGCTGCGGATCTGGCGCGGTCCAAAACGCGCACCGGTGCGGTTCGACGTGCCGAGGTCGAACGGCACGCCGACAAAGCATGCGTCGAGCCCTTCCGGAGAGCCCGCATTGGGCAAACGCATCATCGTGGTAATGCCGCCGCAGCGCGGCATGACGTTGCCCGATAGCGGCTGCGGGCGCTCGGACGACAGGTCCGGGGAGACAAAGGACGACTTGTTCATCGCGGTTCACCGGTCAGAGGTGGGGGATGAATCCGGTCGCCGCAGCCGGCAAGCCTAGCCGTTGATCACGTCCGCCCCCTTCGGCACCGTGAACTTGAACGCATCGGCTGGCAGCGATGGATTCTTCTGAATATTCGAGAACTTCAGCAGCGTCACATTTCCGAACACGTCATGCAGTTCCATCGCTTCGAGGCTGCCGTCGCGAAAGCCGATGCCGATGCGCTGGAACTGCGTGTCTTTTGATTTTGGCACCAGTTCGAGCCAGTCGATACCCGCTTTCACCCCAGCATCCTTCAACGTAAAGTTCTGCTCGAGATCGTTGCTCCCGAAAAGGATCGCCGCCGGACTTGCGCCAAGCGCGCCGCCGAGCGCGCGCACGGTGACCTGGTTCAGGTCCTTGTCGTAGACGTACAGCTTGTCGCCGTCGGCCTGCAGAAGCTGCTCGTACGGCTTCTGATACTGCCAGATGAACTTGCCGGGCCGCGCGAACGAGAATGTGCCGCTCGACACCGTATTGCCCCTCATGCCCTGCGTCGACAGGGTGCCGCTAGCGCCCTTGGCGTTACCCGGCACATGGATTTCGGTCTGCACGAAGTCGCCGCGCGCCGCATGGACCTGCGAGATGAACTGCTTCAACTGGTCCGTGCCGCTCGCGAACGCGGGCGACGCGACGAAAAGCGTCGCGCAAGCCGCCATGCAAGTCACGACGCGGGCGAGGCGGGCGACACGACCGACGCGCCGCGCAAGCGCATGCGCGAAGCTGCTGCGAACGCGGGAATCACCGAAGCGGGCGTCAAGCCCGCCGACGTAATGCTGCATCGATTTCTCTCCGTGGAAAAAACAGGAAGCGCGACGCGCGCTGCTGACGAGGCCTGCGAATCGACAACGACGGCGACAACGACGACCACAACGACGGCGACAACGGCCGGCCGCCGCGCAGACGAACGGGCGACGCTCAAGCCGCGTTCATTCGGCCTCGCGCGCCGGCACAAGAATTTCGCGGTTGCCGTTCGACGACATCGCCGATACGAGCCCCGATTGCTCCATCTGTTCGAGCAGCCGCGCCGCACGGTTATAGCCGATGCGCAGATGCCGCTGCACGAGCGAAATGGACGCGCGGCGATTCTTGATGACGATTTCGACCGCCTGATCGTAAAGAGGATCCGCTTCACCGCCGCCCGCGCCGCCGCCGGCGCCTTCGGCCGAGCCTTCATCACCTTCACCCGCCACGCCGCCTTCGAGAATGCCCTCGATATAGTTCGGCTCGCCCTGCTCCTTGAGCTTGTCGACGACACGATGCACTTCGTCGTCGGACACGAACGCGCCGTGCACGCGAATCGGCAGGCCGGTGCCCGGCGGCAGATAAAGCATGTCGCCCATGCCGAGCAGCGATTCGGCGCCCTGCTGGTCGAGAATCGTGCGCGAGTCGATTTTCGACGACACCTGGAATGCCATCCGCGTCGGCACGTTGGCCTTGATCAGGCCCGTGATCACGTCGACCGACGGACGCTGCGTCGCGAGGATCAAATGGATGCCGGCGGCCCGCGCCTTCTGCGCGATACGCGCGATCAGCTCCTCGACCTTCTTGCCGACCACCATCATCAGGTCGGCGAGTTCGTCGATGACGACGACGATATTCGGCAGCCGCGACAGCGGTTCCGGCTCGTCGGGCGTCAGGCTGAACGGATTCGGGATCTTTTCTTCGCGCTTCGTCGCTTCGTCGATCTTGTTGTTGTAGCCCGCGAGGTTGCGCACGCCGAGCTTGCTCATCAGCTTGTAGCGGCGCTCCATTTCGGCGACGGTCCAGTTGAGCGCGTGCCCCGCCTGGCGCATGTCGGTGACGACCGGACACAGCAGATGCGGAATGCCTTCGTAGACGCTCATTTCAAGCATCTTCGGGTCGATCAGGATCATGCGGACCTGGTCGGCGCTCGCCTTGTACAGCAGCGAAAGAATCATCGCGTTGATGCCGACCGACTTGCCCGAGCCGGTCGTGCCGGCGACGAGCAGGTGCGGCATCTTCGCGAGATCGGCGCAGACCGGGTTGCCGCCGATGTCCTTACCGAGGCCCATGGTAAGCGGCGAGGCCGCGTCCGCATAGACGGCCGAGCCGAGAATTTCGGACAGACGCACCGTTTGGCGGCGCTGGTTCGGCAACTCGAGCGCCATGAAGTTCTTGCCCGGGATCGTCTCGACCACGCGGATCGACACGAGCGAAAGCGAGCGCGCGAGGTCTTTCGCGAGATTGACGATCTGGCTGCCCTTCACGCCAGTGGCAGGCTCGATTTCATAGCGCGTGACGACCGGTCCCGGATACGCGGCCACCACGCTGACGTCGACGCCGAAATCCTTGAGCTTCTTCTCGATCAGGCGCGACGTGAACTCGAGCGTGTCGGCCGAAATGGTTTCCTGGGCGGCGGGCGCCGGGTCGAGCAGCGCGATCGGCGGCAGCGTCGAATCGCCGGGCAGGTCGGTGAAGAGCGGCACCTGCCGTTCCTTTTCGACCCGCGCGGACTTCTCGGGCGTCACGACGGGCGGCACGATCGTGACCGGCTCGTGCTCCTCGATCTTCACGCGGCTCTGCTCGACCTTGCCCTCGCGCTTCACCGCGGCGGCCTCGCCGGCCTTGCGGTCGCGCACCGCCTCGCGGCGCAGCTTCGCGAGCGTGACCGCGGAAATGATCGATTCGCCGACGCGCTCGGCCACCGAAAGCCACGAAAAGCGGAAATAGAGCGACAGCCCGATTGCAAGCACGAGCAGCAGCGCGAGCGTGCCACCGGTGAAGCCGAGCGCATGCGACACCGCGCGCGCCACCGCTTCGCCGACCACGCCGCCTGGCGCACGCGGCAGTTGCACCTTCAGCGACCACATGCGCATTGCTTCGATGCCGTCGCACGCGAGCAGCACGAGCACGAATGCGCCCGCTTCGGCGAGCCATGTGTGATCGCGCGGCGCGTCTTCGTCGACCGATTCGTTGCGGGTGATGCGGCGGTAGTTCGCCGAGATGCGCCGCGCGAGCAGTACGACCCACCAGTACGCAGACAGGCCGAACAGCAGCAGCAGGATGTCGGAAGTCCAGGCGCCGACGCGGCCGGCCCAGTTCGCAATACGGTCGACCTGCGCCGCATGGGTCCAGCTCGGATCGTGCCGGCTGTAGCTGACGAGCGCCATCAGCAGGAAGACGCCGAGCGCGACCTGCAGAATCCAGCGGATTTCGGTGAAGAGGCGCGACATGCGGTGCGGCAATGCCTGCGCGTTCGCGGAATAGGTAGCTTTTGCCATTGATCCTTAGCGTGTGCGACCGGCGCCCGGGGTGCCGCGCTCAGGGCATGCGCTCAGGGCACGCGCTCGAGTCCCCGCTCGTCGAGTTCCCGCTTCGCCCTGTCAGGCCGCGTGCCCTGCGGCTCGGGCCGCCGGTCGTTGATCGAGGGCTATTGTAAACGCACTGCCCGGCGCAAGGCTGTAAGTGACGGTAACGGACAACACCCTTGTACCGCGTTCGTGCCGTTTTTACCCGCCGTGTGCCCGCTTTATGTCGTTGCGCATCGCATCGCCGCACAAAACAGCGCTTTCGCAGGCCCGCGGCGCTATCGTCGCGATTGCAAAGCGCGATGAGGCGGGCAGACCTGGCGACCTTTATAATGCCGGTTTGGTTCCTATCTACTGCGCAACAGTGCTGATACCGGCCTTGCACCCGCGGGCCGAACGCTTTTTACGGATTTCGATCATGCCAGCATCCACGACAAAACATGCAAAGGTCCTGATTCTCGGTTCCGGCCCGGCCGGCTACACGGCGGCGGTCTACGCGGCGCGGGCCAATCTGTCGCCGGTGCTCGTCACGGGTCTTGCGCAGGGCGGCCAGCTCATGACCACGACCGACGTCGAGAACTGGCCGGCCGATCCGAACGGCGTGCAGGGTCCGGAGCTCATGCAGCGCTTCCTCGAACACGCCGAGCGCTTCAACACCGAGATCATCTTCGATCATATCCACACCGCGAAGCTCAATGAAAAGCCGATCCGGCTGATCGGCGATTCGGGCGAATACACGTGCGATGCGCTGATCATCGCGACGGGCGCGTCGGCGCAGTATCTCGGTCTGCCGTCCGAGGAGCTGTTCATGGGCCGCGGCGTGTCCGCGTGCGCGACGTGCGACGGGTTCTTCTACAAGCAGCAGCACGTGGCCGTGGTCGGCGGCGGCAACACGGCGGTCGAAGAAGCGCTGTACCTCGCCGGCATCGCGAACAAGGTCACCGTCATTCACCGCCGCGACAAGTTCCGCGCCGAGCCGATCCTGATCGACCGCCTGCTCGAGAAGGAGAAGGAAGGCGTCGTCGAAATCAAATGGAACCATGTGCTCGACGAGGTGAAGGGCAACGACGGCGGCGTCAACGCCGTCCGCATCAGGCACGCGCAAACAGGCGAGACGACCGATATCGAACTGCAAGGCCTCTTCGTGGCGATCGGCCACAAGCCGAACACCGACATCTTCGAAGGGCAGCTCGAGATGAAGAACGGCTACATCATCACGAAGTGCGGGCTGCAGGGCAACGCCACCGCGACGAGTGTGCCGGGCGTGTTCGCTGCCGGCGACGTGCAGGACCACGTCTATCGTCAGGCGATCACGAGCGCGGGCACCGGCTGCATGGCCGCGCTCGACGCGCAACGCTATCTCGAGAGCATTCACGAGTCGATCGGCGAGCGCGCCATGAGCGCGGAAGCGGAACGGTAAAAGGCCGGCACCGCCGATCGCACCGCTACGAAGGGCCGCTGCCTCATCATGGGCAGCGGCCCTTTTCGTTAGAACGCCTGCGCGCCGGTCCTGAACACACTGACCACGCCGTTCATCCGCTCGGCCTGTTCGCGCAACGACGCCGCCGCGGCCGCCGCCTGCTCGACGAGCGCCGCATTCTGTTGCGTGACCGAATCCATTTGCGTCACCGCCTGCGTGACCTGCTCGATCCCGTCGCTCTGCTCTTCCGATGCCGCGGAAATCTCGACGGTGATCTCGGTCACGCGCCGCACCGCCTCGTTGATCTCGTCCATCGTCCTGCCCGCGCGGCCCACCAGTTGCGTGCCGTTGCCGACGCGTTCGACCGATTTGTCGATCAGCGCCTTGATCTCTTTCGCCGCGGCCCCGCTGCGCTGCGCGAGCGTGCGCACCTCGCCGGCCACGACCGCGAAGCCGCGCCCATCCTCGCCCGCGCGCGCCGCTTCGACCGCCGCGTTCAGCGCGAGAATATTCGTCTGGAACGCGATGCCTTCGATCACGCCGATGATGTCGGCGATCTGCTGCGAGCTGCCGTTGATCTCGTCCATCGTCGACACGACCTGTGAAATCACGTCACTGCCCGTCTGGGCGACGCTCGTCGCCTCGCGCGCGAGGTTCGTCGCCTGACGCGCGTTCTCGGTGTTCTGACGCACGGTCGACGTCAGTTCGGTCATGCTCGAAGCGGTTTCGCCGAGCGACGCGGCCTGCTCCTCGGTCCGCTGCGACAGATCGATATTGCCGGCCGAGATCTGTTTGGTCGCCGTGGCGATCGACTGCGCGCTGTCTCGCACCGTGGTGATCGTCTCGGTAAGCCTCGTCTGCATCGTCTGCAGCCCTTCCATCAGGCGGCCCATTTCATCGCGCGAGCGCACTTCGATGCGATGGCTCAGGTCGCCGTCGGCGATCCGGCGGAACTGCAGCAACGCCTCGCCGAGCGGCCCCGCGATCGATTTCTGCAGCGTATACCAGGCGAACACCGCCATCGCGAGCCCGACGGCGAGGCCCGCCGCCGCGATCACGAGAATCGCGTCGAAACGCTTTTGCGCCGCCTCGTAGAGCGCGCGCGCCTGGTCGGCCTGCATCGCCTCGAGTTGCATGGTGCGGTCGGTCACCTCGTTGAAAGGCGCGGTCATCCTGTGCGAGATCAGATCGCTCAAGGCCGCCGCATCGTGCCGATCGATCGCCGCGTAGACCTGCGCGACCGGTCCGGACATCGCTTCGGCACGCTTCGCTTCAACCTCGTCGCTCAGGCGCATCTCGTCGGCGGCTGCGGGCAGGGCGCGGTAGGTTTGCCATGCCTTGTCGGCAGTGTCGAACTGCTCTTTCGCGCGCTGCCGCAGATTTGCGACGTCCGGGCTATCGGGCTGCGCGGCGATGCGATCGAGCACGAGGCGTCCGCGTGCAACGTAAAAATCGTATTTGCCGAGTGCGATCGCCGACGCGAGCTGATCCGTATACAGCTCCTTCTGATCGTTGTTGCTCATCGCGATGCCGACGACGCCGAGGATTGCGCCGACGATCATCAGCAAGCCGAGAAATCCCATCGCAAGAGCGAGACGGATACGGATCGTGATATTTCTGAACATGAAAACCCTCAGGAAGAGAAAGCGCAACGAAAGGTCGCGCGCTACGGAATGAATCCGTTCTCTTCGGGTTTACGGCAGCGCGTCCACGATGTGTAGAACGATGTGACGACGGGTCGTCACAGAATCGGCGCGTTGTTTGCGCCAGATCAAATTTGCATGCACGAATACGGGACGCGACGTTGTGCCTTTCGCTTCGGTCAACGCGATTTCGCGCAATGCCGGCCGCGTGATGCGCCCCACGAAGCGCGTGCGATTCGACGGGAAGCATTCGTTCCTTGAAGTGTTGTGAAAGAGGCCGCGCTATCGTCGACACGATGTCCCATCGAGGGCATAGGCGACGACGACGGCTGGCCCCTCGTCATCGTTGTACCTGCAACTGCTTTGAGGAAAGGAGAATCTGATGAAAAACATCCGTCTCGCTGCTGTCTGCGCATCGGCGCTCGTATTCGTTTCGTTCGGCGCGCATGCGCAATCGTCAAGAGTGACGCGCGCCCAGGTCAATGCGGAACTCGCGCAACTGTCGGCCGCCGGCTATAACGGCGAAAAGGTGACCTATCCGGACCATCTGCAAGCCACTGAACGCCGCATCGAAGCGTCGGGCTCAGCGCAAATGAACAATGCCGCCGGCAGTTATGGCGGCGTCGCACCGGGCACTTCGGCGCAGTAACTCGAGCACGCATCGACACGACGCAACGTATCAACTGAACGCGGCCGCCCTCACCAGCGCCCAGCCGCAAATAACAAGGCAGCACACGCAATGCGCGCCATGCTGCCTTCGTCAATCCCACCGCCCCCTGTTTCGCCGCGCATCGCTGCGCGCGTGCCTGCATTTATAGCCGGTCAACATGGCGGCGATCAGATTCTCGCGTGTCCAGACGCTCATCACGATCGCAGCGGCGATATGGACACATACGCAGACTTCGAGCGCGACCGCGAGCAGCGTGTGCATTTCCGCGGGCCAGTCCTCGCCCCAGAACGCATCGAGGCGCATCAGCCAGCCCGTCAATGCAAGCGCGACGACCAGCGCCCACATCGTCAGCGCCATCAATGCGCCAAGCGGATTGTGCGACAGATGATGCGCGGGCCGGCCCGATGCCAGCGAGCGCAGATACGCAAGCAGGCGCGAACGTGCGGGCCACCACGCGGAAAAGCGCGCGTAACGCGTGCCGACAACGCCCCACACGAAACGCGCACCGACCAATGCAGCCGCCGCATAGCCAAGCTTCCGATGCAGCGGATCGGTCGGACCGAACAGATTCCAGATCACGATGCCCGCGACGACCCAGTGCGTGACACGCACCCACCAGTCCCAGACGCGGATTCGAGCAGTGTCGGACATCGCGGGCATCAGGAAAAGTTATCGCACGCTCGATTTCGCCGGCTTCAATCGATCTCCGACTTCACGACGTCGAGCGTTTTCGTATCGAAGTAAATTTCCACCTTCCTGCCCTCCTTGTCGGTGCCGTAGATCTCGTAGCAGTGGCCGTCGACCTTGAATTTCCTGATCTTGTAGCCCTGCCCTTCGAGCTGGGCGCGAGCGTCGGACTCTTTCATCCATTCGTCTTTCGGATGCGCGGTGCAGTCCGCCTTCGCGAACGCGGCCCCCGAAAAACCAAGCGCCGCGATCACCGTAATCAGTTTGAGCATTTGCAACCTCATTGTTAGTCAATCGAAAGCAGACTGTGCCACAAATGAGAACAGCTCTCAATAAGACTATTCAACAGTTGATGAGAGATGCTTCTGACTGTTCGAGTTGTGTTAAGCGGGTTTTCCATAAGCGCGATTCCCGCTAAAATGTCGACACTTCCGCCGAAGTTGCGTCGCGATCCGCCCCCTCCCGCCGGTCCCGGGCAACGCATTCTTCGGCTAGCCCACGGCGCGACGCATGCTCGCCCAATCGTTTCCCATGACCGAAGATTCCAGGCACACCGCGTTGCTATGGATCGTCGCTACCGGCTTCTTCATGCAAGCGCTGGACACGACGATCGTCAACACCGCTTTACCGTCTATTGCCCACAGCCTGGGCGTCCCCGCACTCGCGATGCAGCCGATCGTCGTCGCGTACACACTTACGATGGCTCTGCTGACCCCGGCATCGGGCTGGCTCGCCGACCGGTTCGGCACGCGGCGCGTTTATTTCGTCGCGATCCTGCTGTTCGTGATCGGTTCGTTGTGCTGCTCGAGCGCGCATACGCTCGGCCAACTGATACTCGCGCGCGTGCTGCAAGGCGTCGGGGGATCGATGCTGCTGCCGATCGGGCGCCTCGCCGTGCTGCGCACGATCACCGGCGAGCAATACGTATCGGCGCTTGCGCTGATCTCGGTGGCGGGTCAGGTCGGTCCGATTCTCGGCCCGACGCTCGGCGGCTGGTTCGTCGAAGCGTTCTCGTGGCACTGGATCTTCCTGATCAACGTGCCGATCGGCGCGCTCGGCGTGATCGCGGTGAACCGCTATCTGCCCGACGGCACATCGCGCGACGCGCCGCCGTTCGATGTGGTCGGCGGCGCGCTGCTGTCGCTGTGCATGGTCGCATGCTCGCTTGCGATCGACGTGCCGATGCAGACGCATCGCGCCGCATGGTCGGCAGGGCTTTTCGTGCTGGGACTCGCAGCGGCGCTCGTCTATATCCCGTACGCGCGGCAAGCGAAGAATCCGCTGTTCCGCCTCGGGCTTTTTCGCGAGCCGAACTTCAGCGTCGGGCTGATCGGCAATCTCGTATGCCGGATCGGTTCGAGCGCCGTGCCGTTTCTCGTGCCCTTGCTGCTGCAGCTGCAACTCGGCTATACGCCGCTGCATTCCGGGCTCATGATGCTGCCGTCCGCGCTGGCGGGCACGCTCGCGAAACGCTGGATCGCGCCGCTGATCCGGCGCTACGGCTACGAAGCGTTCCTGCTCGTGAACACGCTGATCGTCGGCAGTTCGATCGTTGCGTTCGCGCTGTTTTCGCGCGGCACGCCGATCGCGATCGAGATCGCCGTGCTGGCGATCTTCGGCGCGGCGAACTCGATGCAGTTCGCCGCGATGAACAGCGTAACGTTGAAGGGGCTCACGATCGCCGACGCAGGCAGCGGCAATAGCCTCTTTTCGATGGTGCAGATGCTCGCGATCGGCCTGGGCGTGTCGATCGGCGGCGGCCTCGTCAATCTGTTTACCGATCAATGGGGTTCGGCCGCGCTCGGCTTCAGGCTCAGCTTCGCGTGCGTCGGGGCGATCACACTCGTGTCGGCACTCGTGTTCCGGCGCATCGACAACGAAACGGGGCGTCCTGTGCCGATCGCCGCGCGCGCCGCGCCTCGCCAGGGCTAACGCGATCCGAACGCCTGGCGCCCGCAGCGGTCCGCCGCCGTCGCGGGCCGCATCGCCTTCAGATCGAACTCCGCTTCTTTCGGCCCCTGCTGCGTGAGCGTGATCCAATGCAGCGCGGTAGGCGAGCGGACCAGCCCGATGCTGCCTGTCTCGCCCCACTTGACCGGCGAACGCTGCGCGCCGGCCAGTTCGATCGACGAAGCGCCGAGCTTCAGATCGAGCAGACGCCCGTCCTGAGCCGGCACATACGCATGATCGCCGACCACGGCGATGCTCGACTCGCGCACCGACGCGGGCATGCACGCGAGCGTCGCGGACGTCGCGCCCGTTTCGTCGATCAACTGCGCGAAGCCCTTGCCGTCGAAGCCCGTCGCCACCACCAGAAACCGATCGAGCGCCGGCACGTACGCGGCCGCATACGTGTAATAGCGCAAGCTCGGCGCCAGCACGCGTGCTTCCGTGAGCGAGCCGTCTTCGGGATCGAATACGGCCGACTTCAACCGCGCGTACGTTGCGCCCGGCACGAACTGCTGCCAGATCAGCAATGCGTGCGTGGGCGACCCGGCAATCATCGGCCACCATTCGCGCACGCGCGGCGCAACGTCGACCGACTTCAGCAGCGTGCCGTCCTCATCGTAGGTTTTCAGATAAACGCCGTTGCCGGTGCCGAGATTGTCGACCCCGCCGCCGTCGATCCAATCGTCGGAGTAAAACACGACGAAGCGCGACCCGACCGCCGCCACATGGCCCGAATGCCCGCCCACTTTGACGTCGACCGGATAGGCCTTCACGGCGTCGAGCCCGGACGTGTACACACCGTAACGCTGGTTCACTTCGCTCGCCGTATTCCATCCGTCCTCGAAGCTGACGATCACGCGGCCCGTATCGTTCTGCGCGATCGACACCGGCTCCTGCGCTTCAGGACGACTGATGAAAATGCGCGGCGTCTCCAGATTGCGCTGCAGCGGCGACCAGCGCGCGACGTATACATCATGCGTCCAGTTGCGGTCGCGCCCCGGTCCACGCGGCGGCAAACCCGAACTGCTGAAAAACACCCACAAGTTGCCGTTCCCGTCGCTCGCCGCACCGATGCCATGCATATACGAACGCGGATCGACGGCCGCCGGCCGCGCGCGGCTCGCGCCTTTGCTGCCCGCCATCGATAGCGGAGCACACAGACAGACGCCGAGCAGCGCGGCGGCGACCAGCACCTTTCGCATGTTCAGGTTCACTCACTCCACCGTGACGGACTTCGCGAGATTGCGGGGCTTGTCGACGTCGGTGCCGCGCACGCACGCCGTGTGATATGCAAGCAGTTGCAACGGCACGACATGCAATATAGGCGACAGCGGCCCGTAGTGCGCGGGCAGCCGGATCACGTTGACGCCTTCCTCGCGGTCGATCGGCGCATCTTCGTCGGCGAACGCGTAGAGCAGGCCGCCGCGCGCCCGCACTTCCTGAATATTCGACTTCAGTTTCTCGACAAGCGCATCGTTCGGCACGATCGTCACGACCGGCATCTCGTTCGTGACGATCGCCAGCGGCCCGTGCTTCAGTTCGCCAGCCGGATAGGCCTCCGCATGCACGTACGAGATCTCCTTCAGCTTCAGCGCACCTTCGAGCGCGATCGGATAATGGAGTCCGCGCCCGAGGAACAGCGCATGATCGCGACGCGCGAACTCTTCGGCCCAGCGCTCGATCTGCGGTTCGAGCGCGAGCACGCTGTTTACCGCAGCCGGCAGATGATGCAGTTGCTCGAGCCAGCGCGTCTCGTGTTCGGCATCGGCGATGCCGCGCTGTTTCGAAAACGTCGCGGCGAGCATGAACAGCGCGACCAGTTGCGTCGTAAATGCCTTCGTCGACGCGACGCCGATCTCGGGCCCGGCGCCGGTCAGATACTGCAGGTCGGTCAGGCGCATCATCGAGCTGTGCCCGACGTTGCAGATCGCCAGCGAATGGTTGTGGCCAAGCTGCTGTGCATGTTTGAGCGCGGCGAGCGTATCGGCAGTCTCGCCCGACTGGGACACGACGACCACGAGCGCGCGCGGATTCACGACGCTGTCGCGATAGCGGTATTCGCTTGCCACTTCGACCTGCGTCGGCAGACCCGCCAGCGACTCGAACCAGTATTTCGCCGTCAGCGCCGAGTAGTAGCTCGTTCCGCACGCGAGAATCAGCAGCGAATCGACCTGCTCGAACACACGTTGCGCGTTGGCGCCGAATAGCGCCGGCGTCAATGCATTGACACGCTCGGTCGCATCGGCAAGCACCGACGGCTGCTCGAAAATCTCCTTCTGCATGTAGTGCCGGTACGGCCCGAGTTCGGTCGTGAAATGGCTCGCGCGCTGCGTCTGCACGTCGCGGCGCACCACTTCGCCGCCGCAATCGACGATTTTCACCGCTTCGCACGTGAGCACCGCAACGTCGCCCTCCTCGAGATAGACGAAACGGTCCGCGGTGCCGGCGAGCGCCATCGGGTCCGACGCGAGATAGTTGCCGCGGTCGGTCAGGCCGACGACGAGCGGCGAGCCCACGCGCGCGCCGATCACGAGACCCGGGTCGCTCTTCGCGAACACAGCGATCGCGTAGGCGCCGCGCAGCCTGCGCAGCGCGCGCCGCACGGCGACGAGCAGGTCGCGCGTCGGATCCTGCTTGCGCGTGTGATGAATCAGATGCGCGATCACCTCGGTATCGGTCTCCGAGTCGAACGCGTAGCCGAGCGTCTTCAGTTCCTTGCGCAGCGCATCGTGGTTCTCGATGATGCCGTTATGCACGAGCACGATTTCGCCGCATGAAAAGATCGGATGCGCATTGTCGGTGACCGGCGCGCCATGCGTCGCCCAGCGCGTATGCGCAACGCCGATCGTGCCCGACAGGCCTGCGTAATCGACCTGCTCCGAAAGGTTCGCGACGCGCTCGACGCTGCGCACGCGGCGCGGCACGCCATGCTGCAACACGGCGACGCCGCACGAGTCGTAGCCCCGGTATTCGAGGCGCCGCAGCCCTTCGGTAAGCACCGGCACGACATCACGCCTCGCCACTGCTCCCACTATCCCGCACATAGTGTTTTCTCCCTCTTATGATCACGCGGCTTGCCGCGCGTATTCAGGCATCGAGACGACGCGGGAAATCATCCCGTCGTCATCGTGATAGGCGACGAGGCAGCGGCCCGCCGCGAGCGTGACCGGCAACTCCGGTTGCAGCGGCGCCGCGGCCGCGTCTGCAGCGCGCGCGCCGTCATGCATGCGGCGCAGCCGCCCCGAATGAAACAGGTCGATCTGGCGCGCGATGGTCCAGACGATCAGCGTTGCGCTGACCGCCGCCACGCCGACGATGATCGGCACGAACGCTTCGAGCGACACCTCCTCGGGTGTCGCATGCTCGAGACACCAGCGGATATAGCGGACCGCGAGAAACCAGATGCCGAACACGAGCAGCGGACGCACTACGCGATACCACGCGACAAACTGCCACGCGCGGCTACGCGTGCACTGCGTTTCGAACTCTGCGACAGACTGCTTCGATACGTCGATAATCGGGAAAGTCATGATTGGCCTCCATGTGGGGGGTTAGCTGCTCTGATCGACTTCGAGCGCATTGCTGTACGACGTGTGTGCCGCGAGTTCCGGCGCGGCGCTGCCGGCGGCAAGCACAGTGCCCGCACGAATTCCCCGATCGGGGCTGATCCAGCGCGCGCGCTTGCGCCGCTTCATCGCGACGCTCGGCAGAGCAATCACCGACGCGATCATGCTGATCGCCCAGAACGCGGCCGGATACCAGACGGTGTCCGCGAAATAGCGCATGAGGTTGCTGTCGTAGCGGCGATCGATGAGGCAGCCGATCAGAATCTGCAGGCAGCAGGTGAGGAACAGCAAAATGCCGGTGCCGCGCGGCACGAAGCCGAAGCGCCACGCTTCAGGCATCGGCAGCAGCGCGTTGCAGGCCATGATCGCGAGCGTAAACAGCATGCAGTACGCCCACACGATACTGACCGCATACTCGGCGAAGATCGGCCACATCATCAGATTGCGGCGCGAAAGCACTTCGCCCGCGTACTTGAACAGCACCTGAATGCCGCCCTTCGCCCAGCGCAGCCGCTGCCGGTATAGCCCGCGGAACGTCTCGGGCATCAGGATCCAGCTCAGCGCGCGCGACTCGAAGTGGATCAGCCAGCCGCTCACCTGCAGCTTCCAGCTGATATCGATGTCCTCGGTCAGCATGTCCGAGCTCCAGTAGCCGACTTCCTGCAGCGCGCGCTTGCGGAACATCGAGACGACGCCGGACACCGTCAGCAAGCGGCCGTACATGTGCTGCGTACGCTTGATGAGGCCGACGATCGACGAGAATTCGCCCACCTGCATGCGGCCGAGCAGCGACGAACGCGTGCGGATCCGCGGGTTGCCGGTCACCGCGCCCACCGATGCGTTATCGAGGAAATGGCGCAGCATCCAGCCTATCGCTTCCTCGTCGAGCAGCGAGTCGCCGTCGATACACATCAGATACTCCGAAGTCGGATCGTAGCCATGTCGTTCTGTGAGCCAAGGAGTTGGTAGAATGTTTTGTCTTCCTAAGACCGCTTGGCCTCCGACTTATAGACGTTGACGAGCTCGTTCAGGATCGTACCGGTCTCGTCGCGGCTGCCGTCGTTGATCGCGATAATGTCGTAGTTCGGATAGTTGAGCCTGTCGAGGCTCGCGATCACCTCGCGCACGTTGTCGGCCTCGTTGTAGCAAGGCACGACCACCGACACCTTCGGATAGCTCGTGAGCGCCGGCGCGGCCAGCTTGCCGCCGTCCTTGCGTTCGACGAGCAGGTAATGCAACAGGCCTCCGACCATCCACAGATACGCCATCAGCAACGGATAGTAGAAGACGAAGTTCGAAATCAGGTCCATCGCGTTTTTCATTGTTTTCCCCTATTTGCCGGGCCGGCCCGGGGGCCGGTCGCGAAGACCGGCCCCGCGGACGCGTAGGGTCAACCCAGCATCCCCTGGTTCGAGCGCAACGTGCTTTGCACCGACATCACATCGCGCAGCATCGTGGTGTCCGGCTGGTTTGCGATGAAGTTGTCGGGCCCGTAACCGAGATGCACGACGCCCGCCGCATTGAGCCGCTTCATTTGCGCGCGCAGCAGGTTCGATGCAATCGGCTGCTGCGTCGCCGGGTCGACAGCCGGCAACTCGAACACTGTCTTGGTCCCGGCTTTCGGGTGCGCGAGCACCGTCTTCGTCAGCGAATCGAGCCAGCTGTTCGTGGCGCGCGCTTCGCGGCCGGCCGCGGCGCCCGCTGCGCGGGTTGCGGCCTGATCGGGAAAGGCGGCCAGCGCGACGAAGTCGTAGTTCGTGACGAACACGTCGAGGTTCTGCGCGAAATGGCGCTCGGCATCGTCATCGAATACGGCTTCGGCCGACAGCGCGCGCACGGTCAGCACATTGCCGCCGCCCTGGTACGCGCGCACGCGTTGCGCCAGCTCCTGCGTGAACGCGGTCAGATACATCGTCTTGGCGCTCGCCCAGTGACGCATGAGGCCGTCGGACGCATGGATGTGCGCGATATCGCGCGGCAGGCCCCACGTCGCATAGGTGTCGGTCGCAGCGAGGCTCACGTCTTCATATTCGTTGAGCGTCGCGTCCTCGCCGAACACAACGCCGTTGAAGCTCGCATAGCGCGTGAGGTCGTCGTAGATGTCGACGATCGTCGCGCGCGCGGTTTCGTCGAACGGACTCAGGCGCTGCACGCGCGCATTGCCCATCGCGTTTTCAACGACGCGCCCGGCAGCCGGATGGCCCGCCGGCAACTGGAACGCGAGCAGCGGCATGCGTGCGTAGACCTGCACGCCCGCGCGCGTGATCAGCTGCCACGCAACGCGATTGAACAGGTCCGCGCGCATCGGCATATGGCGGCTCGGGAAATACACGGCGCGTGCCACACCCGTGCCGTCCGGATCCGAATACGCTTTCAGATAAACCGATTTCGGTTCGAGATCCTTGATGCGGTCGAGCAGCCGGCCGAGCTTGTCCTCGCTCTTCGCCGGGTCCGGGTCGTACAGCTCGTCGAGCGACACGTTGACGACGCGCTCCACCGGATTCTTTTCGCCGCGATACGCGCGCGCCACGCGCATCTGGCCGATCAGCGTGCCGACGTCCCAGTCGTACGAAACAAGCAGGCGGCGCACTTTCGTGAGCGGCACGTCCGGCGTATTCGGGCCGTCGTCGAGCGTGAAATGCACGCCCATGCCGAGCGCCTGCGACGCTTCGATCAGCGTCTGGTTGTACATGCCGTACGGCCACACCGCGGAACGCACCTTGACGCCGGTCTTCGCCTGTATCAGCCCGACGCTGTGCTCGAGATCTCCGTGAATGCGCGCGCGATATTCGTCGTCGGTTTCGTAGCGCTGCAGTTCCGGGTAGTACAGGTGCGCGCTCGCCGCCGGCAGCTCGTTGCCTTGCGGGTTCGCCAGCGCGCCGTGATGCATGTCGTGCGTGTGCGACGCAACTTCGACGAGACCCGAGTCGGCCATTTCGCGCAGGTTGTCCCAGCTCATGAAGTAGCCGGGCTCCATCACCGACTTGTGGCTGATGCGCACGGGTTCTCCCGCCGGCGTATCGGTCCAGCGCGTGACCACGCCGATCAGCGCCGGATAGTTGTACTGCTTGAGCAACGGGAACGCGCGCGTGTACTGGCTCCTGTACGCGTCGTCGAAGGTCAGCAGCACGGCACGCGGCGGCAGACGCGGACCGCCGTTGCGCGAGGCGAGAATCTGATCGACGCTCACAGGGTGGAAGTTATTGCCCTTGAGCCACGCGAACAGCATGTTCAGCGTGGCCGTGCTGATCGCGCAGGTATCGGCCACCGAGCCGATGTCGGCATGCAGGTCGTCGCGTATGTCGTGAATCGCGAGTACGCGGAAGGTCAGACCGTCGTCGGCATCGGGCTGCGGCAACAGATCGAGGTTGA
Source organism: Paraburkholderia sp. SARCC-3016 (assembly GCF_031119615.1). Classification (NCBI taxonomy): domain Bacteria; kingdom Pseudomonadati; phylum Pseudomonadota; class Betaproteobacteria; order Burkholderiales; family Burkholderiaceae; genus Paraburkholderia; species Paraburkholderia sp. SARCC-3016. Next base: position 13,448 of record NZ_JAVHZD010000014.1, on the reverse strand, counting down.
AGCGCGATTGCGCCGCCTGGGCGGCAGGCACGGCCGACAGCGCGGCGGCGAAAGCGAGAAAGCGTCTGCGATTGAGCTTGTCCATGGTGGCTCACAAGGGAATGTTGAGGTTCAGGTAGATCAGCTTGCTGGTTTCGCGGGTACGGTCCATCCGCTGGCTTGCCACCCCGATTCCGTAGGCGAGCGTGGCCTGCGTACCGAGCTGCCATGCCTGCTCGAGACGCACTTCCCACAACGCGCTGTCGCCGACGTTGCTCTGCCGGTATCCGCCGAACGTCGCGTACACGCGTTGCGCAAACGACTTGTCCGCGTTGCGCCACGGCGTCCACTGGTACATCGCGGTGACCTGAGCGGTGTATTCGCGCGGCGGACTGAAATAGACGGTATTGGTCACCGTGTTGCTGCTCGTGTTGAACTCGACCCACGTCGAAATCTGATGACTCGGCGTATTGAGGAACCGCTCGTACCAGATCGCCGCCCACTGCTGGTTCAGGTTCGTATCGCTGTAGCGGCCGACGCCATACGCGAGATCGAAGTAGCGGCGGTCGTCGACCGAATAGCGCGCGCTCGCGCCGAGCGTGCGGCCCGTGATGCCGGCCTGATACGCTTTCCACGGCAAACCGTTGCTGTTCGTATCGAAGCCCGCCTGGAAATGCCAGTGGTCGTCGAGCGCGTAGCCGAAGGTGCCCGCGGCGCCCGTGTACGAGTTGCCGCCCGTCGAATGGTCGACCTCGGCTGCCGCATCGATGCCGTTCAGCCGAAAGTCGGCGCCGATGCCGTTACGCACGCGGCTCACGCTGTCGCCGTCGCCGGTATCCGCGCGGCCGCTGAACTGATGCGCGAACACGCGCCAGTACTTCGCGATGGGCTGCGAATACAGTTGCGTGTCGACTCCCCAGTCGTTGTCGGCGATCACCGAGTTGCCCTTCTGCCCGTTCGCCGCCACGATCAGCTGAGGGCTCTTGTAGGCCTCGTAATCGCGCTGGAATTTCCTGACTGTGTTGTTGTCGGGGAACTGGTCGGCGAACGTCGCATTGACCTCGGCCGCGCGGTCGTACTGATTCAGCTGCAGCGCGGTCTCGCCGAGACCGGCGAGCGTCTCGATGTCGCCGGGGTGGTCGACGAGCGTGCCCGCATAGAGCCTTTCGGCTTCGCGCGGCCGCTGCTGAATGAGCGACGCGTCGGAACGCGCGCTGATCAGCGCGGGGTCGAACGGCGCTTCGTGACGCAGCGTGTCGAGCGCTTCGACGCCTTCGCGCGTGCGGTCCGTATACAACAGGTACTGCGCCTGCAGCTTTTTCACGCGGCCATAGTCTTCGTTGACGTCTTCCGGGTGCTCGGAAAGATCGGCGCGAATCGGCGTGCTCGCGGAAATCTGCTTCAGCAGTTGCTGCGCGTTGTCGTAGCGGCCCGAATCGAGGTACGCGAAGAAAAGCCCTTCCTGCACGTCGATGCGCTTCAACACATGCGGCTCGACCGAGGGCGTGAGCGGATCGACCGGCGTTTGCAGCGCGCGTTCGTAAGCGGGTGCCGCGCGCCGCGGTTTGTCGAGATACGTGTACGCATCGCCGGCGGCCGCATAGGTGCGCGCGGGCAGCGGCTCTTTCGAGATCGTCAGCTGTTCGTAGAGCGCGGTGGCTTCCTTCATGCGGCCGACGCCCTGCAATGCACCGACCCGCTCGGCAAGCACGGCGCGGCGAACTTCGGCGTATTCGTCGCCCTCGGGAATGCGCGCGAGCATGTCGTCGATATGAGCCAGGGCCGACTTCATCTGGGAAAGCCGGTCGGGGTCGTCGCTTGCGATTGCCTGCTGCCGGCCCCAATGCACTTCGGTCACCACGACAAGCGATTCGATCTGCAACAGGTCCTTCCGCGAAAACGCATCGGGACGCTTGCGCGCCTGTTCAAGCGCGACCTGCGGCGAGCCGCCGTCCGCCAGTTCGAATACCTGTCTGCGAATCTGGTCGCGTTCGGTCATGATCTGGCCTTCGGCGACATTCCCCGGTGAATCCGCTGCGGCACTGGGCTGCGCGGCGCAGTAGTCGCGCGCGAGCAGCGCCAGCAGCAAGGCAGTCGCCTTGACTGCGGCGCGCATGCGTCGGCTAGAGCGTCTGTTTTTCATGGTTCCTCGCTTGTCGGAGCCGCGCTCCAGACAAAAGAACCCCCCGCGCCATATTTGGCACGACTGAAAAACATCGGGGAATTCCTGGTCTCGCGTGCGGCGTTTATGTACAGCGCTACCCGGTGTCTCTTCGAACGCTATACCTCGGGTTAGCGCGGGCACCCCATAAGCGAGGTCTGTGCCAGAGCAATACCGCCCTTTTGCCGACAAGGGAAACATTGCAGGCCATCGACGTGCTTCGTGAGCATGCCGAAGAAACGTTTCATCGATGAAAGTACGCCAGCGTACACAGCGCAATGACCAGGCCGGCCGCGCGCGTTCCTGCAGGAGGATTTGCGCGGGGGAAACCGCGCACACATTGAAGGTGGCTTGCGCGCACGACCGGCCGCAAAAAGCGTTTCATCAATGAACAGTCCGTTGAAAAGCGGGCCGGATTCGTCAGCGGATACAAGGCGGGTTGCACCGGCAAAACCGCACATTCGCGCATGAATGATTTGCTGAATTCGTTTCAGGTCAGGAAACAATGACCGGCGCCGCGCTAAACCGCAAATAAAACACTTTCGAGAACGGATTTTCCCGGTATGCAATACGCGTGACCCCAATTTCCTCGCACGCAACGCCATATGTTCGTTCGCGCACAGAACGGGCGGGCGTCGAAAGCTTAATGTCTCGCTCGCGAAGTCGAATTGTTGTGTTGCAACGCGCATGGCCGTCGCGATGCGCGGCAACCGGGTGCCTCTAATTTTTCGCTAATTCGCCGCGCCGATCATGCAGGTCATGGATTCGGGTAACCGTTTCAGGTCACCCCTCGGTTAGCCCCGGTTAGTTCTTCGGGCTAGCCCGAGATATCGCCAGGAATCCTGCGGCAGGACATGAAAGCGAGGCGCCCAAATGTACAGGCACATTCTGGTAGCAGTCGGAACCCGTTCCGATTCGATCACGCTGGAAGCAGCACTCCGGCTCGCGCACGAAACCGGCGCGCGAGTCACCGCACTGCATGTCGTCGATCCGGTACCGCCGTATGCGGGCGCCGAGACCTGCGACTTCAGCGCGGCATTCGAAGCACTGGACGCATACGGGCAAGCAGTCGAAGCGCGCTGCCTCGAGGCGATTCGTCGGTCCGGCTGTGCAGGCGACGCACGCTCGATCGTGCTGCCGATGAGCGGCGTCACGGTCGGCCGCGCGATAGCCGAACACGCGCGCGAGATCGGCGCGGATCTGCTTGTCGTCGGTAACCGGAGGGCGTCTTTCCTGAGCTTCTTGCGCGAGAATCTGTATAAGGAACTGCGGCGCCATACCGATACGCCGGTGCTCGTCGCGACCGATGCGCTGCCGGCCGCCGCGGGCCGCGCGCTCGCGCTGCGGCCGCGTTATGCGCGGACCGTTTGATGCCCGATGTTCGCGCGGCGCCGCGCGGTAACGGCGGCAGGTACCGGCTGGAGACTAGCGGTACTCGAGTTTCGGATACCAGTCGGTCCCGCGCCCTTCGGGCGTCAGGTCCAGAATGGTCCATAGCGGCATCGGGTCCGGCGCGCCGCGCGGGTCCTGACCCGGGTCAGCCGTCGCAAAGCCCATCTCGCCGCCCCAGAAATGGCGGATCGTGCCGTCGCGACGCGTAAACACGTTGAGCGCGGGCTCGTCGCCGCCTTCCTGCGAGATCGCGTGATAGTCGCGGCTGAAGTTGCCGTTCAGGTCCGAGTACAACGGCAGGTCTCGCCAGCCGCGTGCCTTCGTGAACGCGAGTATTTTCTGAAGCGGCGAGCGCGCGACGACTGCCATCGCCACGCGCTGCTGCACATCGGCCGCTTCGCCTTCCCATGCGCTTAACAACGACGTGCACATCGGGCACGGACGCTCGCGCTGCGGACCGAACATATAGCTGTAGACGACCAGCGTCTGCTTATCGCCGAAGAGCGCCGCGAAATCGACCGCGCCCTGCTCGCCTTCGAAGCGATAGTCGCCGGTCACCGCGCCGCCGGGCGGCAAGGTGCGGCGCAACGCGGCCACGCGCTCGATGGACCGGCGCAGTTCGATCTCTTCGGCAAGCAGTGCGTTGCGGGCGCGCCGGTAATCGGCGCTTTCATTCGGGAACGTCACGGTGTTGCGTTGAGCGAGTTCGACGGCGGGAACGAGGGTTGGAGTGTTCGCCATATCAGTCTCCTGTAAAAGTGCTCGATGCGGGGTTGAACGATTCAATCGCGCTCTGGCGCGCCCAGCGGAAAAAGCGGCCGGTATGGCCGCGCTTCGTCGACCGCGCGGGCGAATGAAGGCCGCGCGAGCAGCCGCTGCCGGTATGCAATCACATTCGGAAATGCGGCGCCGATCCGATGCGTCCAATCCGCATAAAACAGGGAAGGCGCGGCCGCGCAGTCGGCAAGGCTGAAGTGCTCGCCCGCGGCCCAGGTGCGATTCGCCATCGTGCGGTCGAGCCATCCGTAGGCCGTGTCGAGCATCGCGCGCGCGTCGGCGACGCCGCGCATATCGCGCTCGGCTTCGGGCCGCAACGCATCGAAAACGATCTTCTGCTGCGGCGTCGAGACGTAATTGTCGAAGAAGCGGTCCATGCTCCGCACTTCGATCGCGGCATCGCGATCATCAGGCACGAGCTGTACCGGGCCCGGATAGTGCAGGCCCAGATATTCGATGATGACGGTCGACTCGATGACCGTGCGACCCTCGTCGACGAGCAGCGGAAAGCGCCTGATCGGCCAAAGCGCCGCGAATTCCGCGGTCGATTGCGGATTGTCGGGAGAAAGCTCGCGCCATTCGAACGGCGTGCCGTTCTCATAGAGCGCGACCAGAACCTTCTGGCAGTACGAAGAGAAAGGGTGGGCGTAGAGCTTGAGCGTCATCGTGTGTCACCTCCGGCGAACGTGCGTGAGTCAGGGCCTTTCAACCAGACGACGAACGAAGCCGCAGGAAGTCGACACGCGGGCGAAAGATTTCGCCCCCGGCCGACATCGCTACGCGTTTTTACCTGGCCGCGCGCCGGTCCACCGCCTCCTGCAAGATCGACGCCGCCGCAGCGGCCGCGACCTCGCAACCGAGCACGATATGCTCGTCGGCCGTGTTCTCGGTGAAATCGTGACTGATGCCGCCGATGCTCGGCACGAACATCATGCAGGCGGGCAGATGCGCCGCGAGTATCTGCGCATCGTGCGCGGCGCCGCTCGGCATGCGCACCGAACGGCCGGGCGCGAGCGCCTGCGCGGCACGGGCAACGTGCTCCTGTAATGCAGCGTCCATTGACACGGGCTCGATCGCTTTCTCGAGCGCGGCAAGCGCGACGCCGACCGGCCCACGCGCGTCGAACTCGCGCACGAGCGCGGCAAGCGCCGCTTCCATTGCGGCGAGACGTTCGGCGCTGCCGTCGCGGAACTGCAAATGGAGGTCCGCCTGACCGGGCACGACGCTCAGCGATCCGGGTTCGAGATCGATGCGGCCGACGGTCCACACGGTATCGGCATCGGCGAGCGCGCAAAACGCGTCGTCCATGCGCGCGATGAACGCGACGAGCGCCGCGCCCGCATCGCGGCGAATCGACATCGGCGTCGTGCCTGCGTGATTGCGCTGGCCGGTGAAACGCACGCGCAGTTCGCGCATGCCGACGATCGTCGTGACGACGCCGATCGCATGACCGCTCGCTTCGAGCCGCCCGCCCTGCTCGATATGCGGCTCGAAACAGGCGATATGGCGCCCGCGCTCGAGATGCGCGCGCGGCCGTCCCGCGAGTCCGGCCGCGCGCAGCGCGTCGTGCAGCAACTGCCCGTCACGGTTGCGGGCGCAACGGATTGCTTCGTCGACCGATGCGTCGTGCTCGCCAGCCACGAAGCTGCGGCTGCCGAGAAACCCTGAAAACGTGCCCTCTTCGTCGATCCACGATGCGACGTCGAGCGCGAGATGCCGCGTGTCGTCGCTTTCGGCGAGCGCGCGCGCGATTTCCAGACCGTAGATCACGCCGAGCGCGCCATCGAGCCAGCCGCCGGTCGGCTGCGTATCGGTATGCGAACCGATCAGCAGCGCGGGCCCGGCCTGGCGTGAGCGGCCGAACACATTGCCGACGCCGTCGATCTGCGCGTCGAGCCCGGCCTCGCTCATGCGCTCCGCGAGCCAGCGGCGCGATTCGATATCGACGCGCGACAACGCAAGCCGCACGACGCCGGGTCCGGTCGCACCGAAGCTGCGCAGCGTGCGCAGGTCGCCGAGCAGGCGTTCGGGATTGATGGTCGGCAAGAGACGGTTCTCCTTCAGTGGATCGGTTTCGACCGGTCGGCGTGCCGCGCGATCGAGCAGCGACCCGGCCGCTCAGCGCTGCTTGACAAACGCTTCGAAAGCGGCCGCGTAATCGGGATGCCAGCGCGACAGCGGCGGCCGGTTTTCGACGATATCGCCGGCCGCCCACAGAATGCGCCGTTCGTCGAGCGAGCGCGGCACGTCGTTGTCGGGACACAGAATATAGAAATCGCCGGCCGCGAGGCGCGTCATCATGAAGTCGACGGTCTGCTCCGCGGTCCATGCGCCGGCCGGCTTCTCGGTGCGCTCGCGCCGCGTGAGATCGGTGAACACGAAGCCGGGAATCAGCAGATGCGCGCTGATCCGGCCGTCCGCCGTATTGCGCAACTCATGCTGCAGCGCTTCGGTGAAAGCCTTCAGGCCGGCTTTCGCGACGTTGTATGCGGGGTCGCCCGGCGGCGTCGTGATGCCCTGCTTCGAGCCCGTGTTGATGACGAGACCGGGCCGGCCGCGTTCGATCATCGCGGGCACGAACGTCTGCGTGCCGTGAATCACGCCCCACAGATTGACGCCGAGAATGCGCTGCCAGTGGTCGCCAGGACCGAACATCGTGCTGCCGATCTGAATGCCCGCGTTGTTCATCAGCACGTCGGTGCCGCCGAAGCGCTCGCGCACGGCCGTCTGCAGGCGTTGCACGTCTTCGATGCGGCTCACGTCGGTCTGCTGTGCGAATACGTCTTCGTTGCCGTGTGCGGCGACTGCGGCGATCTGATCGACTGCGTGTGCGAGACGCTCGGCGCCGAGATCGGCGATGCACACGCGCAGTCCGAGTTGCGCGAAACGCTTTGCGGCCGCGAGGCCGATACCGGCGGCGCCGCCGGTAATGACGGCGACAGCGCCCGGTTTGAGCGCAGCGTGAATTGCCGGGTTGCCTGCGGAATGAGTGGCTGCGGAATGAGCGGCGGCTTGAGTGGTGGAATCAGTCATCGGGACCTCGTTGGCGCGGGGACCGCGACACCGGTGCCGCGGTTCCGGTTCAGAAAAAGCAATGTGGCCGACGATGCTAGCACGAAGCATCGCCATGCATCGCCGCGCATTGCAGTGAATGGCCGGGCATCACCGTCGTTCATTCGGCCGTGCCGCTCTGCCCGCTTTCAACGAGCTTCACGAGCGTATGCAACACGCGATTGGCCGGCGTCGCGACACCGAGCGCCGCGCCACGCCGCACGACATATCCGTTCAGGTGATCGATTTCGCTGTGTCGGCCGCGCGCGAGGTCCTGCGCCGTCGACGAATACTGGCCGGCCATCGTCTCGGCAATGCGGCGCACCGCAACGTCGATATCGCCGGGAATGACGACGCGATCGGCCTGCGCCACGGCGACGCATTCGTCGACGACGTCGCGCATCACGCCGGTCACGCCCTCGCGCTGCACGAGCTGACCGTACGGCAATTGCGCGAGCGCCGACATCGCGTTATATGCGCAATTGAGAATCAGCTTCGCCCACAGCGCGCCGCGCACGTTATCGGAAATCTCGGTGGGCACGCCGGCATCGATCAGCGCGCGCGCCACGGCATCGCTCGCAGGCGACGGCTCGATCACGAGCTCACCGCGGCCGTTGTGCCTGACATGACCGGGGCCGGCCATTCCGGCCGCGACATAGACGACGGCCGCCGCCACCTGCTGCGCAACGTGCTCGCGCACGCGCTGCGCATTGTCGACGCCGTTTTGCAGCGACAGGATCAGCGCGTCGGCGGCGAGATGCGGACGCAGCTGCTGCGCGGCAGCTTCGGTATCGGTGGACTTCACGCAGAACAGCACGAGCTGCGCGCCCTTTGCAGCGCTCGTTTCGGTGCTGGCTTCGGCACGCACGAATTCGTCGAAGCTTTGCGTGTCGAGCCGCAAGCCGTGCGCGCGAATCGCATCGACATGCTGCGCGCGGCCGATCAACACGACATCGTGGCCCGCGCGCGCGAGCATGCCGCCGTAATAGCAGCCTACGGCGCCCGCGCCCATCACGGCGATTCTCATTCTGGTCTCCTTCCCGTCGAATCCCGAAGCCGGGGCGACACGCGCTTACGCCCGCACGCCGCCCGCGGCGAAAGCGGCAACGGTAGCATACGATGTCGCGCCGGGAACAGCGCCGCCAGAACGCCTTGCGGATGGATCAGCGCCGGGCGCGGTGCCGGGCGCCGTGCGCCATGTGCCGCGCTACTGCGTATGCATCGGTGCGGGCGGCTCAGGCGGTTCGGGCGAGCGCGGTGAAGAAATACGCGCAGGTGCGCCAAGCCGCTCGTATTCGGCAATCAGTTGCGCCCCGAACAGCAGCAATGTCGCGAGCGCTTCGAGGCTGAACAGCACGACGATCGCGGTCGCAAGCGACCCATAGACGACATTGACCTGCGACAGCGTCGCAAAGTACCAGACGAGCACGCGCCGCGTAATCTCCCACAGCACCGCAGCGGTTACCGCGCCCATCAGCGCGTGACGCGGCGTCGGCCGCCCGACCGGAATCACGAGATAGATGGCGGTCAGCACGAACACCTCGCCCGCGACGCCAAGCAGATACAGCACCGCACGCACCGCGCCGGTCAGCGAGATCGCGTGCCCGAACAGCACGACACCATCGGTCGCCACGGCCTGCAGACTGCTCGTGACGAGCGTGACGATCAGCACGCCGATGCCGAGCGAAAGACTGAAACAGTAAGGAACGATCGCCGAGACAAGAAAGTGCCGGCGCCGGATGGCCACACGATGCACGAAGATGATCGACAGCGCGTTCTCGAGCACCGTGAATGCAAGCGAACTGAAAAAGATCATCGTGACGAGCAGCAGCCAGCCGACTACATTGCGATGCGCAAGAAAGTTCGCGAGTTCGCTCACGATCGCGCGCGATTGCCCCGGTATCAGCCACTCGAGCAGGCGCGCAAGCGAATCGAGCAGTCTCGCTTCGCCGACGAAATGCGAGAACGCAATCGCGACGAGAATCAGCAGCGGCACGATCGACAGCAGCGCGTAATACGCCACCGCACCGGCGAGCAGCAAACCCTGATTCGCACGGAACGCCTTCAACGCAATCCACACGAAACGGGCCGGATGCATGGCGACGAAGCGCAGCGCATCGTTGCGCAGCGCGTTGTGGAACGTGTTCCTCAGCGTCGTCATGGTGCGCTCCCACGGTGAAGAGCCCGCGCGGCCCGTGCACCGCGCGGCGTTTGTAACGCTTACGCATGCCGCGATGAATCATGTTGCACGCGTTTGCGCGTTTTTGCGCGCTTTTTACGCGCTTTTTGTCCGCCTCGTGCGTCGACTATCTGGCCCGCTTTGCACGCGGCGATGCGGCCTGCCCCGCTGTGTCGTCCGGATCGTCCTGCGGCACGGCGTCTTCGAGCGTGCGCTTTTTCGATTGATCAGCGGAAATGGGCGCCGGCTCGTCGCCGCCTTCGGCGTCGATCTGCCTGCGCGCCTTCTCCCAGTATTCTTCGGCCCGGCCATCCGGCGCACCGTCCTGTTCCCACAAGTGATATGCGCGTTCGCGGATACGTTCGTCGCTATGCTCGTTCGCCATGGTTGCCGCCCTCCCGATGAGTTTCCGTGGCCGCGCCGTCGACGCAAACGCAACAGTGCGTTCGCGCGGCGCGGGCTTGTCCGACCGCTCAGCATCCGCTATACCCAAACATGCAGACGGCCGCATCGGACGAATCGCAGTGGCACGCAATCTGCATCGTGCGCGCCGCCCGGATTCGTGCGAATCGGCAAAACGCCGTTCGTGCCGCAATACGCGGTCGCGCGTGTCGCGCGATGCTCGACAGTCGAACCGCCGCAACCGGCTCTCGCACCCCGCAGTCGTATCCTGACATCACGGCCGCGCTACCTTGTTCGAACCGACACTCCATCGAGGAAAAAACCATGACCCAAAGCACAAGCAAGCAAGTCAAAGCCCCGCTGCATACGCCGTCCGGTCTCTCGCAGGAAGCCGTTGCCAATGTGTCCGGCGCGCTCAATCCGCTGCTCGCCGACACGTTCGCGCTCTATCTGAAGACGAAGAATTTTCACTGGCACATGTCCGGCCCGCATTTCCGCGACTATCACCTGCTGCTCGACGAGCAGGGCGAACAGATCTTCGCGATGACCGACGATATCGCCGAACGCGTGCGCAAGATCGGCGGCACCACGTTACGCTCGATCGGCCATATCGCGAAGCTGCAGCGCGTGCGCGACAACGATCAGACCTTCGTGCCGCCGCACGAAATGCTCGCCGAACTGCGCGACGACAATCTCGCGCTGGCCGCGCATATGCGCGAAGCGCACGAAGTGTGCGACGAAGCCGGCGATGTCGCGAGCGCGAGCGAGCTGGAAAACTGGATCGACGAAGCGGAGCGCCGCGCGTGGTTCCTGTTCGAGGCAACGCGTACCGAGTAGGCCGTCGGCAAGCGATGTGCCGGACGGTACACGTGCAAAGGCCCGCGAAATAACTGATCGCGGGCCTTTGTCGTTTCCGCAGCGATGCGTTCGCTGCGATTATCTGACCGCGGAACACTGAGCGCGGCACACTGAGCGCGGCACACTGAGCGCGGCACACTGAGCGCGGCACATGAGCGTGCCAAACTGAGCGTGCCGAACTGAGCGCGGCGCCTCACTTGCCGGCGTTTTGCGGCGCTTTCTGATCCGCCTCGGCGACGAGCGCGGGCGCCATCGCCGCCTGTTCGAGCTGATCGGTCGACCAGCCGCCGCCGACCGCGCGAATCAGTTGCACGTTGGCGCTCAGTTGCCGCGTCTGGATCTGAAGCGCCGATATTTCGGCATCGAGCGCGGCGGTCTGCGCGGTGACGACGTCGAGATAGCCGACCGCGCCCTGCTTGTACTGCGTCAGCGCAAGCGAAAGCGCGCGTTCGGCCGCCGCGGCCGCATCCTTCTGCTGCTGCAACGCCGTGCCGAGATCCGACAGCAGCGACAGATTGTCTTCGACCTGCTGGAACGCCGTGAGCACGACGCCGCGATAACGCGCGCCCGCTTCGCTGGTGGCTGCCTTCGCCGCTTCGAGCTGGCCGCGCCGGAAACCGCCGTCGAAAATATACTGCGCGAGCTGCGGACCGACGGCCCAGAAAAAGTTCGGCGCGCTAAAGAAGCTTGCGTACGCGGAACTCTGCAGGCCGCCTTGCGCAGTCAGTGTCAGCGACGGGAAATACGCCGCGCGCGCGACGCCGATCTTCGCGTTCGCTTCGGCCACGCGCCGCTCGGCGGCGGCGATGTCGGGCCGCCGCTGCAGCAGCACCGACGGCACCCCCACGGGAATGGCCGGCAGCGGCAGATTCGCCGTCGATTCGGGCAGCGTGAACTCGGACGCCGACGCGCCGACCAGCACCGCAATCGCATGCTCGAACAACGCGCGCTGCGCGAGCGTCTGCGACAGTTGCGATTGCGCGGACGACAGCTGCGTCTTCGCACGTTCGACGTCGAGCCCCGCGACGATGCCGCCGCCATGCAGCGCTTCGGTCAATTGCAGCGCCTTCGTGAACGCGACGACGGTCTGACGCAGCAACGCAGTCTGCTGATCGAGCCCGCGCAACTGCACGTAACTATCGGCCAGCTGCGCCTGCAAGCTCAGCTGCACCGACGCGAGATCGGCCTGCGTCGCCAGCGCTTCGTCCTTGCCGGCCTGCACGGTATCGCGCACCCGGCCCCACAGGTCGACGTCGTAGTTGACCGCGCCGCCAAGCGTAATCGCGTTGTAGTAGTCCGGACCGCCCGAGCGCAGCGGCCGCGTCGCCGATTGCCGCTCGCGAAACAGCGACGGGTTCAGCGTCACGCTCGGATACAGATCCGCGCTGACCTGCGTAACGAATGCCTGGGCCTGCTGATAGTGCGCGTACGCCGCTTCGAGATCGGTGTTGTGTTCGAGCAGGCGCTTCTCGAGATCGCCGAGCTGCGCGTCGTCGTACATGTTCCACCAGCCGTCGCGGTTGAGCCGGTCGCCGGGCTTCGCGCTGACCCACGGCCCGGTGATCCGGTATTGCGCGGCGACCGGCGACGGCGGCACCTTGTAGTCGGGCGCGAGCGAGCAGCCGGCGACGAGCATCGCGACCGCAGCGGCAAGCGGCGCGCTGCGCATAACGGCGTTGACCATGTTAGCCATGAGCCGCCTTCTTGCCGCCGGCTGCAATCGCCACCTTGTCGCCTTCGGCCAGACCGTCGGGCGGCGCATCGATCACGCGGTCGGTCGGCAGCAGGCCGGAACCGATCTCGACCGCATCGCCAAGGTCGCGCGCAATCGTCACGCGCTTGTACACCACGTGGTCGCCCTGTCCGACTGTCGCAATACGCAAACCATGACTGTCGAACAGCAGCGCGCTGGCCGGCACGCGCAACGCGTCCGGCGCGACCGGCAGCTTGAACTGCACGCTCGCGAAGCCGCCCGGCAACAGCTTGCCCGCGCTGTTGTCGACGAGCAGCTGCACGAGCGTCGAGCCCGACGCTGCATTGACCGAATCGGCCGACGCGACCACCCGCGCCGGGAACTGCTCGTTCGGATACGCGGGCACCGTGAGCATCGCGATCGTGCCTGCATGCACGATCGGCGCGTAGTTCTGCGGCACCTGCACGTACACGCGCAACTGCCTGACGTCGGACACCTGGAACAGCTCCTGGCCGACGCCGCCGCTGCCCGCATTGATCAGCGCGCCGATATCGGTATCGCGCGCGGTCACGACGCCGTCGAACGGCGCGACGATGCGCGCGAACGACTTGGTCGCGACGAGCCGGTCCAGATTGGCTTGCGCGGCGTCGACGAGCGCCTTCTTCGCCGCATAGTCGCCGTTGCGCGTATCGACGTCCTGCTGCGCGACGGCGTCGGTGCCGAGCATCGCGCGCCAGCGCTTCGCGGTGGTCTCCGCGAGATCGGCGTTGGCCTTCGCCGTTTGCAGATCCGCTTTCGCCTGAATCAGTTGCTGGTCGATTTCAGGCGTTTCGATCACGGCAAGCAGTTGCCCCGCCTTCACGTGTCCGCCGATATCGACGTAAGTCGGATCGTAGCCATGTCGTTCTGTGAGCCAAGGAGTTGGTAGAATGTTTTGTCTTCCTAAGACCGCTTGG